>NZ_SZNL01000039.1:0-6593 GCF_005068605.1 Sulfitobacter sp. 15WGC | reverse complement strand
TCGGGAAGAAAGGCGCAAGTTTGCCCATTTGCTCATCGGTCAGCCAGAAAAGTTCACTCATGTCACCACTCCTTTTCCGAGCCGTGAATCATGCAGAGAGACCGAAATCAATGCATCCTGACCCTAAGGGCGGTTGAAAGAAGAAGTTTGTTCATGTGGTTTCCTGTATCCTTTGGTTGTCGTTGCAGTCCGAGGGCCGCTTAGCCCTCGGAGGTCGGTTTCGGCGTGATCTGGGTTTTCGCACTGTGGTTCTGCGCAAAGTCAGGCAGTTCGCCCGTCCATTCATACGCCTCGGTGCCGGGCGG
The DNA here is from genome assembly GCF_005068605.1 of Sulfitobacter sp. 15WGC. NCBI lineage: Bacteria > Pseudomonadati > Pseudomonadota > Alphaproteobacteria > Rhodobacterales > Roseobacteraceae > Sulfitobacter > Sulfitobacter sp. 15WGC. Next base: position 6,288 of record NZ_SZNL01000039.1, on the reverse strand, counting down.
GTTTTCGTACCAGCCGGGGTCTTCGTAATCGTCCGCGTCGATGCCCTCGCGCACCTTCACGACCGAGAACATGCCGCCCATCTCCAGCGGACCATGCGGCCCCCAACCGGCCATCATCGGCACGGTGTTGTCGGGCAGCGGCATCGACATTTCGCCCATATCCGCCATGCCCGCCGTGCCCATGGGCATGAATTCGGGCTGCACCCTGCGGACCTGCCGGGTCATCTGGGTGCTGTTGGTGCCGATGAGCGTGGGCACGTCGTGCCCCATCGCATTCATCGTGTGATGCGACTTGTGGCAGTGGATCGCCCAGTCACCCAGATGGTCGGCCACGAACTCATAGGCGCGCATGGCGCCCACGGGGATGTCGATCGAAACCTCGGGCCATTGCGCCGATTCCGGCACCCAGCCGCCATCGGTGCAGGTGACCTTGAAGTCGTAGCCATGCATGTGGATTGGGTGGTTGGTCATCGTCAGGTTGCCGACGCGCACGCGCACCCTGTCGCCCCGGTTGACCACCAGCGGGTCGATGTCCGGGAAGATGCGGCTGTTCCAGGTCCAGAGGTTGAAATCCGTCATTGTCATGATTTTCGGGATGTAGGTGCCCGGGTCGATGTCGAAGGCATTGAGCATGATCAGGAAGTCCCGATCCACGCGCATGAAGTCCGGATCTTTGGGGTGGACCACGAACATGCCCATCATGCCCATGGCCATCTGCACCATCTCATCGCCGTGCGGGTGATACATGAAGGTGCCCGATTTGGTCAGGTCGAACTCATAGACAAAGGTCTTGCCCGGCGGGATGCCGGGATGGCTGAGCCCGCCAACGCCGTCCATCCCCGAGGGCAGGATCAGCCCGTGCCAATGGATCGTCGTATGTTCGGGCAAGCGGTTGGTGACATAGATGCGCACCCGGTCGCCCTCGACCGCCTCGATGGTCGGGCCGGTCGATTGGCCGTTGTAGCCCCAGAGCCGCGCGACCATCCCATCGGCCAGCTCCCGCTCGACCGGTTCGGCGACGAGGTGGAACTCCTTCACGCCGTTGTTCATCCGGTGCGGCAGGGTCCAGCCGTTGAGTGTGACCACGGGGTTGTAATCCGGCCCCGAGGTGGGGCGGGTCGGGGCTTGGGTCGCCGCGCTGTCCATGACAGCGGCCTCGGGCAAGCCCATGTTGAGGGTCTGGCCCCAAGCTTTGGAGGACACGAGCGTTGCACCCGCAGCGCCGGCCCCCAGCAGTTGACGTCTGTTCATCATCTGATTGCTTCCTTGTCTCAATGTCCAGCGCCGCCACCGGCGGCGATTTGGGTCTCTCCTTCGGCACCCGCGCCGCCGCTACCGCCGCCGTAGATCGCGGCCGTCAGCCCGGCCGAGGCCAGCCAGAAGTCACGTTTGGCGCTGGATGCCTCAAGCTGGCTCGCGATCTTCTCGCGGGCGTCGTTGAGTAGGTCGAAGGTGCTGGTGATCATGCCGTTGTTGCTGAGCAGCGCCTCATCATCAATCGTGCGGCGCAGGGGCAGCACGACATCCGCGTAATGCCGGGCGATCTGATGGCTTGAGCGGTAGGCCGTGGCCGCCGCCCGCGCTTCGGAGCGCACATTCACCGCGCGTTCCGCGAGGACATTGGCGGCTCGAAGATAGCCTAGCTCAGCCTTGCGCAGCCGTGCCTTGCCACTGTCGAAGATCGGAATGACGAACTCGAACTCGACCTGCGGGGAGGCGCTGGTCTCGATTTCGCCATTCTCCTCCTCGCGCTCGATTTCCAACCCGGCGATGACTTCGAGATCGGTCAACGTGCGGGTGGCATCGGTCAAGCCATAGGCTTTCGCCGTGGCGGCGAGCCCCAGCCGTGCGACTTCGAGGTCGACCCGGTTGGCCAGCGCCAGCCGCTCGATGCCCCCGTGGCCCCTGACCGTATTCGGCACGCGCGGCAGGGCATCGGGAACGTAATAGGCCACGTCCTGCCCCCAGAGCCCCATGAGACGGGTCAGTTGCTCTTTGGCCAATTGCGCATCCAGCCGCGCCTGTGCCAATCGCCCCGCCATTTCTGCATTGAACGCCTGCTCGCGGGCCTGCGCGGCTTTGTTGAGCGCGCCGGTCTTGCCCAATTGCTGCGCCAGTTCCGCCGAGGCATCGGTGGTGACCGAGGCCCGTTTCAGGTAGCTGACCGTCTCGAAGGCGGCGACGGCATTGATCCAAGCCTCCCGCGTCTCATTGGCCAGAGCCAGCGTATCGCTCACCGCCTGCATCTGGGCGTGCTGGAACTCTGCCTCGGCTACCGCGATACGCTGTTTGCGGGTGCGGGCATCCAGCAGGTTCACGGCAATCATGCTTTCTAAAGCACGATACAGTCCCACCTCGGGCGCACCGATGCCCAATAGACCGATGGACACGACCGGGTTCTCAGGCGTGGACTGTTGCCATACCTCTGCCGCCGATAGGCCGATCTGCGCATAGGACGCCTGAAGCCCTTTGTTGTTCAAAAGCGCGACCTGCACGGCGGTTTCGGCATTGATGGTTTTGCCCTGCACCATGGCGCGCACCTGTTTGGAGGTGGCCGCGGTCTCGGCCTGCGACTGTGCCCATACGGTGCGCTTGCCGATGGCTTTGGAGGTGCGCGCCTCGACAGTGGCAAAGCCAGCATCACGGGCCGAGAAACTTACCGGCAGGTCGGTTGTCGTGCAGGCGCCCAGGATCAGCGGAGTGATGACGGCGGCGGTTTTCAATTTCCAGCGCATCAGTGGTTCATCCCCTGCATCGGGGCCTGTTCGGCATTGAGCCGCCGCCAGTCGAGCGGCGCGACAACGCCGCGGCGCCGGTAGCCCGCGAAGGGCTGCTCGGCGGTCGGCGCAACGCTGCCGCGCGCGCTATTGTCGGCGGCGGTCATGGCGGCGACATTGGGCAGCGGCGTGGGGTGCTGAACATAGGCGGCGGTGACGTCAGGAAGGGGCGGAAGCGCCGTGGCACATGCGCCAAGGGTCAGGGACATGGTCCCTGCGATCAGTGGTCGTTTCATTGGTATTTGCCTGAGAATGAGGTGATCTAACCCGCAGCAGCACACTGCGGATGGGAAGGCCGTCTTCGGGCCGGGATCAACTCAGACGCGCGGCGGGCGCAACTGGCGGGAAGGCTGGCCCGAAACGACGGACCGGGAAACGCGGGTGAATTGGACGGACCGCAGATCGGAAATCCTGGAATTCTGCGAGGCATTGAGCGCTGCCGTAAGGCAGATGCCCCCGCAGCAAGGTTCGCCGTCGAGTTCCTCTGACAGGTCCAGATGCTCGGATTGCGCCACGTCTTGCTGCGCCGCAGGCGCTGCCGCCTCATGATCGTCAGAGTGATGCAGCGCTTGCGCGCTGTCATGCATGCCGCTTTGGGCATGTACCGATGAGGGCGGCAGCAGCAACAAACCACAGGCCAAAATCACGCCAAGCAGGGCGCGACAGAGGTATGATATGTTTGCCAAAGGACGCATGGGAAATAGGAGTGTCCCATGTGGCCAAGTCTGTCAACGCGTCCAGCGCTGGAAGGATGGCAATTAAATTCTCAGGCCCCTCTACCACGGCAGAGGACCTAAGGGGGGGGAGGCCCGGCCAACTTGACCTGCCTCCCCCTGAACCCGTTATATCTCGCTCCTGCAGTCCAAGAACCCGCGGTAGCCAACGGTCAGTCCACGGTCGAGGTGGAATTTTAACTCGGCTTCCGAGCGGCTCAGGTCGCCGTCCGTATCGGTCCACTCCGCCCCGGCGAGGGGGACAACGGTTACGTCGACGCCATCAGCGGTGAAGCCCGCACCATCGGCAAGGGCGGCTTGGTCAATGGTCTCATTGGATTGCATTTCGATCAAGGTGCCGGACAGTTTAATGCCCCCGGTGGTGCCCGCCATCACGAGGCTCGGATCGCCTTCGTTGGTGCGGCTGAACTGACAGGTGGCCTCAGCGCCGAGCAAGCTGTCTACATCCTCTGCGGTCAATGCCGCCGGGTCGACCGCGGCCACCTCGGCCGAAGACAGAGCCTCTTCCACCGTGCCGACCTCCGCCGCGCCTTCTTCTTTGCCAAGCTCCGGGTCGACCGCATCGCCGTTCTCTTCGATATCGGCGATCAGACTGCGCATCTCGGCAATTTCCTTGCGCTGTGCCGCAATGATGTCATCGGCCAGTTTGCGCACACGCGGGTCGGAAAGTTCAGCCCGCTCAGAGGTCATGATTGCGATCGAATGGTGCGGAATCATGGCGCGCATATAGCTGGTGTCGCCCACGGTGACTTGGCTGCGGACCAGCCATAGGGTGAGCGCGAAAACCACAATGGAGCCGATATAGATGGCGATGTTGATGGCTTTGTTCGAATACATCGACAACATGAAACTAAGCATGATGACCGCCATCACGGCCCCCATCAACAGCGCCATATAGGTCCGCGTTTCACTGAAGAAGACATGTTCGAACGCGTAGGTGTTGAGGTACATCAGGCCAAACATCACGATGGTCGAGGTCGCGATCATTGCGGCGAAACGCCAATAGGACATGGGTGTCTCCTTTATCAACTTCATGCGCGATGCGTTTTGGCACCGTGGCAATCAAGGGCCGGGGAGGCTATGATCGCCAGAGCCAATGCGGGCCCTTGTAACGCGCCGGCAGAATGCGAGTGAGGCGGCCCAGATACCCCCCTGTGGTATGTTAACCGGCGACGGTCGTCTTAGTTCCGATAGGTGGAGGCATCAAACGTGGAAGCAAAGCAAAACAAGGCAGCGATCCTCAAGCGGCTGGCGCGCTTGGAAGGGCAATTGCGCGGCGTCACGCGGATGGTCGAAGAAGGGCGCTATTGCGTCGATGTGCTGGTGCAAACCGCCGCCGTCCGCTCGGCCCTGCGCGCCGTGGAGCGCTTGGTGATCGAAGATCATGCCAACCACTGTATGGAAGAGGCGATCCTCTCTGGCGATCGGGAAGAACAGCGTCAGAAGTTTCGTGAGCTGGTTGCTTTGTTGGAAAAGGCACGGGACTGACAGGCGCTCCCTTTTTCGTTCCGGTCACACCCCTCCCGTCAGCCGCGAATATAGCCCGTTGCGCCTGCAAAGACTGTCGTGCGTCCCAGTCTCGACCTTGCGCCCGGCATCCATGACAACGATCTGATCGGCATGTTGAACCGTCTCCAAACGATGGGCGATGATCAGGGTCGTGCGCCCCTGTGACAGCCGCAGGAGCGCCGCTTGAATGTCCCTCTCCGTCTCACGGTCGAGGGCAGAGGTGGCTTCGTCCAGTATCAGCACCGGCGGGTTCTTCAGGAAAGCCCGGGCGATGGCGACACGCTGCTTTTGCCCGCCCGACAGCATCACGCCCCTTTCGCCTGCGATGGTTTCCAAGCCTTCGGGCAAGGCGGCCACCAGCGTGCTCAACTGGGCATTCTCAACCGCGGCTTCAAGTTCCGCCGCCGTGGCATCCAATTTCCCATAGAGGATATTTTCCCGCAAGGTGGAGCCGAACAGGAACACATCCTGAGACACGAGCCCAATCTGCGAGCGCAGGCTCTCCAGCGTCATATCCGCAATATCAACGCCGTCGATGGTGATCCGCCCGCCCGAGGGGGTGTAGAACCGCGGCAGCAGCGCCAGAAGCGTGGTCTTGCCCGCGCCCGAGGGGCCGACAAACGCGACGGTCTCTCCGGCGTTCACGGTCAGGCTTATCCCATGCAGGATCGGCAGCGGGCTGTCATAGGCGAAAGAGACGTCCTCGAAGCACACGGTGCCTTGGGTGATGGTCACGGCGCGCGCCTCGGGCCCGTCGGCGACGTCGCGCTCGGTCTCCAGCAATTCGGTATAGCGTTGAAACCCCGCAATGCCGCGGGGGTAAGTCTCGATCACGGCGGCAATTTTTTCCAGCGGTCGGGAAAAGACGCTGACCAGCAACAGAAAGCCGACAAAGCCCCCGGTGCTGAGCGATCCTTGGAGCACAAATCCCGCCCCTGCGACTATTACCACGACCTGCACGAAGCGCAGCCCCATGTAGTGGATCGCGCTGGCCTTGGCCATGATTGCATAGGCCGACAGTTTGGTATCGCGATAGGCGGCATTGTCGCGGGCAAAGAGCGCCTCCTCATGCCCCTCATTGCTGTCTGACGTCAGCACCTTTGGGACAGATTTGAGGATTTAAACAACGGAGGGTTTCTGGTTCATCGTAGCCTTTAAGGAGCGAAGATGAACAAGAAGCCCGGAACATCGAAAGACGCAGCTGACAAGCTGGTCAAAAAGATCCGCCGCAAGACCCGCCAGACCTACTCGGCGGAGGAGAAGATCCG
>NZ_SZNL01000038.1:0-7134 GCF_005068605.1 Sulfitobacter sp. 15WGC | reverse complement strand
TCGCCTATCTCAAGACAACCCTGACAGCGATCGCCAATGGTCATCCGCAAAGTCGCCTCGACGATCTGCTCCCGTGGAACTTCAAACCGTCAAGCTAAGTGGATGGTGCTGTCCAGCTACCGCTTACTTAGAAAACGCCTTCTAAAGGCTATAGCTTTCTCCGGAGTATTCATGTTTTCGAATACCGTGTTAAGTTCGGCCGTATTCGCCGAGGGCGCGTGCGAAACCTGTTTCTCAGCTCAGTATTGGAAAACACCTGATCGGGGCGTCGACTATCCTGAAATGCAAGATGATGCTTTTCGCCGAAGTCGTGCTTCGTTCGGCGTCGCATTCCAAGGCGGCGGCAACCGTGCGGCGCCTGCGGCACTCGGGCAGTTGCGCGCGTTGCATAATCTGGGTTGGATAGAGAAAATTCGCTATATCTCCGCGATCTCTGGCGGCAGCTGGACTGCGATACCCTATACTTACCTCAAGGAACATTGCGCACCATCCAGTAACGTATATTGCGCCGAGGACCTTTTTCTCGGAAAGTATTACTCTCCCGCGGCTTTGGGGAAAGTGCTGCCGCAAATCATCACTTTAGCCAAAAACAAAGGGACTGATGTGAATAGCATCCCGGGCTTCGCGCCGGGAAGCATGTTGGGCGCGATCGGACGCGCAAACGTTACCCGGAAAATGTTCAAGGCGTGGAAGACAGGTCGGTTTGACGAATCCTATTCCGAGACTTTGGGCAAAATCTATCTCGAACCCTTTGGATTGGGGCGCACCAAGCCGTCGGACCCTGACAGTCTATTCACGTGGCGCCGCATTGATGAGGATCGCATCCGATCAAGTCGAAAAAATCGCCCCCCGACCGAGGTGCACTATGTCGAGCGCGACAGGCCCTATTTGATAGTTGGCGGCACGCTGTCAACCCAAAGGATTGCCATCAATCCCCAGAATAAGTTCCGGATGGAAATGACACCGCTATATACCGGTATGCCGGTGCGGCGTTTCCCCTATGACGATGGTGTAGGCGTTGGCGGAGGCTTTGTTGAATCGCATGGGTACGATCACGTGACCCATCGTGTTGAAACCGTCGGCGAAGAGACCGTGCTTTTATTAAAACTTCCGCAGTATGGTGCCCGTATAGATCGGTCACGATTAAATTTCTCTCTTTCTAATATGGCCGCCATTTCCGGCGCTGCCCCTGTCGAGACCTTCGTAAATTTGCCAGTGGTTCAGGGATTACTTTCAAACTTCGGCTTTCCGGAACATTATACGCCGATAGATCAAGCTGTCGGGGACGAAATCAAACTTTTCGCCGAGAAGGGGAATATTTATCAGAAGGAATGGGCGCACGGTGACGGGGGCCATGAGGACAACCTCGGCCTCGCCCCCCTGCTCGCACGACAGGTGGAAAACATCATCGTTTTTGCAAACGCATATGCGCCGCTGGATGCAAGGCAGGTACAAAATTGTCGAAAAGCTTTCATAGCATTGGATAAAGCACCGAAGGGCGCGCAATTGAAGCGAAGTGTCCGGAAAACCTGTGAAAGAGACATGATCGGCGCTGATCTAGCATCATTCTTCGTCCAAACGGAGGACCAGATCCACAACGTGGGCCTTACAATGCTCAAAAACGAGGGTAGTGGGCTGACAGGCCTGCGGCGCAAATATGAGGATTTACTTACACTCGCCGAAGACTTGGTACGCCAGAGGAATGTTAGCTGCGAAGAATACCATTACGACCCCGCGGCTAGCGTATCTCACGGTATTGCTTATACACCCACGATTTGTGTGGTCTTTCTCGGACTTGAGACAGCATGGGCGCAACCGCTTTTGAACAACGCGCCACCGAGTCATCGGCCTGAAATTATGAAAGCCTTAGAGATTGCGCCTGATGGCAACTCCCTGATCAATCGACGTTGGATGAAAGGTTTTCGATCTAGTGGCTTCCCCCACCTTGGGACGTTTTTTGATCAAGATTTGCATATTATCGATACCGCACCCCCCCGCCTTTTTGCGCTGAGCAATCTAACGGCCTGGAAGTTGCAAGACGCCGATACCCTCAAACAGATCAAAGACGCGTTTTTCAAAAACGGATTAATACTAGAATAACGGCTCAATGGGACGCACGCTCAATTTAAGGCCGCTAGCTTGAGCGACTTCCTTTCGTGGAGCCAGCCCGTGCAACATCTCCGCCACGACCTGTGCCATAGTAAGTGCGCTTTCGCGCCAGCAATATTTCTCCGCTTGTTTTTGCCCTAATCCGACGCGTTTTCTACGCATTTCTCTATCAAGGTACAAATACCCTCTCAGCGCGCGCGCAATCTCCCCTTCATCATGAGGGTCGAACCAAAGCGGTGCATCGCCCAGGATCTCCGGCATCGCCCCGCGCCGCGCGCAAATCACCGGCACACCTAACCGCATCGCCTCAAGCGGGGGAATGCCAAAGCCCTCGTGTAACGCCGCGAAGACAAATGCCGATGCCCCCTCATAGAGACCGCGCAGATCGCAGTCCGGCACCCGGCCGAGGGCGATGACCCGGTCTCCCGCGGCCGCCTGCGACGCGATACCGGGTACATTACCACCGACAACAACCAAGGGCGGGACCTCATCACCGCATGCCGCATGCGCGTTGATCAACGCGCGCAGGTTCTTGTTAGGACTGCGGTTGCCAACGCTTAACAAATAGTTCCCCGCCGTCAGCCCATAGCGTGCAGGGACATCAGGCACGGAGGGCAGCCGCAGCATATGATCCGCGCTATTGTGCAAGATACGGAAGCGAGCTTCGGCCACACTCAAACGGTCTGCCAGCGCCTTAGCCGAATAACGGCTTACCGTTAGCAAGGCCGCGGCGCGGCGGGCGAGGCGGGGCCGCAGCGCGCAATGCCAAAGCCGGTAGCGCGCGCTGTAGGCTTCGGGAATGTCCCATAAGTTGGCATCATGCAGACAGATGATTTGCGCACGATGCCTAAGCGGCCCACTGTTGCCCAGACTGATCAGAACGCCATCACGACTTGCCCGCCACAGTGGTCCCTGCTCCCACAGGTGGCCGGCCCCACCGGGCAGATGGCGCAGCCTGAGCCTCTGCCAGCCCGGTGTTTCGACCCTGCGTGGCGCGAGCACTTCTATAGGGCCGAGCCTGTCCCTCAAATCAGCAGATCGGCAAAGTTCCCTATCGAGTGCTCCCAGCACCTCATGCGCGAAACGTTGAACGCCCGAGATCGGCTGCGCCAGAAAGCGGCCATTGACGTAGACCGTCATGCCAGACCCAATTCGTGATCCGCCGCCACGGCACCGCCGCAACGCGCGGGAAGACCATAGAGAGCAGTCGTGCGCCGCCCGAGAGTGTCAAGTGCCCAAGCGCTGACGTCCGTGGCCAGCGCCTCCTTTCGCATTCGGTTGAGGCGCCGCGCGTCGTACAACAATTCGTTCATCACCCGCACCACTTCGCCCATGTCGCTGCCTTCGGCGACCATTCCATTCCGCCCATGGTCGATAATCTCCCCAATGCCCGGCAGGTCCTGCACAACCATCGGGCAACCCGCCGCCATAGACTGGACGGCCACCCGCGGTAGACCTTCCCGGGCCGAGGTCAGCACTGAAAGATCGGCAAGAGCGAACAAGGCTTCCGGATCCTGCCGATGCCCGCAAAAGACGACCTTATCACGCAGGCCCAGCCCCTCTACCGCCGCGCGGATTGATGCTTCCTCCGGCCCTGCACCGGCCAGCAGCAGTTTTAGGTTCGGCAACCTATCCGCCAAGCGGGCGAAAGCGCGCAGAAAAGGGAGGTGCCGTTTGCGCGGCTCGAAAGCGGCCATCATCAGCACCACACGGGGCCGTGCATCGCCGTGCGCAACCCCCAGAAGCGCGCGCCAATCGGCGGGCAGCGCCGGGTTGCGGAAGCGTTCGATGTCCATTCCTGAGCGCACACAATGCACCCGCCCGCGCCGCGCGATCCCCGCCGCGACATAGGCTCGACCAACCGTTTCGGAGACCCCGATGAACACATCTGTCTGCCGCGCCGCCAAGCGCTCCGCAGCAAGGTAAAGCGCGCGTTTTGCCGGGGACACACCCTCGAAAGGTACGATGTGAACCCCATGCGCCACCACTGCATCCGGGACCGCCCGGGCCGCGAGGCGACCGAGGATACCGGCCTTGCTTTGATGGGTATGGATCACGTCGGGCGCCAGCTGGCGGTAAATTTGCCGCAACCGGATCAACGCGCGTAGATCCTGCGCCGGATGGACGGGATGCACCATTTCGGGCAGAGGGATCCGGGTCAGGCCAGGTGGCAAGCGATCCTCCCAATAGGGATCGGGCGCGGCGCCGTGGATCAGCGACACCCGGTGTCCCTGGGCGATCTGCCAGCGGCAGGTTTCAAGCGTATTCTCCTCAGAACCGGCCCTGAGAAGGCGGGTAAGCAGGTGAACAATATGCATCGGCGTCCCTCGAAAATCGGGCTCCCACCCTCTTCGAACGCGGCCACTTTCAAGCGACAGATCTTACCAAATGCTTAACCGGAGCGATTTTTTTCAAGAACCGCACAAAAACGGTGTGATACATCCTCCGTTATTTTCGAGTTGCCGCAGCGCGCGGCGACGCCAGCTTTCGTTAAGCGCTCATTAACCAAACGCTGCAATCTTCGGGGAGTTGTGACCCGAATCGACGGAGCCCCCATGCCCCGGATCATCTATATCCACGTCCCCAAATGCGGCGGCTCCAGCTTTGGCACAGCGCTTCGGCTGCGGTACTGCCTGTCGCAGGCGGTGATCGACCTTGATCCCGGCGATCCAACGGCACCCGCCGGGCCAAGAATGCGGGCCGATTACGAACGCCGCCGGGCTCAGTTGCACCGGCTGGTCGCGCGCGGCACCCGTATGATCTCTGGCCATGTACAATACGATCACATGCTCCACGATGGAGCCGCGAAAGACTATGTTTTCATTACCCTGCTGCGCGATCCTGTGGCGCGCTTCGTATCGCATTACAATTATCTACAGCGGCGCCATCCCAGCCCGACACGCGCAATCTGTCTGGCGGATTTCCTCGATACGGCCGACGCCATGCGACTGGCCTCGCAATACCTCTTCTATTTCGCCGGACAAAACTTGCAGCCGGGGCAGGATCCCGCCCCCCTTATCGCCCGCGCCATCGCGGCCCTCAAGCGTTTCGATATCGTAGGCGACCTAAGTCAGCCGCATGTTTTTACAAAACGATTACAACACTATACCGGCAGCCCCTTCCCCCTTTGGCAACGTAATGCGGCTCCGGTCCCCACGGAAATCCCCACAGGCCTCCGCCCCCGGATCGAGGCGCTTTGCGCTGCCGATATCGCGGTGTATCGCGCGGCCCGAACTACACGGATCGCCGCATGAGATGGGCGCTCTCCCCCCTCTCGCTGCTCCTGATTTGCTGGGGTCTCTCCAGCACTGGGGTCGCCCTGACGCTCGCCCACCTTGACCGCCTCGATCTCGTGCAAACCTTCATGCGCCGCGAAGAACTCAGCCTATCGGCTTTTACCTCCACCGGAGCCGCTTGGTTGCTGCTGGCCCTTTTCGCATATGCCGTGGGGGATATGGCCGCGCGTATTTCACGTAGACGCGTGCCGGTCGACAAAGCACAGATCAACCTGACTTACGCGGCCTATCTGACCTTTGCCTTGAACCTAATTCTGCTCGGGGTGACTGCACTTTGGATCGCGGCAGCGGCGGCCAAAGCGGGCGGGCTGATCCACCTTGCCGCCGCGGCCTATATCGACAGCCTGACCACCCGCGACCTGTTGTTGGAGAACAAACTTTTCACCGGGATGCGTCTTTTCTACGCGGCCCTGCCTGGCACCGCCTGCCTGGCCACCGCGCTTTTATGTCTTGGCCCCCTGCCCCGTCACATCCGCGGCCTGCTTCTTTCTATCCTAATCGGCAACACGCTGGCGCTTTTCATCCTGCCCATTGTCATGAGCCAACGGTTGCTGCTCCTGCAACTGCTCTTGTCGTGCTATCTCATCGCCTGCCTGATGCGGGGGCGGCTGGTCGGATGGGGATGGAGCCTGTTTGCAGTCGCGCTTTTCCTCGCACTCTGGCTGGCGCGGGAAGCAATCACCAATCCGATGTTTGACCGCTCAACCCTCGACATCGGGACACAAAAATTGGCCTTTTACCTTGTCAATGACATGTGGAACGGCTTCGCCCCGCTCGCTGTCGAGATCCCGCATACATGGGGCGGTTTAAGCCTTCAGGGCATGATGTTCCTCACCGCGACCAACGGTTACTTCACCCATATCCTCGCGCCCCGCTTGGAAGCATTGCAAGATGTATTGGGCGGCGGAGAATTTCCGCTTCTCACCACCGCCTATGTCGATTTCGGGCCCGTTTTTGGCGCGCTCTTTCTTGCGCTCGTGGGTTTTGGGATTCGGTGGATTTTCAGCAAAGCGCAGCATTCAATCGCCTTCGCCGTCGCCTATGCGCAGATCGGCGCGTCGCTGCTCTTCTCCAGCCACTCCGCTTATCTCATGCATCATAACCTGTTGTTTTCAATCGTTCTGACATTGAGCCTTTTAAAACTGTGCAACCAACAACCCCGCCTTAAGCCAACGCCAAACCTGCCGTTGTTTCGGTCCCGCCGCAAAGCGCCATCCAACAGTTTGATAGGCCGCATAGGGCTATTGTCGGCCCCCGGCCCCTTAGCCGCAGCAAAGCATCCCCGCCATGAACGCGCCTAGGCTCCCCGGGCTCCAAGCCCTTCGCGGGCTCGCCGCCTTGATGGTCCTTCTGGGCCATATCTTGGCCGAGGCGGAACATTATTTTGCCCTTCCCCTGCCGGGAGATGCCATTCCTTGGACCCGTGGCGTCGACATCTTCTTCGTCATTTCCGGTTTCGTCATCACCCTCTCCGCGCAGCGCTATATCGGCCAGCCGCTCGCCTTTTTCTGGCGGCGCTTCCTGCGCGTCGCCCCGCTATACTATTTCTTCACAACCCTCATGGTTATAACGCTGCTGCTAGTACCTGGGGCCATCAAAGACATGTTGATTGTCACTGAGAACTGACCCGGTAGCCCCATAAATTGTCACTGAGAATTGACCCATGTGAACACACTTCCCCGACGGTTTTGGTTGGGGGGATTTGGAGTGATCGACATGGGATTTTTGA
>NZ_SZNL01000037.1:0-10119 GCF_005068605.1 Sulfitobacter sp. 15WGC | reverse complement strand
GCTCTGCGCTCACCATCCGCTACCATCGGCTCGAAGCATTCGAGGCGTGGAAATCCGCGGCACAGGCCGCTTGATCAACGAACAGCTTGCCAACTTGCAAATTCGGCGAGTTAACGTGACAACACCCCGGCGCAAGAAATAGCGGCGAAGGTGCTCCTCGATTACCGCTTCGACTTTGCTGGATATTAACATCGTCCCGGTCGGGCGGCCCCGTTTCCGCGGAGCCAGAACGCTGGTGCGCCCACCCTCTTCCGCCAACCGTTTTATCCAACGCCAGACCGTCGCCCTGCTGACACCAAGCTCCCAAACGGCGTCATTGATGCCACGTTCCAGGCTGCCAGTCCCATTGAGATATGCCTGAACTAGAGGGCGCAGCACCGCGGCCCTGCGCGCCTCTTCAGCACCAACGGCAACGGAGTCTTCGCCATCATCATTCATCGATATTTGCCGCAAATGTCTGTGAACCCTGTCTCACGTTTAAGGGCAAAAATATCAGAATTAAAGGCAAAATCTCATATTTAAGGGCAAAGCTCAGCCGTTGATTTCGTTGGATTTCCCATCTCACAATTAAGGGCTACGCGACAGTCTGCATCGACACCGCCTACGCCCAGATCGGTGAACCAGCAACCTCAGGCCCGTTAACGTGACAACACCGTAAGACCCGCTGGCCCGCCACCGATGATGAGGCAGTCCTTCATCTCGTTTATCCTATGAAATCTTGTTAAATTTGCCACATGATGCAGTTATCCCGGCAATAGCTGGCTGAGTTGAAAGGCTGTGAACGCGCTTCCAGCCAACACGGCTCCGCCGATTATGAAAATGCCCCCGATCAACACTGCCACACCACTTGGGCGATCAAGCACAGCGACCTCCTCAGGTGGCGCGTTGAAATATGCGCGGCCCATGACCCCCGCATAATAGAACAACGATGCAACGGTATTTGCGGCGGCCACCACGGCGAGCCAAGTATAGCCGCCGTCTATCGTGGTCATGAACAGGGCAAGTTTGCCCAGAAATCCGACTGTTGGCGGAATGCCCACCAAAGAGAGGAAGGAGACCACCAATACCGTCGCCACGAGCGGGCGCCGCTTGGCCAAGCCGTCGTAGTCGGCGATAGCCGTGCGCCCGCGTAGGTATGCCACGACTGCGAAGGCAGCGAGATTGCCCATCGCATAACTGGCTATGAAGACCAAAAGGGCACTCAGCGCATCTGGGCTAAGCCCCAGAACGGTGACGGCCATCAATAAGTAGCCTGCCTGTGCCACCGAGGACCAACCGATTAGCCGGCGGATATCATCTTGCCAAAAGGCGGCCAGATTGCCCAAGGTCATCGTCGCTGCGGCTAAAATCGCGATCAGCGGGCGCAGGCCAAGGAATTCGGGGGGCACAAGCTGCACGAGGCGGGCCAATGCTATGGCCGCGCCGATCTTGGGCACGACCGTCAGGAATGCGGCTGAAGGGACCGGTGCGCCTTCGGCTACATCGGGCAACCATGCATGCGCGGGTACTGCACCCAGTTTGAACGCGACACCGGTTAGGGTTAGCGCAAATCCGACGAAGAGCAGCGGAGAAAGCCCAGTGCCGAGCCTTAATGATGCGGCAATATCTGCGTATCCGGTGTTCCCCAAGAGTCCCAGCATTAAGGTGACCCCGGTAATCAGCAATGCGTTTGCCAGCGCGCCCATGAGGAAATATTTCATGCCAGCTTCGACGGACAGCGCCCAGTCGCGGTGCCACGCGGCCAGCGTGTAGCCGGTGACTGAAGACAGCAGCACCGCGATAGTGAGTTGTAACAGGTCTCCGGCACCGGCCATTGCCATAGCCCCAAGCGCACCAAGCAGGAGGATCGTGTAATATTCTCCATGGCGTGGATCGGTGCGGAACCAGCCCGGCGCCAGCAGAATACAAAAGGCCGTGCCCAGCAGGATCATCAATCGCGCCCAAAGGCTCGCTCCGTCCAGCGCCCAAGCTCCTGAAAAGGTGAACCGGGTTTCCCCCAACTGCCCCAGAACCAAAACAATGGCGACGGCAATGCCTGCGAGGGCGATGAATGCCGACCCGGCCTGCATTCGTCGGGGCGCAAAGGCCGCAAACAGCAGCGCTAACACTGCCGCCACGATGATCGCGATCTCAGGGGATACGTCGCCGATTGGCACCAGTCAGCTCCCTATTATGGCAGAGGATGCGCTGCCGATCAGATCAAGCAACCAGCGCGGATAGATGCCGATCAGAATGACCAGCGCCAAGATCGCTGCAAGAATGCTGCCTTCAAGTAAGCTGACATCGGCAAACCCCTCACGCGCTTTTGGCAGGTCACCAAAGAACACCTGTTGCAGCAACCGCAGAAAGAGTGCGGCAGTAATGAGAATGCCCAGCAGACCAATCGCAGCGATCACCGGAAAGACGGCAAAGGTGCCGACAAAGATCTGCACTTCCGCCACAAAACCGGCTAACCCCGGCAACCCCAGGCTGGCAAAAGCCGCAATCACTGCAGCGGTTGTCAAGCGAGGAGCCACTTTAGCCAGCCCGCCGTAAGCATCCATGTCATAGGTCCCACTGCGCGCCCAGAAGCCACCGGCAATCAAGAAAAGCGCGCCGGTGATTAGCCCGTGCGCTACCATTTCGACCACCGCACCGGTCAAAGCCATTTCGCGCGCACCTTCTGCGCCGTTCAACAATGCTCCTGCGGCGGCGATGCCCAAGACGGTATAGCCCATATGATTGACCGAAGTGTAGGCGATGCGCCGTTTTAGGTCGGTTTGCCCCAAGGCGACAATGGCTCCCCACAGGATAGAAGCGAGTGCCACAATCGCCAGCGGCAATGCATAATCGGCGAAGGTTTCGCGCATCATCTGAAAGGGGATCCGCACAAGCCCATAGGTCCCCATCTTCAGCAAGACGCCAGCGAGGATGGCCGACACCGGCCCCGGTGCCATGACGTGCGCAGGTGGCAACCAGGTGTGAACTGGAAACAGAGGGGCCTTGACGGCAAACCCCAGAACGAAGCCCAAAAGGATCAAACCGCCCCGCAAATCCATCCCTGCCAATGGCTGCGCAGCTATCAAGGCGCGCATGTCAAACGTGATTGGGTCAACCGTCAGCACCAGCCCGATAATTGCCAGCAAGATCGCGAGGGACCCCGCTAATGTATAGATAAAGAACTTGAGCGCCGCACCTTGGGCGTCACCATGGCCCCACCGTCCGATAAGGAAGAACATCCCGACGAGGCTGAGATCAAAGAAGACATAGAAGATCAGTAGATCAAGGACCATGAATAGGCCCAGCGACACCGACTCCAGAAACAGAAACCATGCATAGTAGGCGCGGGGACGTTCAGGGTTCTCCATCGGCCATGCGATGCAAGCGATAAAGAGGACGCCGCTCATCAACGAGAGCGCCAATGACATGCCATCCACGCCCACGCGCCAGAAGACACCGAGCGCGGGTATCCAAGGGGCCTCCGCATAGGCCTGAAAGGCAGGGGCCGCTGAGCTTGTGTCAAACTGGTACCAGACGATTAAAAGCAGCAAGAACGACAATGTCGAGGTTGCGACCGCGATGATGCGGGCAGCGGCATGGCCGAGACTGGGCAGAACGGTCAGAGCCAGGGCGCCCAGCATCGGGATTAGGATGGTGAGTGTCAGCATGTCATGCTCCTGCAGCGAGAATGGCGATCACGGCGATGACGCCGCCGATAATGTAAGCGTAATAGTGGTGGGAAAGTCCGGTTTGCAGGCGGCGAGTGTCGCGGCCTAACATACCGGTCAGGCGCGCACTGCCTTCGGGTATGCCATCAGAGATCGTCTCCCCGAAGCGGTCGCTGACCTGAGCAAGCCAGTCGCCAAATGCAGCAGTGTTGCGGATACCCTGATCAACAACACGGTTGTCCACCTCCGCGATAAAAGCCGCTCCTTTGCGGCCAATGAAAGCGACCCCACGAGGCCCCGCGTCAATGAGAGTGTCGTCAATCCAAGCCGTTGTACGGGCAAGCGCATCTAAGGGTCGCACAACGGCGATGGTGATCAACTTGGGCAGCCCGAGCCAATTTGAGGCGGCAGCAGTGGCACCGCTTGTTCCGAGCATAGGATGCTGCCGCACCAGATAGACGCCGCCCAAGACACCGGCGGCGATAAAGGTCAGCGAAAGGCCAAGCATCAAAGGGCTGCCTTTGGGGAGCGTCATGTCCAATAAGGCGGCAAGTGCCTCAGCCAGGGGCGGATACCACAGTAGGCTTGTTGCCAGTGTCAATGCGCCGAGGATACCCAGTCCGATGGTTTCCATCCTGTCAGGCACCTCGATTGACCGCTGGTCATTGCCGCGCCAGCTAAATTCCAGCAATAAGAAGCGCGTCGTATAGGCCGCGCTCAGTGCGCCGCCGAGCATCACTGCGATTGGTAGCCAATACCCAGTATGTTCAACCGCTTTAATGATCTCTTCTTTACTCCAACCACCTCCCGCAGGTGGCATCCCGGCAAGCCCGACTGCTGCTATAGCTGTAAGCCCCCCGACGATTGGCATCGATTGGCCCAGCATCATTTTATCCAAGCGGTAGCTCCCCGCAGCATCCCCTGCGAGGCCAGCCGAAAGGAAAAGCGGCGCTTTGAATGTGGCGTGGACAATCAAGTGCAGTACCGCGATCCCCGGATACCCCGCGCCGACTGCAACGAACATAAATCCGAGTTGGGCCGAAGTGGACGCCGCAAGCAGCCGTTTAGCGTGGTTCTGCAAAACCCCGGTGACGCCACCCGCCAGAGCAGTGATCAACCCGATCAAGATCGCCGCGACGCTAAACCCGGGAGCGAGGGACAAGGATGGCTCAAGACGCGCGATGATATAGGCACCGGCTGCCACCAGCGTCGCCGCATGGAGAAGCGCCGAGACCGAACTGGGGCCAGCCATCGCCCGAAACAGCCAAGGCGAGAAGGGAACCTGTCCGGCCTTTGAGGCCGCCGAAAGAAGGATTCCAAAGGCCACGATCTCCTGAGCCGTGCCTTCGAGCGTTGCAATGCCGGCATAATCGAAAGACCCCGTGGCGGAATAGAGCGCCATCGCAGCGGCAAAAAGTCCAAGATCACCGAACCGCGTCATCACGAAAGCATAAAGGCCCGAACGCGGATTTTCGATGTCGTGCCACTTGTGCGAGATCAGCGCCCAGGAACAGGCGCCAATTAGCTCCCAGCCGATAAGCAGCGTCAAAAGATCATCGGCGACGACAACCAATTCCATGCCGCCTGTGAACAGGATCATGATGCCAGTTAGCCGCCCCAGCCCACGCGCTTGTTCATGCTGTGTGGCGTGAAGGACAACAGCAAGTGCTATGGCGGGAACCATGAGAGCAACCGCCGCTGAGATCGGCGTGAGCGAGGCGGTAAGCCGGAGTGCATCCGACCAGATCAAGTACGCGGTCCATTCTTGTGTGACGGCAGCCATCGCCATGACGAAAGTCCCACCAAGCACGGCCACTGCCAACCCTCCAAGCCAGCCACGCGACCGATCACCCATCACCGCGATGATCGCGCCTGACAAAATCGGCAGAAAGGGGAGCAGCCAAAGCGTCATTCTTTCAGCGTCCCGAGCGCTTCAATCACGTCCGCTTGACGCTTGCGATAGATGGCAACAACAAGAGCAAAGCCAATTGCCAGCTCGACTGCCATCACCGCCATGATCAGGATCGCAAGCAATTGCCCCTCAGGCGCCCCCTCGAGGGTAAAGGCCCAAAACCCGACAGCCGCGAGCAGGGTGCCATTTAGCATCAACTCCAAGCCCATCATCAGCATTACAAAGGATTTCTGTGACAACGCACCGAACAGACCGATGCCAAAGAGCGCCGACGCGACAATCAATATGGCCGTCAAAGTCATATCAATGCTCCTTCTTCAGCTTGGTGCCGTGACCTTTATGCGGGTCCGGTGCTGGCTCTTGTCTGGGCTTCTTTGGATCGGCGCCTTCGGGGTCAGCGCCGGTTGTGTGTCCCACGTGACCCGTATGCTCTGCTGACAACGCCGGGTCGTCGTCGGCCATCTCGTGACCCATATGGCCAGTGCCTTGGTCGCCGTCCTTCTTGTCGGTCATCTTGTCATGACCCCCATGACCACCATGGCCGCCGTGCCCTCCGTGGCCACCGCCTTCCTCCACCTTGCGACCCGCAGGTGTCCCGCCCGGATGAAGCCCTGGGGGAATAGCACCCGCGTCCGACACGCCAAACCGGCCACGGCGGCTCGATAAGATGACAGCGCCGAGCATGGTCGCCAATAGCGTCACCCCTGCGGTCTCGAATATCAGCATCGAGCTGCCCAGCAGGTTGATGCCCAGATCACGCATGGTATCCTGACCCGGAGGCAGGGGATTATGCGGTAGGTCAGTTTCCAGCACCGCGACTGTGAGGCCGATGAAAGCTACAATGCCCGCTCCTATCGATAGACGGTATTGATGCACCATCTGCATCGGGTTCAGGCCTGCCGGGTTCATCATGAACATCACCATGAAAAGACCCATGACCATCATCTCGACCGCCATCATAAAGACCGTGGCGACGCCGATGTAATCGGCAGACATCAATAGCGCGATGGCACCGACACAGATGAACGAAACCATCAGCGCGAATGTTGCACGGATCATCGAGTCGACCTGAAAAACCCGCCAACCGCTCCAGATGGCGAGCGCCGAAAGGATATAAAAAGTAATATCCGTCATGCCAGCGCCACCAGTCCGGCCAGCAACAAGTCCAAGAAGGCAATTGGCAGCAGGACCTTCCAGATCAGCCCGAGCAACCGTGCTACGGGCATACGCGCCAGCAGATGAGACAGGGCGATGATGACAGCCATGATGGTTAGTGTTTTGAACGCGAGCCAGACAACAGCAGGAAGGACCGGGCCGAGATACCCGCCCAGAAACGCCGAGGCGGCCACGGCAGAGAAGCCAACTAACATGGACAATCTCGCCACCTGCCAACCGGCCCGGTTAGCGCCTGAATCTTCGATGGACGTGCCGCCTGCAAGATCAGCACCATCGGCGTAGTCGAGTGGCCCGCGCAGCGTAAGTGACAGTCCCAACAATATGAAGAGGGGCAGCCCAAGCGGTTGGCGGATCACATTCCATAGGTCTTCTTGCGACGTCACGATAGCGCGTAGATCAAGCGACTCTGCAGGCAGTGCGGCGGCGATCAGGACAAACATGCTTAGCAGCATGATCGGCAGCCCAATAGCGACGTAGCGATAGGCCCCGATCAGGGCGAGTGGGGAATTGGGTGACCAGCCGTGCAAAAACACAAGCACAACCACGAGGGACTCGCACGCCCCCCACAGCACCACACTGGTTTCGAGGCCAATCACTGCAGACTGTGGCCCGAGCGGTACGACAGCGAGACCAATCGCACCGAGCGTCAGAAAACCCGAGATGGACAGGAACCAGTTCATTCTGTCTGGCGCCTCGGTCGAAATTCGTTGCCGAGACACTTCCGCCGCGGCGGCATAGAGCGGAGTTAGCAAACTGCCCCCAGTGCGTCCGGCCAGCCATCGGTAGAACAACGTGTCCAGAACCGCAGCGATAAGCATGCCGACGGTCATGAATACGAGCATTATCATCAGGGTGAGGGCGACGCTCATGACATGTGCCCTGCATGGACGCCGTGATCCATGCCGCCCGCCATGGCACCGGGCTCAGGATTAGAGGTATTGGCGCAGATGGCGCGCAGCGATGCGTTGTCAAAGCTGTTCAAAACCAGCATGGCTTCGTGCCATTCCAGACCGATCAATAGATCATCAAGGCCTGTTTGCTGGACGTGCAGGTTGAAGATGGGTTCTGAAGTGCCGATCAGCAGGTCAAAGCGCGTGCGTACGTCCGATCCGTCATGAGTGCGGCCCAACCCTTCGGGGATTGCTGCCTGCGCGCCCGATAAGCGGATCAGCCGTTTAAGGGTCGCATTGCCGATGTTGGTGGCGCGTAACATCCGTTCAGCCAGGGCTGGCAGTCCCAGAAGATTGAGTAGAACCCAACCGCGTTTTTCTTGGGTTTCGAACGGCGGATGCGCAACCGCAACTTTCTGTATCATGTCACCTTGGAGAGTGAGGGTCAGGACGAGCCCGGGCGGGAGCATGGGGAGAAAAGGACCGAAATCTGCGGTGTAGGCATCAAGCTCCAGCCCATCCCGCAGATCGGCGGCTGTCATTGCCATCGTCCTTCCGTAAGGCGTGCCGCCCATCATGCCTTTACCGCCCTGACCATGTGGACCAATCCCGCGCCACTCGTTTGGCGGGGCATCTGGCAAAATGTCGGGTTCGGTCTTAAGGTTGCCAGCCAGCAGATCTCTGTGAATTACCCTTAGAAAAGCGCCAATGGTCGCTATTTCTTCTACTCTCGTAGCGCCTGGCAACTCATTCCGTGAATGCCAGAGAACGCTGGCGCGGGGGTGCGGCAACTGGTCATGCAGGCGGTGTAGTGGAGGTATAAGAGCCTCTGGTATCGTGCCTACAACCAACAAAACCGCTGCGGCTCGCGGCGTCTCAACAACGCGCAATCCGGGGGTTTTAACCAGCACGCTCGCAGCATCGGCAGGGGCACCCTCGCCAAAGGCTACAAACACCGGCACTTCGGCCAGCTCTGCCATTCTTGCAAGCCAGCTCATTCCCACCGAAAAATACCCTCCCGCCAGCCATAGACGATCCCGACCGATAGAATGACCAAGAACATGCCCATCTCTGCCAGCGCCTTGGGGCCTTCCTCTACGAAAACCACGGCCCAAGGATACATGAACATCATTTCCATCTCGAAGGCGACGAACAGCAGCGTCATAGTGTAGTATCGGACGTGGAAACGTTGCCATGCATGGGTCTCAGGATCACTGCCCCCGAGTATAGGGCGCTTCTGAGGATAGGTGCTCGGACCCGTACCGCTTGCGCGCAATGCTGCGGTGAACAGCATTGAGAATGCAAAGATCAAAATGATGGCGATCAATGTCGTCATGAATCTGGTATCCCTTATGCCCAAGCAAGGTTACCTATCGGCGCGAACTATAAAAGCCTTCTTACCGCTGGACCCTTGCACATTTTCTGAGGCGTGCTGGCCCAGTGGATGTGACATCAAACAGTAGGCCAGATCACAGGAAGGCTATCTTGCTGGCAAAATCAGCCCTTTCCACCGTACCAGCTATGGCGCCAGTCGATCATTTTGCCGATCTCTTGGGCCTGAGTATCGATAATGCTCCTCGAAAGCTTCTTGATGTCGTTGTTGGAGCTCTGTTTCAGAGCGACCGCTGCCATTTCAATTGCAGAGGCATGGTGCGGCAGTTGTGAATCAATGAATGCTTTGTCGAAGGGTGCCTTTTTTGCGAGTTCTTCTGGGCTGTCCATCCCGAGCATGCTGCGCTCACGGGGATGGGTCTCTGTCGCGACTTCATCAGGGCCATCAAGGTCTTCGATTATGCCATCAAGCGTTTCGATTTCTTTCTTCTGATCTTCGATCATGGTCTTTGCGAACTGGACGAGTTCGCTGTGCTCGCCTTTTTCCACCGCAACCTCGGCCATTGATACCGCCATCGCATGATGGGCAGACATCATATTGACGAACCGGAGATCGGAATATTCTCCATTGTGAACCAAATTTGCAGTCGCTTGGCGCTGTGACGTCATCATCGTTCTCCTTCTGTTAGTGTTGCAAACGCGGAATAGCCGCTATGGTTCCGGCCGAATAAGTTGCGCCACGGGAAGAGGCCTACCTTTCCACGTCAGCTTTTCGCTGAAGTATGTGCTTCTTAACCAAAGGTCTGAAAGGGTGTTGTCACATTAACGGTCCTGAGGTTGCTGGTTCATTGATCTGGGCGTAGGCGGTGTCGATGCAGACACAAAAGATCAGCTACAAACGCCACCGGTTTCCGCCTCAGATCATCGCTCATATTGTCTGGCTTTACGTCCGGTTCAACTTGAGCCTGCGCGAGGTCGAAGAGCTGATGCTGGAACGTGGCGTCGACGTTTCGTATGAGACAATCCGGCGCTGGTGCGTCAAGTTCGGCCCCCTGATCGCCCACGTTCTACAGCGACGGCTGCCGCGCCCCGGCGATGTCTGGCATCTGGACGAAGTCGTTGTGAAGATCGCGGGTCGGTCATACTGGCTCTGGCGCGCGGT
>NZ_SZNL01000036.1:0-13760 GCF_005068605.1 Sulfitobacter sp. 15WGC | reverse complement strand
AATCATGTTCGGTAGGCTTAAGGATTGGAGGCGTGTCGCGACCCGTTATGACCGTTGCCCTAAGGTGTTTCTCTCTGCCATCGCGCTCGCGGCTCTCGTCATTTATTGGTTATGAATCCTGACCCTAAGTCAAACCTCACCCGCGAAATCAATACCCGATTGATCAGAAATCACCGCGAGCAACGTGATAGATCAGACGTTCCCATTCTATAGAGAAAGAAAAGCGACGACCCCAGATGCCAGGGAATGGTCGGAGGCCGCCGCAGTTTGGCGAGGCCCATGGGAATACAAGCCTCAGTAGAACAGGGAGTCACCCGACCCCCTAAAGTTGCTTAGGCCAAAACCATTCACAAGGCAAACAGCTCGAGTAACGTCTATTCACCCAGCTTCCCCGTTGTCTACGCTTAAACCGGCATCTGACAATTGTTCCTTGTCCGGAAGGTCTCGCAAGCTCTCAAGATCAAACGCGATCAAAAACTGCTCTGTCGTCACAAACGTGTAAGGTGCCCCTCTCTGAGGTAATCGTGGACCCGTTCCGATCAAATCGCGCGCATGTAAGCGGCCAATCAAATCGCGACTGATCTCTTTACCAAAAATATTCTTCAGCCCGTCACGAGTGATCGGCTGATGGTAAGCAATGGCCGCCAGCACCGCGACGTCGAATTCATTTAGGTCCAACAGCTGTTCTCCAACATCCGCCGCCGCGCGGATCGCGGGGGCATAGGCAGATCGTGTGCGCATCATCCAGCCCCCCGCCACCTTAGCAACTTCGAACGCGCGGCCACCCAGATCGACGGCCAGATCCTCGACCAGCAGATCGACCGACGCCCCCTGCCCCACCACGCGCGCCAGCTCGTTGCGCGGCACCGGGGAGGCAGAGGAAAAGAGCACCGCTTCGATCCGCCGTATCCATTCCCGCCACCGCAAGTCTGGCGGCAGGTCGGGCAACTCACGGTCAAGCTCCGGTTCGGGAGGATTCCTGACCATCGCTACCCCCCATAGAGCCGGAAGGTGTCGCGGCCGGTCAGTTCGCGCACCGCGCCGAGGTCGACCAGCCTGTCACAGAGCCGCCGCGCGGCGCGATCCGGCAAAGGCAAGGCCGAAGGTGCCACGGCGTCGCGGGTCAGGAACATCTGCACCGCTTTCCCTGCCCCCTTGGCGCGAAGTTTGGGCGCAACCGCCTTCAGATGCGCCGCCCGCCGCGCGAGGTCAGCAGAAAGACGCACTACCTCGACCCCCGAGGCGATAAGCGCCCGATGACAGGCCAGCCGCAATTCCTCGCCCTGCTTACGTAGATCCACGCGTTTAATGCCAGCCGCCAGCAGCGGCACAATGCGATCCCAACCGAGTGCTTTCGCGAGAGCGGCATCGGCGAGGATCAATGCTGGACTTTCGGCACGTGGCGCCTCGCGCAGAACGGCTTCCAGCGCCATCGCGGCCCGGGTCACCGGCGCCCCTTTCCCCGCATCAAGCCACGTCGCGATCTGGCTCGGCTCGAGGGTCGGCAAGGCTCGGCCCAGAGCCTTGATCGACAGCGGCCGTTCCACGGCGCGACGCCAGGCCAGACAGGTTGCGCCCGCCGGACCGGGCAAGTCGCCGGGGCGCAGAAAATAAACCGCGTCGCGCAACTCCCCCGCCCGCTCCGGTCGGCCCGAAAACCTGACGCAAGCTTCCGCCGCCCGTAGAGCCAGCCGGGCGCGTATTAACGTCACAGGCACGTCGTCCCGCGCCATCAAGAGATGCAGGTGGTTCAGGGCCGCGCCCGACAAAAAGGCCATATCTTCAAGGGTTCCAGAACGCGTGGAGGTGACCCATTCAGGCAACCGAGGTAGCGTATCAAGGTCTCCGCTGTGATCTGGTTGGGCAAAATTCATGCGCGAAGCTTACATCATCGCGGCGCTTTAGGCTATCGATGAAAGCGCAAACCGCCCCACCTTGGCGCTTGTATATATGTCCAATAAGGTTGAATTATCGGACGCTACAAAATATGCTCAACAACATGCCGAAATACAACCGAAAACCGCGCTCAGAGGCGCAAAGTGGGTCTTCCCGTAGCGAAGACAACGAGAGCGATGCTGAATCCGGCGAAGCTCTGTCTCTCCCCTCCTTTGTGGCGGGCTCCGGCACACTTGATCGGCTGATTGATATGGCGCGCGACTATGCCAAGGGCTCGACAGCAGAGAACACCAACAAGGCTTACGCCGCAGACTGGAAACATTTTGCACGCTGGTGCCGCCTGAAAGGCACGCCCACCCTGCCCCCCTCACCCGAGATGATCGGCCTCTACCTGACCGACCTGGCCGACCCGACTGGAGCCACGCCTCCTCTATCTGTTTCCACGATCGAGCGCCGCCTGTCCGGCCTCGCGTGGCATTACGCACAACATGGGTTCACCCTGGACCGAAAGGATCGGCACATCGCGCCAGTGCTCGCCGGGATTAAGCGCAAGCATGCGCGCGCCCCGGTACAGAAAGAAGCAATCCTGGCCGAGGATATCCTCGCGATGGTGAACACCCTTCCTTTCGACCTGCGCGGCCTGCGAGACCGGGCCATCCTGCTCCTTGGCTATGCGGGCGGTCTGCGTCGGTCCGAGATCGTCAACTTGGATGTCCACAAAGACGACACACCGGATTCAGGTGGTTGGATCGAGACCTTCGACGAGGGTGCCCTACTCACTCTCAATGCCAAGACCGGCTGGCGCGAGGTCGAGATCGGCCGTGGGTCCTCGGAACAGACCTGCCCGGTGCATGCGCTCGAGCAATGGTTGCACTTCGCCAGGAATGATTTCGGGCCAGTCTTTGTGCGCACCTCGCGCGATGGCAAACGCGCATCTGAGGTTCGGCTGAACGACAAGCATATCGCACGTCTGATCAAGCGCACTGTCCTGGACGCCGGTGTTCGTTCCGAGCTGCCTGAAAAGGACCGCCTCGCGCTGTACTCCGGCCATTCGCTACGCGCCGGTCTAGCCAGCTCTGCTGAGGTCGATGAACGCTTTGTTCAAAGACAGCTCGGACACGCTTCGGCCGAGATGACCCGCCGCTACCAGCGCAGACGTGACAGATTTCGGGTGAATTTAACGAAAGCGGCGGGCCTCTAGGGCAAGTTGACCCTCACCATTTTGAGCTGAAGATAAGACTGCAATGCGGTTGAGCTCCATTGCACGCCAGTAGATCAGAACCGTAATAATTACGGCTAACTAGGTGTTCAGAGCTGCGTCCTTCGGCTATCAGGTTCCTGATACCCCGAAATTATGGGCGGCCCTTCGTTGCAAAGCGTTTCTTACAAAAACCAACGAAGGCCGCGTCAGCATTTTTTGGAACCTCACCGGCCCACATACGCCATTCCTGCTCGAGAACACGCACATCCCAACCAGGCGCTGCTGCCCGTGCTCGCTCGTAGGTCTCTGGCTTAAGCACCCCAATTTCAGGCCCATTCTTCCCATTTAGAGAAACTACAGTCCCACGACTCTGAAACACGACAACGTCCCGGACCTCGTCAAACGTGACGAGGTAGTCCGGCAAATGATTATGGGTCGCAATTTCCTTAAGTGTATGTCGAAATCTCTTAAGTTCGGTTCGAGCCCCTGTTCTTTTTAGAAGCTTGTTCAAGCCGATCTCAAACGAAGTTTGGGAGCCGCACATCTTCCGTGCTATCTCATAGACACGTCGTTCAATAGGCTTTCTCAGTCGAAAATAATCACGATGTAGGGTCAGAACAGATTTCCGGCGGATACTGTTGAATATCCACTCACTTATCTCGATCTCTGCCCACATAATACGCCCATCTTCAGCGTTATTCTTTCGCTGAATGTGCGCCTTTTCAATGAGATGGAACCATCCTAACCGCTCTTCATCACCGATGGGTAGCTCTCCATCAGGACCGGCAGTGGTGATATTCGTCTTAATGACGGTTCCCATGAGGCGATCAATCGCTTCACAAAATGCACCATAGTCTTTGCCACCAGTGCCCCTATTCACAAAAATTAGCAGGTCACGCGGATTGAAGCGCAGCCGGCGTTCGACACGTTCACCACGATTCAGCCTATGCATAATCTGAGACACCACATAGATAAGGATGTCTTTGTCGTAGATGGTCGCCTGACCTTTCACGCTCGGAATCACCTCAAGCCATTTACCTTCATGCTCATACCGACGGACGGCCGTGTCCGGCTTTTTGCTGAGCGCATAGAACGGATGCTCCATGCTCGGCATCAGATCCTTCAGTACGGCATCGGCGACATCACAAATAAAGAAATCTGCTTGCGGATGCCGATCAGGAAGTAGCTGATCCAAAAGATTCGGGGGATTAGGAACGGACATGTTCGGACATTCGGGGTATCAGGAACCTAGGTCAAGGGCATAATTCGGGGGATCAGGAACCTCCCCGAATTTTTGCTTATAAAGCCTATGTTACTACGCGGACATCAGGAACCATAATTCGGGGTATTAGGAACCGAAGTTCGGGGTATTAGGAACTGAAGAAGTGTTATTCTTCAGCTATTCTGAATGGTTAGGAACGTTTTCTAGGCCCGTAACACTGAATCAAACACATATAAACACCACTACCTTTTAAAAACTCCGCACTCAGCCCAGACAGAGTGACTATCTGCCTTCGTAAAGGTCCATAAGAATACCAAGCATGTCTGCATAAGTCCGACGATCGTCCTTACAGATGCGCTTAAACCGATCCAGCACATCGAGAGGTGCTTTAATACTGATTTGACCATCTCTAAGAGGCTCGCGGCTTGGCCACCGTTCGGTGACTTGCCCTTCCCGATCACCAACCGGATCCAAGTCAGCTTTTGCTGCCGAGCGGTTGTCAAATTTCTTCAAACGGTCAAGATCCAGCGGCTTCGGCATGATGGGTCTCCTCAAGTATATCGATTACTTCGGAAGTATAGGCTTGTGCGTTGATCAAAGCTTTTTCGATCCCGTTCACGTCAGCTGGGTCTAACTGGCGAAGCCCCCCCCCCAGCATTATGAAGTGATGAGAACGCTGTTCGACGGTGAAGTTCAGTCTTCATTACTCGCCCGACTTTCATCAACTCTCGATGAATATGTTTCTCAAGTTTGCTTTTCACAGCAGCCGATGTTCTTGCAAAGAGGATGGCTGACGGAATGGCCCGACGACGTGCCCTGCCTTCCATTTCGATCTCAGCTAAGGTTTCAATCGCGGCATCTGCATCCTGCTGCTCCTCCCCAGAAGGAATAATAACGAGATCTGACTCAGCAATTGCAAAAGAAGTAAGACGGCTTGCAGAGCCTTCTAAGTCGATCAGGACAAATGATGCTTCGCGCTGAGCATCAGAGATTTCATCCTGAATGAAACGCTCTCCTTGACTCCTAACAACTTTTACCGATGGCGGAAGAGGTGCGAGCGAAGACCACCTCGTCAATCTCTTCGCTGGGTCAGCGTCGATCATGATCACCTCGGTACCTTCAGCCAACTCAGTTCCGAGTACAATGGCAGATGTTGTCTTGCCGGCTCCCCCCTTTGATGTGGCGAACGATATCACGGGCATTTAGATTCCTCGAATTTCCTGCACAAAGTATGGTACTCTTTGCATGGTTTGTATCGGCTACGCAACAGTACGGTATGATATCCTAAGGTACCTCATGGTAGGGTATTATACCGTAAAGTACTGATGCCTAACGATTGGTACCCTACGGTATGGATGATTTCAAAGGAATATGTCCATATATTTTGCTTCAACCAGCAGAAATTATCGATTTACTTAATGAGTTTATCGGTATCGATCCCATGCTCTTCGATGTCCTGATTGATCCCCATCCGTCCATCGAAAACAAGCAGTACGAAGACGGTGTTGTCCCTGAACGTGTAGTAGATGTTGTAGCGCTTCTGAAAAATCAGACGCCGGATACCGCGCGGCTCATGGTAGAGGTGCCCGAGCAGGGGATTGCTGCTCAGGTGTTCCAAGATGAAGCGGTCAATCTCGTACTGAAAGGCCTCGGCGTAGTCCTGCGAGTAGTCCGAGTGATACAAGTAAATTGGCCACAAGCTTTCGCTTGCGGTCTGCGTCATTACTACCTTCATGCGTCGCTTGGATCACGATCCTTGAAGTGGGCAAGGCGGGCCGCTGTGCTGGCATCGCTGACCTCTTCGAAGCGTCCATTCTCGATATCATCAAGCCCTTGGGCGATGCCGCGCTCGATGCGAAGCTTGGTCAGCTCCTCCCAGTCCTGAAATGACACCGTAACCGCCACAGGGCGGTTTTTCTTGGTGACTATCACTGGCTCGCGCTGTGCGGCGTCCAGGTAGCGCCCGAACTCCTTGCTCGCGACCGATGCGGTTATGGTCTTCATGTTCATAAGCCTTGTGTTTAAGGGGTAATATCCACATTATACGGATAATCCGGAAAACGCAAAGTTTTTCCGTTCTGAGCGTAGGGCGGGGGAGGGGCGACTTTGATTTTGAAAAGTGGCGTCTATTCGTATAATCGCCACAATATCTTGTGCTGGCTTCCAGCATCTTAACCAAGAACGTGTTGTCTATGAAATTCCTCTTCGAACCGAACCTAGCACACCAACGAGAAGCGGTGGACGCAATCGTCAAAGTGTTCGAGGGTGCTCCGTACACGCGCCCCGAAGAGCGGTTTTGGAATGGGGAAGTGTCGCGGAATATTCTCAAGCTTCCACCAGATGACTGGTATTCGAATGCCAAAACGGTTGCGAAGGAAAATAGCGTCGAAGAGCCAGCATTCTGTGAGGAACCTGACTTCACCATCGAGATGGAGACAGGGACTGGGAAAACTTACGTTTATCTTCGTACCATTTTCGAACTGAACCGGCGCTACGGGCTACATAAATTTTTGATTGTGGTTCCAAGTGTGGCAATCCGTGAAGGAACGCTCACGCAGCTTCGGCAAACGAAACAGCACTTCTCTGAGCTCTACGCGACGGTGGCAGAGGTCATTGAGTACGATTCAAGGAAGCTTCCCCAGGTGCGCGGGTTCTGTGTATCAAACCATCTCTCCATCATGGTGATGAACAAACAGGCCTTCGACTCGGACAGGAAGATTATCAACGACGAAGAGCGAGACGGGGGAAACCTGCTCGAGATGCTGCAACAGGTGCAGCCCATCATCATTATGGATGAACCCCAAGAGGGGATGGATACCGAGAACATGCAAAAGCGCCTTGCAGCTTTCAATCCGCTCTTCAAGCTTCGCTTTTCTGCAACACACCGAACCCCGAAGAACATCGTCTACCAGCTTACACCCTACGATGCCTACAACCGTGGTCTTGTTAAGAAGATTGGGGTGCTTTCGATCCATGAGAGTAACACGCAGAGCAACGTCTCAATTGAGTTTCGGAAAATCAAACTAAACGGGAACAAAGAGCCTACTGCAACACTTCAGCTCAACCAGCGTCTGGTTGGCGGCGACTTCAAGTCGAAGGCCTTCACGGTAAAACGTGGGGATGACTTAGAGGATAAGACGAAGAACCCTGTGTATCACGGTTGGGTGGTCGAAGACATTGGGACAACCGACATCTTCGACGGTGACGCTTACGTCAAATTCACCAACGGCGAGCAGCTTGAAGAGGGAAGGGGGCACGGCACTGATAAAGAAGCAATCTTCCGTGAGCAAATCCGTCGCGCCATTCAAGCCCATTTCAAGCACAAAGAGCGAGTGGTTCCGCTCGGCATTAAACCAATTTCACTCTTCTTCATAGACCGTGTAGCCAACTATGTGCTCGAAGACGGTCTCATTCGTCGACTCTTCGTTGAAGAGTACACGGCGATCTTTGAGGGAAAATTTGGGCGCGCACCAGAAAATGTTGCTGAGGTTCACAACGGATACTTCGCTCAGACGAGCGCCGGGGAGTTCACGGATAGTGAGCGCTCTATGGCAACCAACAAGGAAATCTACGACAAGATTTTGCGTGACAAGGGAACTCTTCTGTCCTTTGACGAACCGCTTGAGTTTATCTTCTCGCACTCTGCCCTTGGGGTTGGTTGGGATAACCCAAATGTCTTTACGATTTGTACGCTTAATGAAAGCGAAAGCAGAATTAAGAAGCGCCAGGAAATCGGACGCGGGCTGCGTCTTTGCGTGAAGCAGGATGGGACGCGGTACCGCGATCCTGAAGGCACCAAGGAAGGGCAGGAAGTGAACCTTCTCACGGTGGTAGCAAACCAAAGCTATCATGCCTTCGCCAGCACTTATCAGGAAGAACTTCGCGAAGAGCTTGGGAAGGGGTCGAAGAAACCACCAACGCGCGACCTTAACAAGACGCCCGTAAAAATCACCCGCACAGGTCGTTTCGATACCGACGACTTTAAGGCTCTCTGGGCGCTTATCGCTCAGAAAACTAAGTGCCGGGTCCATTTCAGTGAAGCTGACTTGATTGAGAAGAGTATCGAAAAGCTCTCTACCATCGTAGTAGACGAGAACCGCCTCGAAGTCTCTATGACCTATTGGGACAAGTTCGATGAGGAGGGGGATGTCACAGATAGGGCAGGGGGCTCGACCCGGGCTCAGGTACGCGGTGTAATGGCTCAAGTCGATGTCGTAGGAGAGCTCGCTAGAAACACGGCTCTCTCAGAGGTGACGGCTGCGAAAATCCTCACCGGTCTCTCGGATACGGCAAAACGCCAACTTGCCAAGAACCCTATGCACTTCCTTGCGGAAGGAGCAAAGCGGATCAAGAACGTCATGGCGAATGAGATGGTCCGCCTGGTCAAATATGAACCAACGGGGGACGCTCATCCGCTCGAGCTGCTTGAGGAAGAAATCGAGACGGTACTTCCGACCGTCGAAACGCCCAAGCGTGGCCTCTATGACCGGCTCATCTACGACAGCGATGTAGAGAAACGCTTCGCTGGGGCACTCGATGCGGAAAACATCGTGCGTGTCTTCCTCAAGCTACCATCAGCCTATAAAATTCCGATGCCCTTCGGTGGAACCTACAACCCAGACTTCGCGCTCGTGATCCAGAAGACGGACCTCGATGATGAGGCAGCCAGCTCCGATTTCTACTTCACGGTAGAGACAAAGGGCGCGAAGGAATTCGAAAAACTCAAGGAAGAGGAAAAGCTCAAAATTCGCTGCGCAGTGAGGCATTTCGAAGCCATTGGCCTCAAAGGCTATCTCGCGCCAGTCGAAGACCTGGCTTCCTTTGATGACAAAGCCCGCGAACGTGTCGGGGAAACATTTTTTAATCGCTAGAACCCATGAGCCAAGAACAAGAACCAAATCAGATTGCACTCACCTCACCCGATGGTCGCGAAGCCCGCCTTGAAGAGCTTCGTCGCCTGTTTCCCGATCTTTTCGATGGAGAAGGGGCGCTCGATGAGAAAGCCCTACGCCAGCTTATGGCAGATGAGGTCGGCCATGTAACGGAACGCTTCCGTTTCGAGTGGGCGGGCAAGGCTCAGTCCAAGCGCTTTGCTTTCGCTCCAAGCAAGGCCACTCTGGTCTATGACCCAGAGCGCAGTGTGAACGCGGACGGGACACGTAATAAAACAGGGGAAACCCTTGCGGACAACACAAGCCAGAACCTGATCATCGAAGGGGACAATCTCGAAGTCCTGAAGCTGCTTCAAGCAAGCTACTTTGAGAAGGTAAAGTGCATCTATATCGACCCACCATACAACACTGGCAATGACTTCATCTATCCAGATGATTTTTCAGATAGTCTCAAAGCGTACTGGCAAAAGAACGGAACGGTTAAGGAAGGTATTCGCCTTCGGGCTGTGGGCGAAGCCACAGGCAAGGTGCATTCCAACTGGCTGAACATGATGCAAGCTCGACTTGCGCTTGCCAGAAACCTGTTGCGCGAAGATGGCGTGGTTTTCGTGTCAATTGATGATCACGAAATGCACAATCTACGGCAGCTCTTGAATGAGGTTTTGGGAGAAGAAAATTTCCTTGGAGTTGTTTGTCGGGCAACGGGTCAAACGACCGGCCAGGATAGTGGAGGCCTCGGATCATCGTTCGACTTTCTGTTAGCTTACGGAAAGGATGCGACCTTTGACTTGAGTGGTATCCCTTTGACACCAAAGGACCTCAAGCGCTTCGAAAACGAAGATGACAGAGGTAAATATGCCTATGACCAAATGCGCAAGACGGGCTCCAATGATAGGCGAGAAGATCGACCAAATCTATTCTATCCCGTCCAAGACCCCGATGGTGGAGATGTGTTACCGATAGCCCCAGCAGGCTATGAGAGCACATGGCGCTTTGACAAAAAGGCGTATGACCGCCTGCTCAAAGACAACTATATTTTGTGGAAGAAAACAAAGCGGGGCGATAATGAAATTTGGTGGCCATACGTAAAGTACTACCTTGAAGGCCGCACCAAACGCCCCTCACCACTCTGGAACGATCTTGATGGGAACAAGAAAGCGGCTCGCGATCTGCGAACGCTGTTTGGGGGTGTGAAGGTATTCGACTTTCCTAAGCCCGTTCCAATGATCGAACGGTGTATCCACATTGCTCCAAACGCAAGTGATGATGATATCATCATGGACTTTTTCGCAGGTTCAGGAGCCACGGCGGAAGCAGTCATGAAGATCAACGCTCAAGACAATGGCAACAGGAAATACGTCTTAGTTCAGGTGCCAGAGTTCACGGAAGAAAAGACTGAGGCCTATAAAGCTGGATACAAGAAAATCTCCGATATCACCTTCGAGCGAGCAAAGAGAGCAGGCGTTAATATACGGGATGAGCATAGCTCAGCGTTCGTAGATACTGGGTATCGAGCGCTCAAGCTGACCTATAGTCACTTTTCTCAAAATACCTTCACTCCCGCCTCCGAGAAAACCGAAGCTGAGAATATAATGGCACTTGAAGAGCATCTGGCTGCGGCGGCGCAGCTACGGCTTTTCGGAGAGGATGAGTTCCACGGTGTTGTGACCGAGATTGCGCTCAAGAACGGCTTCGGCCTGTTCTATACGCTTGAGCGTCTCGACGCTTTCACGTCAAATGCGGTCTACCGGCTCACCGGCAACGACAAAGACGCAATCCTGTGCCTGGACGGGCAGCTCGATGGGGCAACCATCGAAACGCTGAAGGCTCACAGTGATGAGCAACTCATCGTCCTAAAGGCTGCGCTCGATACGACAAAGAAGTTCGAGCTTCAGACAGCGTTCCAGGATAACTTGTGGGTGGTGTAGTATGAATAAACTACAAATACATTTCGAACACTGCTATGGTATTTCGGCTCTTCAACACATCTTTGATTTCTCAAACAACAATATGCCCGTTGCCGTTTATGCGCCCAATGGTACGATGAAGACATCTCTAGCAAAATCGCTTCAAGATTATTCTCAAAAACAGACGCCCTCTGATCTGATGTTCCCTGAGAGAGAACCAAGATGTGACGTTATCGACGAAACTGGGAAAAAGGTAGCACCTGGCGCAATTTTCGTAATTGAGTCAATAAATGAGAAATACAAGTCTGAGCGTATATCAACACTGCTGGCAAGTGATGCTTTGAAGAATGAGTATGACGCCATTTTTGCATCAATTGCGCTGAAGCTTGAGACTCTTACAAAAAACCTAAAGAAACAGTCTGGTATTTCTAAAGACGTTGAAATTGCTTTCGCAGATGCTTTTAAGGTTAATCCATCTGGTCTAATACCAGCGCTGGCTCGACTTGATCGAGAAGTAAAAAAGGGCGCTCACGCTGAGTTCTCAAAGTTGAAATACAAAATGATTTTTAGCCCGAAGGCGATTGCATTCCTGCAAGACGCTGACATCCAAGAGATTATTGGTGACTATACAGAAACTTATGAGACGTTAGTAGATAAATCACGCTACTTTAAGAAGGGGGTTTTCAACCATAGTAATGCTGAAGTTATCGCTAAGAACCTTACTGCTAACGGGTGGTTTGAGGGTGGCCATTCAGTTAATTTAAAGCATAGTGATGCAGAACTAGAGATATCTACTGAAGCTGATCTCGTTGCGGAAATTCAGAATGAAAAAGATACGATTCTTTCTGATCCAACCTTGAGAGAAAAATTTGAGAAAGTTGAGAAATCTATCTCAACTGCTGAGCTTCGAGCTCTTCGAGAATATTTAGTCGAAAATCCCTACATTGTTCCAGAGCTTAAGGATATTGATCAGTTCAAGCAAAAAGTTTGGATTTCTTATCTAGTTGAGGCTCAGTCTGATTATTTATCTCTAGTTTCAGAGTATGATTCTAGTGAAGATCGGTTAAGTGAGATCATCACAGAAGCAGAGGCTGAACAGACCCGATGGGAAGCTGTTGTTAGCCTATTTAATAAGAGATTTTCTGTACCATTTGAGGTGCGAGTGGAAAACAAAAGCGATGCCATACTCAACAGTAAGGCTCCGCAGTTAGCATTCTATTTTAAAGATACCATTGAAGGCGAGGAAAGGAAAACGTCGCGCGAAGTTTTGGATAAAGTCCTTAGCAATGGAGAAAAACGGGCTCTTTATATTCTAAACATAATTTTCGAAGTTGAGGCCCGAAAATCTGGAGGGATCGAGACGTTTTTTGTGTTCGATGACATCGCTGATTCATTCGACTATAAAAACAAATATGCGATTATTGAATATCTATCTGATATTCAAGATGATGATAATTTTCACTTAATCGTTTTGACTCACAATTTTGACTTCTACAGAACTATCAAAGGCAGGCTAGGGATTTGGGGTGCGAATAAAGTTTTGTGCAGTCGAGGTCAAAACTCTCTTTCCCTTGTTACAGATAGCCTATCGGAAAACCCCTTCATCCACTGGAAGGATCACCTGGACGACCCCGTAATTCTGATAGCGTCAATCCCATTTGTTAGAAATTTGGCGGAGTACACTGGGAATGAAGAATCTTTCAATATGTTAACTGGCTTGCTGCATATCAAGCCAGGAAGTGATGCCATCACAATGACCAACCTTCGGGATGAGTATCAGAAAGTTCTCCAACCAGGTTCATACACTGATTTTGAAGCAACGGAAGAACCTGTGCTCAACCTGATTGAAGGTGCCGTTACAGCTATTCTCGCCAAGAACCCGGATGAGCTGTCTCTTGAAGACAAAATCGCAATATCGATGGTAATTAGAATTAGGGCTGAACGCGTTCTAATCCAAAAGATTGCTGAACCAGAATGGGTTGCAGCACTCAAAAAGAATCAGACGAACAAGTTGATCAAGCGGTATCGAGGAAGACCTGACGCCAATGCTGATTTGCTCTCTTGTATGCAAAAAGTTCAGCTGATGACACCTGAAAACATCCACCTAAACTCATTCATGTATGAACCTATTTTGGATCTATCGGGCTATCATCTGCAAAGTTTATATACTGAGCTGGATGCACATTTTGAGGAATGATTCTTTTCATAAACTATACCTTATAGGATAAGTTAGGAACGACGGTTTCCTCGGCTCCAAAAGTCGTACCATATTTCAGCCCCGTAATTTCTAAGAAGTTTCTACTCACGAAAGTTGGATATTGGACCGCCCCCGTTTCACTGGACACCTAAGTGGTTAGGTTACGATGAACTCGCAAGGCGAGCGATATTTTAGGCCCGCAGCGATTGGAGGCACCTTTTATGACTGTTGATTGTCACTGAGAACTGACCCGGTATTTTCACCGAGATTTGACCCACCCTCAGTTATGCGTCGTGGTCTATGATGCGGTCAATGTTTTGTAAGCGTTTCCTGCCGCCCACCTTCCGTCTGTCATGGTGATGGGTTCATTGGACCCTGTTGATTGTTGGACTGGATTTTCTCCATGGAGACTACATCGGAGGTTCTCCCGGTTGGCGGCCGGGGT
>NZ_SZNL01000035.1:11478-14805 GCF_005068605.1 Sulfitobacter sp. 15WGC | reverse complement strand
AAGAAAATGACGATCCAAAGCCGCCGCTTGCAACATCAAAAACAAGCAGCATAATCAATCACGCAAACGAACCAGAGCCTCCAAAGTTCAAGCCGCTCTGATGTCCCATTTTATATGACGACGGACAATGCGAGGTGCGGGGCCGAAGGGCTATCCGGGCGGGGCTGAAGTGGTCAACATGCGCCCCCCTTCCTATTTGCTGAATAAAGGGATCGCCGCCTTGCCCTGCGTCGGCGACGGGCGGCAGTCTGGCACGTCCGGGTCGCCTTCGATCCTTAACGCCTCACCCGAAGCGGCGGAGGGAGGCGGCTTGGCTCTTTTGAAAACCGGTGACCGGGTGCGATTTGATCTGGGAAAAGGCACCGCGGACATGCTGGTACCGCTGGACGAGCTGGCCGAGCGGGCGCGTCAACTTGTCAGGGAGGGGGGATATCAAATGCCCGCCAGCCAGACACCGTGGCAGCAGTACTTCCGCGAGCTAACAACCGGATTGGACACAGGGATGACATTGCGCGATGCGCCCACCTATCGCGATGTCGCCCGTAAGAGCAGGCCGAGGGACAGTCACTGATGACCGATTTGTTCATCCTATAAAGAGGGCGGACGCCATTCGAGCGTGAGTTGGCGCCCCGCTCTACCGCCCCAGCCAGCCGCCATCGACAGGCAACGTAATCCCCGTGACATAACGCGCGGCGGGGGAGGCGAGGAACGTGACCGCACCCGCGATATCCTCGGGCTCGGCCCAGCGACCCAGTGGGATACGGTCGAGGATCGCTTTGTTCCGCTCGGGGTCTGCGCGCAGGTCTGCGGTGTTGTTGCTGACGACATAGCCCGGCGCGACAGCATTCACCGTGATCCCCTGTGCCGACCACTCGTTAGACAGGGTTTTCGTAAGCCCCGCCACGGCGCTTTTCGATGCTGTATAGGATGGCACGCGAATGCCGCCCTGAAACGAGAGCAGTGATGCAACGTTGATTACACTGCCGCCTTGTTGTGCCGTCACGCGCGCCTTGGCAAAGGCTTGGCTGAGGAAGAAGACGACCTTGAGGTTGATATCCATCACGGCGTCCCAATCGGCCTCCGTGAACACCAGACTATCCGCGCGGCGGATGATGCCTGCGTTGTTAACCAGTGTATCAATCGGCCCGAACTCGGCCACAGCCTGTTCGAACGCGGCGACCGCGCCTGCGACCGTTCCCAGATCGGCCTGCACCGCATCAGCTTTGCCACCTGCTTCGGCAATAGCCTTTAGCGTGTCCGCCATGCTGGACCGACCCACCGCGATGACGTGACAGCCTTGGGCTGCCATATCAATCGCGATTGCCTGACCGATGCCTGTGTTCGCGCCGGTCACAAATGCGCGGCTTCCCTGCAGTGAAAAGCGGCTCATTTGAGGTCTTCCATCGCGACCATATCCATATCGGTGAAGGCCATATTGTCGCCCGCCATCGCCCAGATAAAGGAATAAGCAGCCGTGCCAGCGCCGCTGTGTATCGACCACGGGGGGGGACAGAACCGCCTGTTCGTTGCGCACGATCATGTGGCGGGTCTCATCCGGTTCACCCATCAAATGCACGACGTTCTGATCTTCGGGCAGATCGATGTAGATATAGGCTTCGGAGCGGCGTTCATGCACATGCGCGGGCATCGTGTTCCAGATCGAACCGGGGGCGAGTTTCGTCATTCCCATGACGATCTGGCAGCTCTCGATCCCCTCGGGATGGATGAACTGGTAGATGACACGCTCGTTGCAGGTATCGCGCGACCCGAGCGGAACCTGCCGTGCATCGTCGATGGTTACCAGTTGCGCAGGAATGGCGCGGTGGGCGGGGGCGGAGATGATATAAAAATACGCGTCCTCTCCGCTGAGCGTTACGGCGCCGGTTCCCATGCCAAGATACAGCATGTCGCAGCGGCCTAAGGAATATGTCTCTCCGCCCGCCTCAACAGTGCCGCCTGTGCCGAGATTGACCAACACAGCCTCGCGGCGATCCAGCCAAGATGGCGTGCCCGTCTGGTCGACCGCATCAATCGCGAGCGGCCCGCTTTTCGGCTTGGCGCCCCCCACGATCATGCGGTCATATTGGGTGTATGTCAGATTGACCTCGTCATCCTTGAACAGGTCTTCGATCATGAACTCCGCACGCAGTTCCGCGCTGCTCATCGTCTTGGCGTGGCGCGGATCAATTGCGCGGCGTAGGTTGGTCTTATGCATCGTTTCCTCCCGTGATGCCTGAATGATCGAAGGCTCTAATAGGCCTTGCTTTGTAGGGGTACTCCCGTGCCCCTACTGGTCCTCAAATGTTTCGAAATAGCTGGCGTTGGTATCGGTGATGCTTTGGATCGTCTCATCGAGACGTGACAAATGCAGCGCCCCTGCGGCGACAGCCTGGTCTGCATCATGCGCCTTGACCGCCTCTGCGATTGCTTTGTGATCCGCCAAAAGCTCAGGCATGCGCTGTTCCTTAGACAACCCAAGCCGACACAGGCGGTCTACTTTCGCCTTCTCCCGCATAATCACGTCGAAGGCGAATTCTGCATCCGCGATGCCGCAAAGGGTTTCATGAAACTCATAGTCCAGCTTGCCGAAGCCATCGACATCGTGGTCCTGTATCGCCTGCTCTTGCAGCTTTAGGGCCGCGTCGATCTTTGCCGTACCATCGGCATCGCATTTTGCAGCGGCGCGGCGCAGAACTTCGTATTCCACAGAAGCGCGCACGAAGCGGGATTTCTCGATCTCCCGCATGGAGAACCGCTTTACCTCAGTTGCGCGTTGCGGGCGGATCAACAGCAGGTCTAAATTCGCCAACCGGCTAAAGGCATCGCGCACGGGTTGGCGCGAAAAACCGAATTTCGTTGCGATCTCCGCCTCGGAGATCTTGTCGCCGGGAAGCAATGCCAATGTCGAAATTTCGCTGTGCAGGTAATCGAACACCTCATCGACGCTGGTGCGCCGCTCGCTCAATTTGGTTACCTTCGCCATGTCGCTACCTTCTCTTAAAGGGGCCGTGAATTTCGCCGTCTCGTGGCATTGGGCATACTGGCCCCACAGGAGCGGCTCACTCACTTTTGCTTCTTTGAAGCCGCCAGATCCAGAAGTCTAGGGATACCCTACTCAATAAATGACTAGTATGCTAGTACTCAGATCGAGTTGATTCGACCGAAGTTCGCGGCGAGACGTGTTGTAAATTACTGGGCGGGGGGGGCATTTCCCGCGCCGCCCAGCATATGCCGATACGATGGATCGCGCTGCTTTGGACGCTTCGCAGAAACCGGCCAACATATTGTTGTGCCACGCCAGTCAGAAGAAAGTAGATTTATGAAACT
>NZ_SZNL01000035.1:0-11381 GCF_005068605.1 Sulfitobacter sp. 15WGC | reverse complement strand
CGGGGGGGGCATTTCCCGCGCCGCCCAGCATATGCCGATACGATGGATCGCGCTGCTTTGGACGCTTCGCAGAAACCGGCCAACATATTGTTGTGCCACGCCAGTCAGAAGAAAGTAGATTTATGAAACTTGCAGGAAAAACAGCCATCATCACTGGCGGTGGTCGGGATATCGGGGCGGCGGTCGCGCTCAAATTTGCGGAAGAAGGCGCGAATGTCGCGATCAACTATTTCGCCAGCTCCACAGGTGCCGACGATGTGGTTGCCAAGATCGAAGCCGCTGGCGGCAAGGCAATTGCGGTTCAGGGTGATCTGAACAAACAGGCAGACGTCGATGATCTGGTGGCAAAAACGCTCGAAGCATTCGGCGGTATTGATATCCTGGTGAACAACGCAGGCGGGCTGATCGCACGCAAAACACTGGCGGAGATGGACCTTGATCACTGGAATGCGGTCATGTCGCTGAATCTGACCAGCACATTCATGATGACCAAAGCCTGCTTGGAACACATCAAAACGGGGACGATCGTGAACCTTGCCAGTCAGGCGGCGCGTGATGGCGGCGGCCCCGGTTCGGTGGCCTATGCGTCCTCCAAGGGTGCCATTGTGACCATGACCCGCGGTTTGGCCAAAGAGCTTGGGCCCGATGTGCGCGTAAACGCGCTTTGTCCCGGCATGATCGACACGGATTTCCACAACATCCACACGCCCGATGCGGGCCGTCGCGGGTACGAGGCGAACGCCCCGCTGAAACGCCAAGGCACCGTGGATGATGTAGCCAGTGCTGCGCTCTTCCTCGCCTGCGATGACAGTGCCTTCCTC
The DNA here is from genome assembly GCF_005068605.1 of Sulfitobacter sp. 15WGC. NCBI lineage: Bacteria > Pseudomonadati > Pseudomonadota > Alphaproteobacteria > Rhodobacterales > Roseobacteraceae > Sulfitobacter > Sulfitobacter sp. 15WGC. The sequence goes on along the minus strand of NZ_SZNL01000035.1, from coordinate 10,560 downwards.
ACGGGGACAAATATCGACATCAATGGCGGTATGCTGTTCAGCTAAGGATCGAAGATGGCCGATTTTCCTGTTGTTTCCACCGGCGAAAACGTCACCCGCCAAGTGCTCTCGGACCATCCTGAGATGATGGTCGTGGCGTTCCGCTTTGCAAAAACCGGCGCGGTTGGCGCGCTGCATAATCACCCGCATGTGCAGTCGACATATGTCGAGACAGGGCGTTTCCGCTTCACCCTTGGCGATGTCGAAAAAGAGGTGGGGCCCGGTGATAGCTTTGTCATTCCGACCCAACTGACCCATGGATGCGTCTGCCTTGAGCCGGGCACGTTGATCGACTGTTTCACGCCTCGGCGTGACGATTTCCTGTAGCCTTCGGTATGCGGATTTTATCCATAGGCGAATGTATGGCCGAGCTTTCCCCGCAGGAGGATGCGGGGGCGTTCAAACTTGGGTTTGCGGGAGATACGTTCAACACCGCGTGGTATTTGGCGCGCATCGCCCCCGACAGCCAAGTGTCCTATTTTACGGGGCTGGGGGATGACGCGATATCAGGCCAGCTGCGTGATACGATCACAGCTGCCGGCGTCGATGACAGCTATTGTGTCGAGGTGCCGAACCGGACCGTGGGCCTCTACCTGATCTCTTTGGAGAATGGCGAACGGAGTTTCTCCTATTGGCGTGGTCAATCGGCGGCCCGCAAACTGGCCGCTGACCTCCCCGCATTGGAACGCGCGATTGACGCGCATGATCTAATCTATTTCTCAGGGATCACCTTGGCGATCCTTGAGGCTGGCGACCGCGACGCGTTCATTTCTGCTTTGAAAGCGGCTCGTGCCAGCGGCAAAACGATCGCATTCGACCCCAATCTTCGCCCCCGTCTTTGGGACGATAGCGACACGATGCTTTCGGTCATCATGGCGGGTGCTGCGGTGTCCGACATTGTCCTACCCTCGTTCGAGGATGAGGCGGATTGGTTCGAGGATACGTCCCCACAAGCCACGGCAGATCGCTACGGCGCGGCAGGGGCAAGCATCGTAGTCGTCAAGAATGGCGCCGGTGACGTCTACTATGTCAGTCCAGAGGATCGCGGAACTATTGCCGTCGCACCGGTAACGCATGTGGTGGATTCCACGGCTGCCGGTGACAGCTTCAACGCGGCAATCCTTGCGGGGCATGTCGGTGGGCAGCCATTGTCAGACAGTATCGCGACGGCCTGTCGTTTGTCCGGCGCAGTCGTTCAGGGCCGTGGGGCGTTGGTCGACATCAATCTGGGCCCATCCAAAATTTGAAAGGGCGGAAGGATGCGGGAGACTTGGCGCTGGTTCGGTGAGTTCGACCCTATTCCGCTGGATCAGGTCGCACAGACAGGGGCGGCGGGCATCGTGAGCGCGCTGCATGCGATCCCCTACGGCGAAGTCTGGACCCGTGACGCCATTTCCAAACGCCGGAACGAGATTTCGGCGGCCGGGTTCACATGGGATGTCGTCGAAAGCCTGCCCGTTCACGAAGACATCAAACGCGGGACCGGTGATCTGCCGGGCCTGTTCGAAAACTACCGACAATCCCTCGCGAACCTTGCCGCCGAAGGCATCACCACCGTCTGCTACAACTTCATGCCGATCCTTGATTGGACCCGCACCGACCTAACGGCACCTGTCGCGCGCGGTGGCACTTGTCTGCACTTTTCAGCAGCCAAGATGGCCGCGTTCGAAATTCATATGCTGGGGCGCGAGGATGCAGCGGAAACCTATCACCCCGATGCCGTCCGTCAGGGCCGCGCGTGGCATGACACGGCTTCACAAGAGGACAAGGCGTCGCTCTTGCACGCGATCATGTCCGGCCTTCCGGGGGCGTATGACAGGTACGATATCAGCGGGTTGCGCGAGGTTCTAACCACATACGACGGGCTGACCCATGATGATCTGCGCGCAAATCTCGCGCGGTTTCTGGCGGAAATCATTCCGGCCGCAGCCGAGCTTGGCATTCGCATGTGCATCCACCCCGATGATCCCCCACGCGACATTCTGGGCCTGCCCCGCATCGTATCGACGCAAAGCGCTATCGACTGGATCATGAACGCCCACCCTGAGCCTGCGAATGGCCTGACGCTTTGTAGCGGCTCGCTCGGGTCTCATGCGGATAACGACGTGCCCCGAATTGCCCGCGCCTTTGCGGATCGCATCCACTTTGTCCATCTGCGTAACGTGGCTAAATCGCACGACGGGTCGTTTAGCGAGGCGGCCCATTTGACGGGCGATGTCGACATGGTCGCGGTGGTGGATGAAATCCTGAAGGCCGAGAGGCTACGCAATGCTGAGATCCCTTTTCGTGCGGATCACGGTCACGCCCTTTTGTCGGATGCCGAAACGGAAACCCAGCCCGGCTATACCCTTATCGGGCGGTTGCGCGGCTTGGCCGAACTGCGCGGGATCATCACTGTCCTGAACAGATGACTTTCTTCTAGTATACTAGTCTGTATGAACGTAAGGTAAGGCAAGAGATTACTTGTTCGTCTAGGAGTAGAAAATGGAAAACCCTGTTATCGGCTTTATCGGGCTCGGCCTCATGGGCGGCAATATGGTCGAATGCCTTCAAAAGAACGGCATCGAACCCGTTATCATGGGCCGCAATAGAAAGGCAGTTGATGCGGCAGTTGCCCGCGGAGCCCGCGAGGTGGCCACCCCTCGGGAGATGGCGGAGGCTTGCGACATCATCATGCTTTGCGTCACCACCTCCGACGTCGTGGAAAGCCTGGTCTACGGCGACGATGGCATCTTGGCTGGGATCAAAAAGGGCGCCGTTCTGATCGATTTCGGCACATCCATTCCGGCCTCCACGCGCAGGATCGGTGCCGACCTCGCCGCCAAAGGCGCGGGCATGATCGATGCGCCATTGGGCCGTACACCTGCCCACGCCAAGGATGGGTTGCTGAATATCATGGCCGCAGGGGATGAGGACATATTCGCCTCGGTCAAACCGGTGCTCGATATTCTGGGTGAAAACGTATTCTACGTTGGCGCGCTCGGTGCGGGGCATACGACGAAATTGATCAACAACTTTATGGGCATGACGACCGTCAGCGCCATGAGCCAAGCCTTCGCCGTTGCCGACCGTGCGGGCCTCGACACTGCGCAGTTGTTCGAGATCATGTCGGCAGGCCCGTCCAATTCCCCCTTCATGCAGTTCTGTAAGAAATACGCCGTCGATGGTGTAAGCGACCTTGGGTTCTCATTGGCGAATGCCAACAAGGACATCACCTATTTCCTTGAAATGGTCAGCGATCTTGGCACGCGGTCCGAGATTGCCGAAGGCACGTCGCATAACCTTCAGGCCGCCGTCGATGCGGGCATGAGCGATGGCAACGTGCCCGAAATTTTTGATTATTTCCTGAAGCTTAAAGGCTAGGCGTCTTTTGCGTCAAACGCGTCAACACCGGCCTGCGCGACCTCAAGGTCTTGGGCCGGTGTTCCCGAACTTACGCCGATACCCCCGATCACTTCGCCATCCTTGAATATCGGCAGCCCGCCTGCAATCACGACAAAACGCCCGCCATGGGCGGAGGTGAGCCCGTAGACCGGGCCGCCCGGCATGCTGGGTTCGGCCAAGGCCTGCGTCGGCTTCTGGGTTCCCGTCGCGGTAAAGCATTTGTCGATGGCCATCGTGATGCTGGGGATTTTCCCTCCATCCATGCGTAGAAACCCGATCAAGTGACAGCTTTCATCCATGACCGCGATGCACATCGGCACGCCGATTGCCTCGGCGTGTTTCCTTGCGGCTTCGATAATGCGCTGCGCGTCGTCGCAATCAAGACGGTGAATAGTCTGCATTCTATGTTCTTTCTTCTATTTCTTGTGGGGCACTAACGGCCCGTTCAATCGCCCTGCGCACGCCAAAGGCCCAAACCTCTTTCGCGGCGGCGGTCAAAGGTGCTTTCAGTTGATGCGCCAAGCCTTCGGGGAACACCGCGCTCATTCCCAGCAGCGCGGTTACGGTTGCTTCCGGGCCGTCTGCATTGGCGGTCAGTGCATGGAGCTCGCTGGCCAGAGGGTCGCGAAGATCGATGGCATCGCCCGCCTCATCGATGCCGCGCACATAGAACATCCATGCCGCAACCGCCAAACACATGAGCGGTGTATCGCGGCCGGATTGATGAGCGTCGCCCATGGTTCCCAGCAACCGTTGTGGCAGTTTCTGGCTGCCATCCATTGCGATTTGCCATGTGCGGTGCCGGATATTGGGATTTGCGAAACGGGTGAACAATGCGGTGGCATAATCGCTCAGATCCACGCCTGCCGGTGCTGTGACCGTCGGCATAATCTCAGCCCAAAGACCGTGAACAAACCGCTCGAACACAGGATCGGCCACGGTGTCGGAAATGGTTTCATATCCTGTCAGATAACCTGTGTAGGCCAGAGCGGAATGCGCGCCGTTCAGCATTCGCAGCTTCATTTCTTCGTGGAAAGCGACATCGGCCACCAGTTCGGCACCCGCGGCGGCCCAATCGGGCCGTGCATTCGCGACAAAGCTGTCTTCGATAACCCATTGGGCAAAGGGCTCATGCACAACCGGCGCGGCATCATAGCGGCCCGTCAGCGCGGCGACCCGCGCAATGTCATCTTGGGTTGTCGCAGGCGTGATACGGTCAACCATCGTGCAGGGAAACCGGGCGTTCTCGGCGATCCAGCGCTCCAACTCAGGGTCTACGAGGGCCGCAAACTCAAGGATCAGCCCGCGCAAAAGCCGACCGTTCTGGGGAAGGTTATCGCAGCTCATCACTGTGAAAGCCGGTGCGCCCGCGCGCTTACGTTCCGCCAAAGCGCGCACGATGTATCCGATGGCGGATCTAGGAAGCTGGCTCGTCAAATCATGTGCGATATCGGGGTGATCGCGGTCCAGTTTTCCCGTCGCGGGGACGTGGCAATAGCCCTTTTCGGTCACCGTTAGGGTCACGATACGCACATCCGCTTCGGCGATCGCTTTCAACACCGCGTCAGGGTTTTGCGGTGCGACGAGCACGTCATTCAGGATCTCGATCACACGCGGGGTTTCCGCCTCCGCTCCTACGGAAACGGCGGTGTAGGCCCAGCCCTGATCCCGCAAAGCGTCACGCAGACCCGAACTGCGAAGAGAGACCCCGACGATCCCCCAATCGCCGCCACTTGCCACCATGGCATCGCTGGTTATCGGTGCGCCGAAAGCCCGAAAGAATGCACCCAGGCCGAGATGGACAATACCGGTTTTCGGACGCGGATCGGTCGAGCGTTGCAGACGGGGTTGAGTCATAGTTTATAGGCCGCCTTGGCCAACCCGTAGGACAGGTCATGGGCCACTTCGTCGGCTTCGTCACGGTCAAGTCGGCCTGTCTCAACCAGCGTGGCCAGAAAACTGCAATCGACGCGCCGCGCAACATCGTGCCGCGCGGGGATTGAGCAGAAGGCCCGCGTGTCATCGTTGAAGCCCACGGTATTGTAGAAACCCGCCGTTTCCGTGACCGTTTCGCGAAACCGCCGCATGCCTTCGGCGCTGTCGTGAAACCACCACGGCGGCCCCAGTTTCAGCGCGGGATAGACTCCAGCCAAGGGCGCAAGCTCCCGCGCGAACGCCGTCTCATCCAGAGTGAAAACGATGATGGTCATTTTCGGGTCTTGCCCCACGGCGTTCAGCAAAGGGCGCAGCGCGTGGACATAATCGGTGCGCGTTGGGATGTCATAGCCTTTGTCCCGGCCAAAGCGTTCCATGATCGGCCCGCTGTGATTGCGATAGGACCCGGGGTGAATTTGCAGGACCAATCCGTCATCCAGCGACATCCGTGCCATTTCAGTCAGCATATGACCGCGAAACGCATCCGCCTCTTCCTGCGTACAGGCGCCACGCAGGGCTTTGTCGAACAGGGCGGCGGCTGCCTCTTGCGAGAGGTCCTCGGTTCGGGCGGTGGGATGGCCATGATCTGTGGACGTGGCCCCGAACTCCTTGAAATAGGCACGCCTGTTTCGATGGGCGGCAAGGTATCCGGCCCAAGTGGTCGTATCTTCACCGGCCAGTTCGCCCAAGGTCGCGACATTGTCGGCGAATCCTTCAAACTCGGGGTCGATCACGGCATCGGGCCGGTAGGCCGTGACCACCCTTCCCGACCAGCCGCCTTCCCGTATCATGCGGTGCCAGCGCAGGTCATCAATCGCGCTTTCGGTAGTGGAGATTGCTTCGATGTTGAAGCGTTCGAACAGCGCACGGGGGCGGTAGGTCTCTTGCGCGAGGCAATCGTCGATCTGGTCGTAAATCTCGTCAGCCGTGGTCGCAGACAAACGCTGGGTGACGCCAAAGACCTCTTGCAGCGCCTGGTCGATCCAAATGCGCGAAGGTGTGGCGCGGAACAGGTGATAGTTGCTTGCAAACAATTGCCAAATCTTACGCGGGTCTTGTTCGACGGCGCCGCCATCGACGCGCGGCACACCCAGATCCTCCAACGCGATCCCCTGAGAATGGAGCATCCGGAACACATAGTGATCGGGCGTGACGAACAGCTCGGGCGGGTTGGCGAAAGCTTTGTTTTCCGCGAACCAGCGCGGATCAGTATGGCCATGAGGGCTAATGATGGGTAGATCGCGCACCCCATCATAAAGCGTGCGTGCCAGTTCTCTTAGCTTGGGTTCAACCGGAAACAAGCGGTCGGGGTGAAGCAGGGTCATCACGGGGCCTTTGCTGATGTCGCATCTGGTATTCTAGTCAGCACGGGTTGATCTGTCACGTGATATAAGGAACTGATGACCTTCTTCTGTTCGAAGTCTTTCCTACAGCTGGTGAAAGAAAGTCAGAGGTTGAGCGTGATCCTTTGCACCCGCCAGTTCGAGCGATGGTAGGGTGCCCGATAAATAACCGCCCCCCCTAACAAGAGACGCGGATCGATCACTGACCCCCTAAAAACCTTAGTAAAAACCGCGGTCTCGTGCAAAAAATACCACTTTCGCAGATGGATAATTGACTCAAACACGGACAGGCCATACTAGTATACCTGTTATGGTGAGCGAGTGATGTGGGAGGGCACATCAACGTTCCAAATAGTCAAACGTATCTGGGAGGATCACATGACAATAGGTTTTACACTTCGCAGCGCACTGCTCGGCAGTTGTATCGCACTCGCGGCGACATCCGTTTCGGCGAAAGAGCTCAGAGGCTGGAACATTCACGTTGAGGAATATCCGGTGTCTATCGCCATGGACTTTTTCGCAGAGTCCATCTCTGAGGCCACGGGCGGCGAATTGACGGCAAAGACTTTCCACAATGGCGTTCTGGGCAGCCAGCCTGACGCGATCGAACAGCTTCGCCTCGGCGTATTGGATTTCGGTGAATTCAGCCTTGGCCCGTTCGGAACTTCCGTGCCGGAGGCCAACGTCGTTTCGCTGCCGTTCATCTTCTCTTCGATCCCGCAGATGTACAAACTGATGGATGGCGAAGTGGGCGAGGCGATTTCCGAAGGCATGCGCGCCCGCGGTGTTGAGCCGCTTGGCTGGTATGACGCTGGCGCCCGGTCCTTCTACAACTCCGCCCGCCCGATCAACACGCCGGCCGATGTCGAAGGTCTGAAAATCCGAGTGATGAGCAACGACCTCTTCGTGCAGATGGTCGAATCCATGGACGGCAACGCGACGCCGATGGCATTCTCCGAAGTGTACCAGTCGATCCAGACAGGCGTCGTCGATGGCGCGGAGAACAACCCGCCCTCTTACGAATCGACAAGCCACTATGAGGTCGCAAAATACTACTCGCTGACCGAGCACCTGATCATTCCCGAGTGCCTTTGCATGTCGAAAAAGACTTTCGACTCTTTGACACCCGAGCAGCAAAAGATCGTGAAAGAGGCGGGACAAGCCTCTACCGAATTGCAGCGTGAACTGTGGCAGGCCCGCGAAGCGGCTTCGATGGAGACTGTCAAGGCCGGCGGTACAATCGTGAACACCGTGGAAGACAAGGCGCCTTTCCAAGCCAAGATGACACCGGTTTACGAAAGCTTCCTTGAGGCGAACCCTGATCTTGCGCCGTTGGTGGACATGATCCGCAACGCTGAGTGAACCTGCTTTGAGTGAATGAATGAAACGGCCCGTGTCCTTTGCGGCGCGGGCTGTTTTGCATCGGACAAAAAACTGAACACGGCGAGACTGTTATGAGTGGCAAGAAGACCGTTCTGAAAAGATGTGAAACCGTACTGGCGGCCGTTCAATGGGCCAGCATTCTGACGGCGTGTATCGCCCTCGTCGTTCTAATCGTTACATTCGGCTGGCTGGTCTTTGGCCGCTATGTTTTGAACGCCACGCCAACTTGGGTCGAGCAGCTTGCCTTGCTTCTGATCTGCTACATTGCATTTTTGGGCGCTGCCGCGGGGGTTCGGGACAACACCCATCTGGGCGTCACACTGTTTCGCGACGTCATGCCCATTCCGGTGCAAAAAGTCATCATGATGGCAATCGACTTTATCCTCGCCGCGTTCGGTGGCGTCATGTTTTACGCAGGCACGCAATTGATGATATTCGGCTGGGATTCCAACCTGCCTATGCTGGAAATCCCCGAAAGCTTTCGCACCCTCGCCATCACCCTGTGCGGCGCCTTGATCGTGCTGCATGCGGGCACGCGCGGCATCATTCGCATTCTTACCTATTCCGATTGGCATCCCCAATTCGAAACGCAGGAGTCCTGATATGGGCCTGATGATCCTTTTGCTTGTGTTTGCCATCGGCGTCTTCATCGGCTTGCCCGTCGCCTTTGCCATGGGCATCGCTGCCGCCTCTGCCTTCTGGATCGAAGGCTTTCCGATGCTCATCACTTTCCAGCGTGCGACAGCGGGCGTTTCGGTCTTCTCCCTGCTGGCGATCCCCTTCTTCGTACTCGCGGGCGAGATTATGCTTCACGGCGGGATTGCTGCGAGACTGGTCAAGCTCGCCTCGGCCCTCGTAGGGCACCTCAAGGGCGGCCTTGCGATGGTGAATATCTTTTCGTCTATGCTGTTCGGCGGCATCTCCGGCTCTGCCGTGGCGGATATCTCGGCGCTTGGATCGATCCTTGTCCCCGTTATGAAAGAGCGTGGATACCGGCCCGACTTTGCGGTGAATGTCACGGTGACGTCGTCCATCGCCGGGATTGTCATCCCTCCCAGCCACAACATGATCATCTTCGCCGTTGCCGCCGGTGGCGGGATCTCTGTCTCCAAACTGTTCCTTGCTGGGGTCGTCCCCGGTCTGTTGATGTGCATCAGCCTTGCGATCGCCGCCTATATCCTTTCCGTCAAACATAACTATCCATCCGAGCCATTCCCCGGATGGCGTGAGGTTGGACGCAGTGCCGCCGACGCGATACCCGGCTTTTTGACAGCCGTGATTATCGTCGGCGGTACGCTGTCGGGTGTGTTTACCGTGACGGAATCCGGTGCCTTCGGTGCGATCTACGCAATCCTTTTGACCAAGTTCTACTATCGGAGCCTGACGTGGCACTCCTTCAAGATCGCTTTGGTCGGTACCGTGCGCACGACGTCGATGGTCATGATCCTTATCGCCTTTGCCAGCTCGTTTGCCTATCTGCTGGCCCTCTACCAAGTACCTGCCCGCCTCAGCGAAGCCTTGGTTTTGATCTCGGATAACCCCATCATCATTTTGCTGATGATCAACGTGATCCTGCTAGTGCTCGGAATGATCATGGATATGGCCGCCCTTATTCTGATCTGCACACCGATCTTTCTGCCTATCGCAAAGGGTCTTGGCATGGACCCGACGCAATTCGGCATCATGATGTTGATGAACCTCGGCCTCGGCCTCTGTACACCGCCCGTCGGAACCTGTTTGTTCGTGGGATGTGCGGTCGGTCGAATCAAGATCGAAACGGCGTTGAAATCGATCTGGCCCTTCTACATCGCGATCCTCGGCGCTTTGATCTTGGTGACCTATGTTCCGGCTGTATCGCTTTGGTTGCCGTCGCTGTTCTGATTTTGCGCTCCCCGCTTGAAGGCGGGGGGGCACTGCTTTCGGTCTGACCTACCACTGTCTCGGGGCAGAGCGTAGCGGCGAAGCGCCACTGAATCGCCCATTCATCCATCTTGTAGTATTGCCGGTGGGTGAAGGCCGGGAAAGCGGACCTTAGTGATCTTAGCAGCAAAAGACAGGTTGAGCGCTTGCTGACCAATTGAGGTGCAGAGTTCTTCGCCACTGCTGCATAGGCCGCGCCGCTAGGAGCGGCCCAAAGCATGCGTAATTGGACTGGCCCTGAACTGAGGTCGAGTTCCCGATAGGATCACTGGGAAACTGTGAACAAGGGGGATTTCGAATGGAATATTATGCTGGTTTGGATGTGTCGCTGCGGTCCTGCGCGATTTGTGTTGTCGACGGCAAAGGCACGGTTCTGCATGAGCGAGACCTGCCGTGCGAGATTGAGGAGATCGCGAGGTATCTGACGGCGCTTGTCGGTGTCGACCCAAAGACAGTCCGGCGCGAACGCCCGCCGGACTGCCCTGAGATCCGCAAGGAGATGCAGGAGATCGCCGGAAAGCGGCGCCGGTTCGGCTACCGCCGGATTGGCGTGTTG
>NZ_SZNL01000034.1:0-18252 GCF_005068605.1 Sulfitobacter sp. 15WGC | reverse complement strand
ATCTGCATTCACGCCGGGTGATCGGTTGGGCGGTGAGCAACCGGATGAAGCGCGACCTGGCAATCCGGGCATTGAAAATGGCTGTTGCGCTGCGGCAGCCGCCCAAGGGCTGCATCCATCACACCGACCGTGGGTCGCAATATTGTTCGCACGACTACCAGAAGCTTCTGCGCCACCATGGGTTCATGGTATCGATGAGCGGCAAGGGCAATTGTTATGACAACTCTGCCGTCGAGACCTTCTTCAAGACGATCAAGGCAGAGCTGATCTGGCGGAGACCATGGCATACGCGAAGAGAAGCAGAGCTGGCCATCTTCCAATACATCAACGGCTTCTACAATCCGCGAAGGCGGCACTCAGCACTGGGTTGGAAAAGCCCGGTCGCTTTCGAAAGGAAAGTCGCGTCAGGTCCACTTAAGCCGTAAACACGTTCAGGAAACACCGAAGGGGCGCCGGCTATTCTTTAGGCGGCAGAAAACGGATAATCCCGTCAGTCTTCCTGTTACCGAAGCCTTGGGGCGCCTAATTGATGCACTCCCCCAAGATCAAGAGCTCCTGGTCACCTCGCTGACAGGAGAACCGTTAAAGGCCTTGCGTGCTTCCCAGATTATTCGGGATATCAAGATCAGGCATAACGAAAAGGTTGAGCAAGGTTTGCTGCCGGTCCGCATTCGCGATGAACTACGGCCCTACGATATGCGGGGAACTGCCGCTACGGCGCTATTGCGAGCGGGGTGTTCTTTAAATGAGATTGCAGTCACCATGGGATGGGGCCTCCGTCATGCTTCCAACGTGATCGAACGCTATGCCGCGTTGGTTCCCGAAGTCACAGACGAGGTCCACAAGAAACTGCTCAAGGCTAAGCGCAAAGATGCGAAGGCTAAGCGCAAGCATGAGAAAAAAGCTGAAAAGCCGAAATGATGTCTTCGTTGCGAAGGTAAACGTATGCCTTGGCCCCGCGAGGGGTTGTACATACGAACTGAAAAAAAAACGGTGGAAAATGAGCCGCGTAGAGCAATCTGCGCGGTTTCGTTTGTGTGAGCTGCCCCAAACGAGTGGTCCAATTTGATTGTTAGTGCATTTCAGGCCGCCGGTCGACGGCCGAGATGCTCTCCGGCGCCGGTGGCCTGTAGCCCAGGGCGCTGTGAGGTCGGACTGTATTGTAGTGACGGCGCCATCGCTCGATGAGGATCTGAGCTTCGCGGAGTGAGTAGAAGACCTCTCCGTCGAGCAGCTCGTTGCGGAACCGGGCGTCGAAGCTCTCGCAGTAACCGTTCTCCCAAGGGGAGCCGGGCTCGATGTAAGCTGTCTTCGCCCCCACTGCCTCGATCCACTCCCGCACCTTGAGCGCAACAAACTCGGGGCCATTGTCAGACCGAATGAACTCGGGCGGCCCGCGCAGGATGAACAGGTCGGTCAGAGCATCGACCACGTCGGTTGAATTGAGCTTCCTGTCGACGCGGATGATCAGCGCCTCCTTCGTGAACTCATCGATGATATTAAGGATGCGTTAGGCGCGGCCGTCATGCGTGCGGTCCTGGACGAAGTCGTAGGACCAGACGTGGTTGGGCCGCTCCGGCCGTAGACGGACGCAGGACCCGTCGTTGAGCCAGAGACGGCTGCGCTTCTTCTGCTTGTGCGGGACCTTCAGCCCCTCGCGTCGCCATATGCGCTCGACCCGCTTGCGGTTCACCTGCCAGCCAGCCTGGTTCAGCAGCGCCGTGATGGGGCGATATCCGTAGCGGCCATACTGGCGAGCCAGCTCGATGATATCTGCCGTCGGCTGCGCTTCGTCCGACCGCCCCTGCGGCACCTTCCGCTGGGTGGAGCGATGCTGTCCGAGCGTGCGGCAGGCGCGGCGCTCGGATACGCCAAGCGTCTGCCGCACGTGGTCGATGCACTTTTGTCGGCGCGAGGGGCTTAGAAGTTTCCCTGTGCCGCCTCGCTCAGGATCATTTTGTCGAGGGTCAGGTCGGAGACAGCGCGCCGAAGCCGCTGGTTTTCCGCCTCGAGCTCCTTTAGCCGCTTCAGCTGATCACGGCTCATGCCACCATACTGCCTGCGCCACCGATAGTAGCTCTGCTGTGTGATACCGACCTGGCGCACCGCATCACCGATCGAAAGGCCTTGGCCTTGCAGCACCTCAACCTGGCGCAGGTTCAAGACGATGTCTTCGAACTTTTCTCGCTTTCCAGCCATTCTCTGGTCCTCTCCATGACGGGATCATTCTATCCCAGTTGGCGGACCACTTCAGTGGGGGCACTCCATGTGAAATAGGGGTGATCGTTGGAGGTCTTGGCCAGTGTCTTTGTAAACTGAACTGTAAACCAACAGAATTCCAAGGTCTCGATCGGCGAGCAGAATGAAGAATTGCCATAAAAATAAGGTGGAGGCGAGTACCGGAATCGAACCGGTGTACACGGATTTGCAATCCGCTGCGTAACCACTCCGCCAACTCGCCGACCGGTGGTTGGCGCACTGCTAACGGATCACGAAGGGGGCCGCAAGTCCCATATGCGCGCGAAAATGCGGTCAGGGCGTTGCCGCTGGCCCGGCAATGTGGCACATCACTCTTCAGACACCCTGAACGAATGAGTTTAGCTGATGAGTGATTTCGCCGCCCGCCGCGTAACCATGGTAGATACGCAGGTTCGTCCTTCGGATGTGACCAAGTTTCCAATCATCGACGCGATGCTGACCGTGCAGCGCGAAGACTTCGTGCCGGCGGCACAGCGCGAGGCTGCCTATCTGGGTGAAAACCTCGATCTGGGGCAGGATCGGGTGCTGCTCGACCCGCGGACATTGGCCAAAATGCTCGACCACCTCGACATCACCAATGAGGAACTCGTGCTCGATATCGGCTGCGCCATGGGCTATTCCAGCGCCGTGATCGCCCATATGGCCGAGGCCGTCGTCGCCGTTGAGGAAGACGAAGCCATGGCCGCCGAGGCGCAAGAGGCGCTGGCGCAGGCGGGCGCGGACAATGTGATCGTCCATGTCGCCCCGCTGACCGAAGGCGCGCCGCAGCATGGGCCCTATGATGTGGTCATCGTCCAAGGTGCGGTGGGTGAACTGCCCGAAGCGCTGGTGGAGCAGGTGAAAGAGGGCGGGCGGATTGCTTGCCTCTTTATGGATCGGGGTCTGGGCGAGGTACGCCTGGGCTATAAACGCGGCGGTCAGGTGTCTTGGCGGCCCGAATTCAACGCCGGTGCGCCGGTGCTGCGTGGCTTTGAACGTCAGGCAGAATTTCAGCTGTAAGCGACAGGGTGGCGCGCCGGTCATACCGCGCGCCACTTCGCTTTCAGGGGAGGGGCACCCGCCCCGATCGGCCTACGGGCCGGTCCAAAGGTCTACAAAAGCCATTCAGGGGCATTGAGCCATGAGCGCGAACAGTTTCACGAAATCCCTCAAACGTTTTGCCATCGCCGTACCGGTGAGCCTTGTCCTCGCCAGCGGCGCTGCCCTGCCGCGTGTGGCTGCCGCCGAGACATTGGCCGATGCGCTGGTGGGGGCCTATGAGCATTCCGGTCTGCTGGAGCAAAACCGTGCGCTTTTGCGGGCCGCCGATGAGGATGTGGCCGCGGCGAAATCGGCGCTGAAACCCGTGTTGCGGTGGGCCGCCGGGCTGACGCAAAGCTTTGGCACCACGCGCAGTTCCTCTCTTCTGCCAGCGCAGTCGACGGAAAGCCTGAAGGCGTCGATCAGCCTGATTGGCGAGCTTCTGCTCTATGATTTCGGCGCGAGCGCCTATCGGGTGGAGGCGGCGAAAGAGGCCGTGCTGGCCACCCGCCAGACTTTGGTCAACCTAGAGCAGCAGGTGCTGCTGCGCGCGGTTGCGGCCTATATGGGCGTGATCGAAGCCTCGGAAACGGTTGAGCTGCGCAACAACAACCTGCGGCTGCTGACCCAAGAGCTGCGCGCCGCGCGGGATCGTTTCGACGTGGGCGAAGTTACCCGCACCGATGTGGCCTTGGCCGAAGCGCAGCTTGCCAATGCCCGCAGCGGGCTGGCGGGCGCCGAAGGCGTGCTGCTGCGCGCGGTCGAGGAGTATCGCAATGCCGTGGGCCATGCCCCGGGCAACCTTAGCCAACCGCCGAGCCTGCCGAATGTCGGCGGCAACCTCGCCTCGGCCAAGGCTTTGGCTGTGCGCACTCACCCGTCGATCATCGCCGCACAGCATCAGGTGGCGGCAGCCGATCTCAGCGTCGAAGCCAATGAGGCGGCCATGGGCCCGCGGATCACGCTGAACGGGCAATATGGTCTGAACGAGACTTTCGACAGCGAAGCCTATACCCGCAGCGGCAGCGTTGGGGTGGAGGTCGGTCAGACCATCTATCAGGGCGGGGCGCTTTCCTCGGCCGTGCGCAGCGCGATGGCGCAGCGGGACGCGCAGCGCGCGAACCTGCATGTGGTGCGCCAAGATGTTGAGCAGGAGGTGGGCAACGCCTATGCCGCGCTGGCCTCGGCACGGGCGCAGTTGGAGGCTTCCGACCGCCAGATCCGCGCGGCGCGTATTGCCTTCCGCGGCGTCCGCGAGGAAGCGACCCTCGGCGCGCGTACCACATTGGACGTGCTGGACGCCGAACAATCCTTGCTGGATGCGGAATCGACCCGCGTTTCGGCCCGTGCCAATCTCTATGTGGCGGCCTATTCCGTGCTGGCTGCCACGGGCCGTCTCACCGCGCAGGACCTGAAGCTGCCGGTGCAGATCTATGACGCGGGGGCCTATTACAACCTTGTTAAGGACGCCCCTGCTAAATACTCGAAAGAGGGCCAAGCGCTGGATCGGGTGCTGCGCGCGCTGCAAAAAGACTGACGTTTTGCACGGTCGTTTGGCATTTTGCACCGCCCCATTGTGAGAATCCTCCCACGCGGTTAAGCTATCCGCGAGGCAAGAGTGGTAGAGAAATATGTCCGAACCCGTCACAAACGCGGAGGTGGAAGACGTCCTGTCGTCGATTCGCCGATTGGTGTCCGAAGACAAGCGTCCCCTGCAAACGTCCAACCCTACGCCGGTTTCCAAGCCGGAGGCTGCCGATTCTGCAGATGACACCGGTGCCGCGTTCAAAAGCATGCGGGGGGCCGCATTGGACGAGCCGACATCGGACAGCGTCACGTCCGAGGATTTCACTCCGCACCTGTCGCTGCGCACAGCCTCGGGCGGCACGGCGCGTCCCGCTTCTGACGAGGGCGTCGGTGAGGCATCCAAAGCCGCGCCGCAGCCGCTGAGCTTGACCCAAGCCATGCAGACCGAAGCGGAAGATAGTGCCGATGAGGCAGAGCGTCCATTCGTCTCGGCCCGTCACCCCGCGACCCCGCCTGCCGAGAAGGCTCCCGCGGCCTCGAGCGACCGGTTGGTGCTGACCCCTGCGCTCAGGGTTGCCACGTCGGATGGCGAGGATCGCCCAAAGGCCGCTGCCGTTGATCCGGCCAAGGTCTCGCCCTTGGACTATGATATGCTGCATGACGATCCGAGCGATCTGCATGCCGAAGACTATCGCACACCCGCGCCGGAGACCGCGGATGAGGCCCGGGCTCGCGCCGTCTCTGACGCAGTGGCCAAGGCGACCGGGGCCAGCCGCAGCGACAAGCTGGCGGCGCTCGAGACGGCCATCGGCAAAATCTCTGACGACTGGGATCCGGACGCGCCCGGCGATAATGACTATTCCGGCACCGAACCTCCGGCGATGGAGTGGAAAGACGATGCGGAGCTTGACGCGCCTGAGGCCCCGATTGCCGATACGGCGACGGTAGAGGCTGAGACGCCCGCCCCAAGCCGCCCGCAGCCCACGACACCGCAGCTCGAAGAGCAGGTGCGCCGTTTTGCGGACAGTGGCCCGCGTGTGGCCGATCCTGCCGCCACCGCGCCGGAATTCGACTATGCCGCCCCCGCGCAGGAGGCGGGCAGCGCGGGTGAGGATCAGTTCCTCGACGAGGAAGCACTGCGCGACATGGTGACCGAGATCGTCCGCGCCGAGCTTCAGGGGGCTTTGGGCGAGCGGATCACCCGCAATGTGCGCAAATTGGTCCGCCGCGAAATTCACCGCGCGCTGACGGCCCAAGACCTCGAGTAAGCGAAGCGGCGGCACCCGCCGCCATGACCGCCCCGCCAGGGTGACGCTGCGCGACCCGCCGCGCGTGGTCTTGCGCGATAGGCGCTACCGGCTACATTGGGGGCACCAGCGCGGAAGGATCACCGATGGAATTGACGGTTAACGGCACGGTCCACGAGGTGGACGTGGATGACGACATGCCGCTGCTCTGGGTTTTGCGCGACGAGCTGGGGATCACCGGGCCAAAATACGGCTGCGGCATTGCGCAATGCGGTGCCTGCACGGTGCATGTCGATGGGCTGGCCGTGCGGTCTTGCCAATTGCGGGCGGCGGATGTGAACGGCGATGTCACCACCATCGAAGGCTTGGGCACGCCCGAAGCGCTGCATGTGGTGCAGGCGGCATGGGTGGAGCATCAGGTCGCGCAATGCGGTTACTGCCAATCGGGGCAGATCATGCAGGCGGCCTCTTTTCTGGAGCTGAACCCCGAGCCGACCGACGATCAGATCGACGCCGCGATGAGCGGGAACCTCTGCCGCTGCGGCACCTATCCGCGCATCCGTGCCGCCGTTCACAGCGCCGCCGCGCGGCTGCGGGGGGCCTGACATGTCGCGCCTGCGCACCATCACCCGCCGCAGTTTCATCGTTGGCTCCGCCGCCATTGCCGGGGGCGTGGCCTTTGGCACCTATCTGTACAAACGTGACCTGAAGAACCCGCTGCTCGAAGGCTTGCCACCCGGTGCGGCGGCGATCACGCCCTACGTCAAGATTGATGCAAGCGGCGTCACGCTGATCACCCCGCGCGCCGATGTGGGGCAGGGGGCCTATTCGATCCAAGCCCATATGATTGCCGAGGAGTTGGATGTCGACCTCGACAGGGTGCAGATCACGCCCGGGCCGCCTTCGCCGGTCTATTACAACGGCGTGGTCGGGGTTGAGGCGATGCCGATTGCCGCGACCTCGGAAACGCTGCTGGCGCGGACCGGGCGCGGCGCCTCGGATGTGGCGGGAAAGCTGCTCGGCCTGCAATTGACCGGCGGCAGTTCGACCGTGCCGGATATGTACGACAGGCTGCGCATGGCCGGGGCCGTGGCCCGCGAAACCCTGTTGGCCGCCGCCGTGGCGCAGACGGGGCTGGAACGGAGCCAACTCAAGACCGAGGCGGGCGTGGTGGTGCTGCCCGACGGCATGCGGCTGGCCTATCAAGACCTCGCCGCCGCCGCGGCGGAGATCGACCCGGTGACCGAGGTCACGCTGCGCGACCCCGGCGCGTGGCGGCACCTTGGCAAGCCGCAGATGCGCACCGATATCATGGCCAAATCCACTGGCACCCAGACCTATGGCATCGACATGGTGATGGAGGGGATGCTTCACGCCACGACCCGCACCAACCCGGCGCAGGGCGGGGCGATCATGGGCTTTGACGCGGGCCGCGCCGAAAAGATGCGCGGCGTGAAGGCGGTCTTGCCCATCACCGGCGGCGTCGCCGTGGTGGCCGACAACACCTGGCGGGCCTTTCAGGCCGCGCAGGCGGTGAAATGTGACTGGGGCCCGTCGCCCTATATCGGCGACACGGCGGATCAATTCAAAGCCGTGGCGGCCTCCTTCACCGATGACCGGCAGGACAGCCGGTTTCGCGATGACGGCGATGTCAGCGCCGCACTGGCCGATGGGGAGGTGTTGGAGGCCGCGTACCGCATCCCCTATCTGGCCCATGCCCCGCTGGAGCCGATGAGCGTGGTGGTGAAGCTGGAGAAGGCCCGCGTCGATATCTGGACCGGCACGCAGATCCCGCGTTTCATGCAGGCCAATGTGGCCGCGCTCACCGGGATCGACGCTGAGAATGTGCATATCCATGTGCTGATGTCGGGCGGCAGTTTCGGGCGGCGGCTTGAGGATGACTATACCCTGCGCGCCGTCGAAGTGGCGATGCAACTGCCCGGCACACCGATCAAAATGGTTTGGTCGCGGGAGGAGGATTTCACCCATGACTTCCCCCGCCCACTGGCCATGGCGCGGGCGCGGGGCAAAGTCTCGGAGGGGCAGATCGCGGCCTATGAATTGGCCATCGCAGCACCTTCGACGGCGGAATCGCAGATGGCGCGGCTGAACCAGCCGGTCTTCGGCCCCGACATCGCCATCGTCGCAGGCGCATGGGATCAGCCCTTTGCGATCCCCGATTACCGCGTGACCGGCCACCGTGTGCCCGCGATGGTGCCGGTAAGCTCGTGGCGGTCGGTCGGGGCGTCGGGCAACGGTTTCCTGCACGAAAGCTTCATGGATGAGATGTGCCATGCCGCGGGCGTCGATCCTTTGGAGGAACGGCTCCGGCTGTGCACCCATGCGCCCTCGCGCGGGGTGTTGGAGGCTGTGGGCGAGATGTCGGACTGGGGCGCAGACCTTGGCCCGGGGCGGGGCCGGGGGCTGGCGTTCTGCCTGTCCTTCGGCGTGCCGGTGGCCGAGGTGGTCGAGGTCAGCCAGACCGACGCGGGTCTCAAGATCGACCGCGTTTTCGTTGTCGCCGAAGTGGGCCGCGTGATGGATCCGGTCAACTTCGAGGCGCAACTCGCCGGCGCGGTGATCTGGGGCTTGGGCCATGCGATGAACTGCGAACTAACCTATCGCGATGGGGTGCCGCAGCAGGACAACTATCACCTCTATGAAGGGTTGCGGCTGTATCAGACGCCCAAGATCGAGGTGCGCGGGTTGGAGAATGGCGGCAAGCTGCGCGGCATTGGTGAGCCGGGCGTGCCGCCCGCGGCGCCTGCGCTGGCCAATGCAATCTTCGCCGCCACGGGCCAGCGGATCCGTGAACTCCCCCTGTCTAAATCCGTGGATTTCGCATGAGATATCTATTGACCTGCGCCGCACTCATGCTGGCCGCCCCCGCCTTTGCGCAGGAGGCGCCCGATCGCGCCGAGGGGCTGGCCGCTTGGGATCGGATTTTCACCGTCACCGCGCATCCGCGTTGCACCAATTGCCATGTAGGCGAAGAGGGGCAGCCGATGTGGCAGGGCTTGGGCTATGGGCCGGAGGCGGTGCACGGCATGAATGTGCGCGCGGGCGAGAGCCGGATCGGGGCCGAGAGCATCCCTTGTGACGCCTGCCATGTCACCTCTGCCGCTGCGAACACGGTGCCCCATGCCCCACCGCATATCGACGATGCTTGGCGGCTGCCGCCGGTAGAATTGGCGTGGTTCGGCAAGTCCTCAGCCGAGGTCTGCATCCAGTTGCGCGATCCTGAGACCAACGACGGGCATGACATCGCCTCATTGGTCGATCACCTGCAAAACTCCGCCTTTGTAAACTGGGGTTTCGCCCCCGGCGCGGGGAGGTCGGTGCCCGAGGGGACGCTCGATGCGTTGGTGCATGACGTGAGGGTCTGGGGCGCTGCGGGCACGCCCTGTGCGGGGGATCAGGGCTGATCGCTCATCGCGCGGGCCAATCTGCGGATGCGCAGGGCGCGGTTCAACTCTCCGCCAAAGATCAGCACCAGCGCGGCGAGATACATGAAGTAAAGCGCCGCGATGATCCCTGCCATGCCCGCGTAATAGCTGGCATAGGTGCCAAAGCTGCGCAGGTAGGATGAAAACAGCACCGCCAGCACGGTCCAAGCAGCGGCGGTGGCGACAACTCCGGGCCAGATGTTGTTAAACCGCGTCCGCCGTGCGGGCAGGATCACATGGGCCGCGAAGAGGGCGACCAGCAGGATCGTGGCCGAGGCGGGAAAGCGGACCAGCCCCACGGTGACCGAACGCGGATCGAAACCCGGCATCAACATATGCAGCCAAGACCCGGCCCGAGGGGCGAGCACCAGCAGATAGCCCACGATCACGAGGATCAGGCTTGCCAGCAGCACCATGGCGACCTGCACGGCGTAGATGGTGAAGACCGACCGCGTCTCGCGCAGCCCATAGGCGCGGTTCAACCCCACGCGCACCCCATCGACTCCGCCCACGGCGAACCAGACGGTCAGCAGGATACCCACGCTGAGCAGATCGCCGCGCGGCACGGTCATGACCTTTTCCACCTCCGACACGATCGGTTCGATCAGGGCAGGGGGGACAATGGCGATCAGGAAATGGATCAGGTCATCGGCCATCGACCGGTCGCCGACAAAGGCAGTGAGCGAACTGGTGAAGATCAGGAAGGGGAAGATCGCCAGCAGCGCGCGAAAGGCCACGTTTCCGGCCATGCCAAAAGCATCATCGCTCCACAGCCGCAGCACCGCCTCGTGCAGGACGGCCCGCACGACCCGCAACCCGGTGCCGTGAAACAGATCCTCGGGGTCCTCGCTGAGAACTCCGTGGGTCATGACGACCTCGCGCTTTTGGTCTTGGGCCGGTCTGGCGTCCATTCCAATGCCTCGTTTTCATCCCGTGAGGCTAAGCTAGTGCCCCTTGGCCCGCGCTGCCACCTTGATGACCGGCCACAGGCGAGAGCAGGCTCATGTGATTGATCTTGCCAAAGGGGCATCGCTCCACTTGACGCTCAGGGAGCGATAAAATAGGAGAGGAGCCGTAGCGCGGGCGTTGTGTAATGGTAAGACCTCAGCCTTCCAAGCTGATGATACGGGTTCGATTCCCGTCGCCCGCTCCACTCTTTCCCCGAAACTTTCGTGACCGCCGCCGCGCGGGATAGATGCGACCGCCGCTGTCTGTCGGGGGCGGCAGATTGTCCTTATCGGGGCGGTCTTGCTTGACCCCGCCCAGCCCCCGCGCCATGACCGATGTGGAAAGACAAAGGAAAGCCCATGGCACGCACCCCAGCCCCCGCACCAAGCGCCAAAGACGAACGCGAAAAGTCGCGGCGGATCGGGGCTTTGGCGGCGCTGATGCCTTTCATGGCGCCCTATCGCTGGTTGATGGCCGCCGCCGGGGCGGCGCTGGTGCTGACCGCGATGATCTCGCTCACTTTGCCCTTGGCGGTGCGGCGGGTGATCGACAATTTCGGCACGGGAGAGAGCGAATTGCTCGACCTCTATTTCATCGCCGCACTGTTGATCGCGGGGCTGCTCGCCCTTGGCACCGGGCTGCGCTATGCGCTGGTGACACGGCTGGGCGAACGGGTGGTGGCCGATATCCGGCGCGCGGTGTTTGACCGTGTGGTGGGCATGAGCCCGGCCTTTTATGAGCGTATCATGACTGGCGAAGTGCTCAGCCGGATCACCACCGACACCACGCTGATCCTCTCGGTGATCGGATCGTCGGTCTCGATCGCGCTGCGCAACCTGCTGATCTTCGTGGGCGGTCTGGGGCTGATGCTGCTGACCTCGGCCAAATTGACCGGGCTGGTGCTGCTGATTGTGCCCGCCGTGGTGATCCCCATCCTGACGCTGGGCCGCCGCCTGCGGATGCTCAGCCGCGAGAACCAAGATTGGATCGCGGCAAGTTCGGGCAATGCTTCTGAGACGTTGGGCGCGGTGCAAACGGTGCAGGCCTTTACCCATGAGGCCGCAAGCCGGGGCCAATTCGCGCAGATGACCGAAGCCTCTTTCGATGCTGCGCAGCGCCGGATCAAGACCCGCGCCGTGATGACGATGATCGTGATCTTTCTGGTCTTCGCGGGCGTGGTGGGCGTGCTGTGGATCGGCGCGCGAGACGTGCGGGCGGATGTGATGAGCGCGGGCGCGCTGGTGCAATTCGTGATCTATGCGGTCATGGTCGCGGGCGCGGTCGCCGCCCTGTCAGAGATCTGGGGCGAGTTGCAGCGCGCTGCGGGCGCCACGGAGCGGCTAATCGACCTGTTGCAAAGTCAGGATACGGTGCAAGACCCGGCGCCCGCAAGCCAGGGCAGCCTGCCGCAGCCTGTCGCGGGGCGGATCGCCTTTGAGAACGTGCAGTTCACCTATCCCGCCCGCCCCGATGTGGCGGCGCTGGATGGCGTCGACCTTGAGATCAACCCCGGTGAGACGGTGGCCTTTGTCGGCCCCTCGGGCGCGGGGAAGACGACGATCATCCAGATGATCCTGCGCTTTTATGACCCGCAGTCGGGGCGGATCACCTTAGATGGGGTCGACCTGCGCGATGTGGCGCGGGACCACTTCCGCCGTTCGGTCGCGCTGGTGCCGCAAGATCCGGTGATCTTTGCTGCCACGGCGGCTGAGAACATCCGGTTCGGACGCCCCGATGCCAGTGACGCAGAGGTCGAGGAAGCCGCCCGCGCCGCCGCCGCGCATGACTTCATCACCGCGCTGCCCGATGGCTATGACAGCTATCTGGGCGAGCGCGGCGTGATGCTGTCGGGCGGGCAGAAACAACGCATCGCCATCGCCCGCGCCATCCTGCGCGACGCGCCGGTGCTGCTGTTGGACGAGGCGACCTCGGCGCTGGATTCCGAGAGTGAGGGGCTGGTGCAGGCCGCCGTCGACCGGCTCAGCGCGGATCGCACGACGCTGATCGTGGCGCACCGTCTGGCCACCGTGAAAAAGGCCGACCGCATCGTGGTGATGGAGGCCGGGCGCATCGCGGCCATCGGCACCCATGACGAATTGGTCGCCAGTGACGGGCTTTATGCGCGTCTGGCGCGGCTTCAGTTCACCGATGGGGCCGCCGCCGCGGCCTGAGCCGCCCTTGAACAGTGCAACCCCGGCGTTACGTCACCCTAGTGTGACGTTGCGTTTGTTGCCGCCGATTGCTTGCGAAACGGCGCGTTTCGCCGCAATCTGGCGCGAGGAGAATAAGCCGGAACACCGGCACAGGGGAGGAGACACCATGACATTCGCCGGGATCGAAGACCGCAATGCCATCGCGGCGGAAATGCCGTGGGAAGACCGCGACGTGGCCAAGACGCTTTACGGAATGCTAAGCAATACGGCCGCGAAATTCCCCAACCACAATGCCGTCAGCTATCAGATTTTCTCGGGCCCCAAGGACAAGGCCGAAACGCTGTCTTGGAAAGAGTTGCATGGCCGCGTGACGCAGGCGGCGAACCTCTTCCGCAGCCTTGGCGTAGGTGAGAAGGACGTGGTGGCCTATGTGCTGCCCAACTGTAACGAGACGACGATCACCCTGCTGGGCGGTGCCGTGGCCGGGATCGTGAACCCGATCAACCCGCTGCTGGACGCCGAACAGATCGGTGCCATCCTGCGCGAAGTGGGCGCCTCCGTGGTCGTCACCCTGCGGCCTTTCCCGAAGACGGACGTGGCCCAGAAGACCGCCGAAGCGGTGCGGCTTGCGCCCAAGGTGCACACGGTGCTCGAGGTTGATCTGGTGCGCTATCTCACCCCGCCGAAAAGCTGGATCGTCCCGCTGGTGCGGCCCAAGGGGATGGTGAACAACCAAGCCAAATACCTCAACTTCAACGCCGAGATCGCCAAGCAGAACACCTCGCTCAACTTTGAGGATGTGCAAGAGGATCGCGTTGCCTGCTATTTCCACACCGGCGGCACGACCGGGATGCCAAAGGTGGCGCAGCACAAGTATTCGGGCCTCATTTACAACGGCTGGCTGGGGCATCGGCTGCTGTTCAGCGAGCAAGACAATATCATGTGTCCGCTGCCGCTGTTCCACGTCTTTGCCTGCCATGTGATCCTGATGGCCGCCGTGTCGTCGGGCGCGCATGTGGTCTTCCCCACGCCGCAGGGCTATCGCGGGGATGGTGTCTTTGACAACTTCTGGAAGTTGGTGGAGCGGTGGAAGATCACCTTTATCATTACTGTGCCTACGGCGATCTCGGCCAAGATGCAGCGCCCGATTGATGCGGATGTCAGCACGGTGAAAACCGCCTTCTCCGGCTCCGCCCCGCTGCCGCTGGAGCTTTTCCGCCGGTTTGAGAAGGCCACGGGCGTCACGCTGGTCGAAGGCTACGGCCTGACCGAGGCGACCTGCCTTGTCTCTTGCAACCCGACGGACGGGATCAAGAAGGTCGGCTCCATCGGTATCGCCTTCCCCTATTCGGACGTGCGGATCATCAAGGGCACCGTGGATGGTCCGATCGACGCGGAGACGGATGAGATTGGCGAGATCTGCGTCTCGAACCCCGGCGTCTTCTCGGGCCATACCTATGTCGAGGAAGACAAGAACAAAGACCTCTTCTACCACGGCAAATACCTGCGCACCGGCGATCTGGGCCGGATCGACAGCGATGGCTATATCTGGATCACGGGCCGCGCCAAAGACCTGATCATTCGCGGCGGCCACAACATTGACCCCGCCGAGATCGAAGAGGCGCTGCTGGGCCATGAGGCCGTCGCCTTTGCGGGTGCCATCGGCCAGCCCGACCCCCACGCGGGCGAGGTGCCCTGCGCCTTTGTCGAACTCGTTGAGGGTGCCAATGTCACCGAAGAGGAACTGTTGGCCTATGCGCGTGAGCATGTCGCGGAACGCGCAGCCCAGCCCAAGCACCTCAAGATCATGGACGAGCTGCCCAAGACGGCTGTCGGCAAGATCTTCAAACCCGATCTGCGCAAGGACGCGATCACGCGGGTCTATAACGGCAGCCTTGAAAAGGCGGGCTGTGCCGCGCGGGTGACCGAGGTGGTGGACGACAAGAAACGCGGGTTGGTGGCGCAGGTCACGATGAACGACGCGACCCACGATGAGGTCTCAAAGGTGCTCAGCGTCTACACGCGCCCTTGGGAACCGGCGAGCTAAACGACTCACACAAGAAAGGGCGGCACGCCGCCGCCCGTCCCCAAATCCCCTGATTGCAGCCCCGCTGCGTTGCGCCGATGCACATTTCCTGTGTATCGGCGCAAAAATTTTAGGCTGTTTACCTGTAGTTAGCCCCCGGCCTTTCGTTTCGGGCATAGCGCCTATGCAAATTCTGCGGGTTCAAAATAGGGTCAGAGCGTACTACTTCTGCATTGCAGCATTGATAATGCACTTGCAGCATTCTGAAAGGAGTTGCGCTTATGACGATGGCAATCTCACGTGGCACTACCCTGAGCTCCGCGCTCGATGGGCTTCATCACAGCGTTGACGGCATGCGCCGTCGCGTGGCCCAGATCAAAGCCCGGCGCGCAGCTTACAACCGAACTTTCACAGAACTCAACGTACTGAGCGATCGCGAACTGTCCGATATCGGCATCGCACGGTGCGAGATCCGGCGTGTGGCGTCGGAAGAACTTTCAAAGGAACAGACCTATGAAGTATGACAATATCCTATCCGCCCCCCACGGTTTCTCCCTGCGTGATGCGTCCGCTCCGGTCCTCGGCGCGCTTGGCACCGCGGCGGGCAAGGTCGGCAGCCTGCTGGCGCGTGGCGTCACTCAGATGCAGATCTCGCGCATGCAGGCCGTCCTCAACAGCATGAGCGACGCACAGCTTGAGCGTGCGGGCATCGACCGCAACCAAATTCCCCAGCACGCCCAAGCGCTGGTGACCGAAGAATACGACGGTCTTTAAGCCACTGCGCTTTTGACCCTCAGCCATCAATGTCGCGCCTTACGCGCTGCATTGTCAGGTGCCGGACCCCGCTCCTTCCCGGGTTGATCTGACACCGCATATTAACGGTCCTCCTCCTCCCGGACCCGTTATACCGGCCGGCAAGCTTACCTCCTCCCAAGCTTGCCGGCCCATGTTTTCCACCGACTTATCAGGGCGCGGCCGTATCGAGCCAGAGGGTCACCGGCCCATCGTTGACCAGCGCCACGGCCATATCCGCGCCGAACCGTCCGGTCTGCACGGGGATGTCGAGCCCGGCGAGGCTGCGGGCGAAATGGGAATAGAGCGCTTCGGCCATCTCGGGCTTCGCCGCGCCGGAAAAGCCGGGGCGGTTGCCGCGCGCGGTATCGGCGGCGAGGGTGAATTGGCTCACCACCAAAGCGCTGCCGCCGGTTTGGGCAAGGCTCAGGTTCATCTTGCCACCCTCATCCTTAAACAGCCGCAGTTTTGAGATTTTCAGGGCCAGTTTCTCGGCGGTTTCTTCGGTGTCCTCGGGCATGGCGCAGACGAGGATCAGCAGGCCGGGGCCGATCTCTCCGATAACCTCACCCTCGACCGTGACCGAAGCCTCGGTCACCCGTTGCAGCAATGCGCGCATGTCAGTCTTTCCAATCAATGATGTCAGAAGGGGCGGCCCGCTCGGTGCGAAAGGCGTTCGCGGGGTGCGTCTCATCGGCATAGCCGAAGGAGATTGCGCAGAGCACCAGCCGATCTTCGGGCAACGCGAGAACTTCGCGCACCAAGGGCGCATAGGCGGCAATGGCGGCTTGCGGGATGCTGGCCACGCCAAGCGCCGTCGCGGCGAGGGTGAAGGCGGTGACGAAGCCGCCGCAGTCCATCGCGCCATAGGGGCCAAGCTCGGCCGGGGCGGTCACGATGGCCACATGCGGCGCGTCGAAAAGCGCGTAGTTGCGCAGCATCTGCGCCTGACGCGCGGCGCGATCGGATTTGGCAATGCCCACCGCATCGTAAAGCTGGAAGCCACAGGTCCGGCGGCGTTCGGCATAGGCCCCGGAGTAGCCCGTGGGCCATGGCAGGTCCGGCGCGACCGGGGTGTCGGCGCTGGCGGCTTCAAGGAGGGCTGCGCGAAAGGCATCGGTGCCTGCGCCGCGCGTGATGGTCACCTGCCATGGCTGCGCATTGCACCACGAGGGCACATGGCGCGCGGCGCTGACGATCTGGGTGATGCTGTCTTTGGGGACGGGATCGGGCCGAAAGGCGCGGCAGGAATAGCGCGCCTGCAAGAGGTCGGTGAACTGGTCGTAGCTCTGGGTCATTGCTGGGCCATGAAATAGCCGACGATGGCGGCGGCGATCAGCCCCAGCACCACGGCAAAGGTGATTTTGACGGCGGAATAGGGGCGTTCGCCCTGCACTTTGCCGGAATGGCCGTTGACGACGAAACGATAGGTCTTGCCACGGTATTTATAGGCGGCAAGCCAGACCGGCAGCAGGATATGTTTGAAGGTCACATCGCTGACTTGGGTGTTGATGTCATGCACCCGCTGGCGGTCGCCGCCAATGTCAAACTTCACGTCCCGCTCGATCACCCGGTCCATATGGGCGCGGGCCTGAACAAAGCCTTCCTCCAGCGTGATGCCATATGCTTCGGCCCGGAAACCGGCGAGGTATTCGGGCGCATAGGGCTCCAGCGCGGAGAGGTCCCAAGGGTGCAGCGCGTCGGTGTGTTTCTTGGGCAGCGACCGGGAGGCCAGCACCAGCACATCGTCAAAGAACCGAGCCACCCGCCCCGACGCGGCCCGCCAGCGGATTTTCGGCACCTGCTGCTTCACCCGCTTGCCATCGCGCATGACGGTGCGGGTGACGTAATAGACGGTTCCACGCTCCCCGCGATAGCTGGAGGCGGTCTGTGCGTCATAGGTCCAGAAGGGCACATAGATGCCCTGCATCCGGCGGCCCTTGCGGGCATATTGTTGCAGCCCGTTGGGGGCGAACCAAAGGCTGCCAAGCCAGTCTTTCATCGCGTCGCGGGCGCGCTCTTCGGGCAGGGCGAAGGGCAGCACGGCGCGCGGTTTGATATGGCGGTTGGTGCCGGTGTCGATCACCACGGGCGTCGCGCAGAAAGGGCATTCGGCGGCGTGTTTGCCGGGCTCGAATTCCACCTGCGCTGCGCAGTTGGGGCAGGTGGTGACGCGGGTCTCTTCCATCTCGGCGGCGGGCAGGGCGGCCTGCAATCCGGCGCGAAAATCCTGTTCGGCGATGGCATGGGCGTGGCGCCCGCTGCCGTCGATTGGCTCCACATTGCCGCAGTGATCGCAGATCAGCAGCGCCTGCGCCGGGTCAAAGCGCATGTCCGAGCCGCAGGTGTCACAGGGGAAACGGTGCTCTTCAAGCGGGGCGGCGGGGGGCAGATCGGTGGCGGACATAAGGGGTGCTTTGCAAGGTCAATCGCGGCGGGGCGGATGGGGGTGGCCCGTGGACCTGAGGGGCCACGGGCGGGACGCGCGAAGGTCCTTTGCCCACGCGCCTGCGGATCAGGCCGGGGGCGGCGGCGGTGGCGGGGGCATCACGGTGAAAAGCTGCGCCAGTTCGGCCACATCCTCGGCCCGCTGCCAGCCATCTTGGCCCGGCGTCCAGACCAGAGAATCGCGGGTAAGGCTGCCCTCACTCGCCTTGCGGCCCATGGCCGCCTTGGAAAACGGGCCAGAGGTCGCGCCGTCCTTGGCCAGGCGGCGGGGCGCTCGGGGACTGCGCGCATGAGCCCCGTTCGGGGCGGCGACGAAAAAGGGGCGCGCGGTTGCCCGTGCGCCCCTGTCGTCGGTGAGCCGGTTCGGTTTACTCAGGAATGGTGCC
>NZ_SZNL01000033.1:7245-18449 GCF_005068605.1 Sulfitobacter sp. 15WGC | reverse complement strand
GTCCCATCCCGAACCCAGCCGTTAAGTGCCGTAGCGCCGATGGTACTGCGTCTTAAGACGTGGGAGAGTAGGTCATCGCCAAACCTAATAAGTTCCTAGACTACAGTATCTCTCGACGATGATCAGATTAACAAAACCGCCGCAGCTCAATGCTGCGGCGGTTTGCGTTTGAGGGGGCTTTCCGGCGGCCTTCGAGTTTTGGCGGCGCAAACGGTAAGCATGCCAGAAAAAATCTCAAGAAAAATTACCTTTCTCTGTTCGAATGCGCTTGCAGCTCCCGCGCTATAAGTCTAAACGGAGGGCATTGGCGCGGGATGGAGCAGCCCGGTAGCTCGTCAGGCTCATAACCTGAAGGTCGTAGGTTCAAATCCTACTCCCGCAACCAAGCCTATCGAACTTTTGTTCGCAAAGCCGCCCTTCGGGGCGCTTTTGCGTATGTCATTGGGAACTTTGTCAAATCTCCCTCGATGCCCAGGAGGTGTTTTCCTTCCTCCACTTCCTCGACGCTGATGGTTTCCACCAGAACCCGCAGAATATCGCGCGCATGGATGACCAATTCGGGTTCTGCGAGGATCGTTTCCAGCTTTCTGACATGCGCAGCGTAGACCTCTTCTAAGTCAGTTGGGAGCATCGGCCGGGCGTCTTCGATCTGCCGCTGTTGGGCCTGCAACTTGAGCTTCCGCGCTTCAGCTTTCGACAGGGCTTCAATGAGGGCAGGGCTGTTCACACCGGCGAGGATCGCGCCGGTTCCGTTACGAATTTCAGTCTCCACCGCGCGGAGCTGGCGGGTGACCGAAGCGCGGTCGGCCTGAAGCGACTGCGTCGCATCAGCGAGCGCCCTCGCATACTCCTCACGGAAACGCTTGAACGCATCCGAGCCGAGCAGCGCGCGTTTCACGCCGCCCAAGACGGCTTGTTCCGCCTCGTCCTTCAAAAGCCCTGTCATGCCGGTGCATTGGGTTGGCCCCTGTTCTTTGGCCGTTTTGCAGTAGTAGCGTTTGTGCACGGTGCCAGCGATCGTCAACGGCCCACCGCATTTGGCGCAGCGGAGGAAGCCGGACAAAAGAAACTTGGGGCGGGGGCCGACGCCGCCGCTGTTGGAGCCCCGCCGGGGTTTGACCTGAAAGCTGTCCTGGCGCGCCTTGACCTTCGCCCAGAGGTCCTCGTCGATGATCCTCAGCTCCGGAACCTCAACGCGAACCCATTCTTCCTCAGGCCGCAGGCGGGAGACCCGCTTTTGTGTTTGGGGGTGTCGACGGTACTCAAGGCGATCCCACACCCTGACCCCGATATAGAGTTCGTTGTTCAGGATGCCGGTGCCACGCTTGCGGTTGCCGAAGACAGTATTCTGGCGCCAGGCTCTTCCGCTCGGGCTCGGGATGCCGTCTTGGTTCAACTGGTCGACGATCTTCTTGGGCGATATCCCCTCGGCAAACTCCGTCAGAATACGGCGAACGATTTGCGCCTCGCCCTCATCGATGACCAGCGCGCCTTTGATCTTGTCGCCTCGTTCATCTCTGGGGATGACATAGCCGTATGACCGGCCGCCGGCACTTTTCCCCGCGGCCACGTTGCCCGCAAGGCCGCGATGCGCCTGTAGGGCGATGGATTTCAACAAGGCGCCACTCATCAGCGACTTTAGCCCCATGTTGAGCGCGTTCGCCTCGCCATCGATGATGGTCATGATCTTAACGTCATGAAAGGCACAAAGCTTTTCCAACTGAGCGCTGTGTTCCCCGTCGCGGGTCAGACGCTCGATGTTCTCAGCCACCACAACCTCGACCATGCCCCCTTCAATGCCGCGCAGCAGTTCCTGGTAGCCGGGCCGGTGATCGCTGTACCCAGTCAGCTCCGCGTCGGTCAGGATGCGTTCGATGTGCCAGCCGTGTCGATCGGCGAACCGCTGGCATTCTGAAATCTGATCATCGAGGGATTTCTGGGTCTGCTTGTTGGTGGAGTAGCGGGCATAGACCCATGCGCGAAGGGTTGGTGAGGTGTCTTTGGTGGGCATATAAAGGGTCCTTGCGATGAGAAAAGGCAAACGGACAGCATGCGGCGGAATGGATGGCATGCATCCCGCCGGTGCGGCAAGTTAAAGTTCTGGTCGGGTCGGGGTTAGTAGGACTTAGATTTTTGGCGCTGGCTGCGTGGTAATCATGACCGGTGGGTGCACTGTGCCAATGATGGAGAGACGCACAGCGCCGCCTTCTTGAAGCATCGCCAGTTCCTTGGGGGTGGGTTCCCAAACGCTGGTCATATGAGGGGTGCCATCGATCACTTCATCGAGGATGGCGAGTGCATAGTATTCGTCTTGTGCCTCGGCCAGTACGCGCGTGGCGTTTGTTATTCTTAAGGGCTGCATAAGGCCTCCGGGGCTAGTTGGCTTCATCTTCTGCCAGCGCGCAAAGGAAATCACACGCTGGGGCAATCGGTTGTGTCATGGGCCAATCGACCGGTATTTCGTCTATGAAAATCCGCACGCCATTGATGCGCGTCAGTCGCGCGCCAAGGCGACGACAGCGGGCGGCAGTTTCAGCAAACCGTCTAGGGAAATGGAACCGGAAAAGCGCCCAATAATCCGGTGATGATGCTTTGCTGCATCCTGTCTTGAGGCAGTTCCCGCAGGGGAAACCCATACCATAGGTACGCGGCAATGCGAGGCCATCCCGCTCGACCATGGCCAGTGTCCCGGCTTTCGTCACGCCCTTTTCGATCAGCGGCGCTTCCACATCCAACTCAAAGAAGTTTTTTTCCAGACGTTTGAACCGCTTCACATCATCGGCGTCTGCGGTGTAGCCGAAAATATGTCGGTCGGTCGGTCGCTGAAAGTCTAAGCGGGGTGCAATTTTCATCTCGGCCGTGCATGGTGCTCCGTGATGCCCAGCCATGAATTTCCGGCGGTCCCATACGTCTGGAACGCTCTGGTATTCTTCGGATTTCAGCAGGGTCACATTGCGGTTCAAGCGGCGCATCGCGTCACGCTCAAAACGATAATTGTCCTCGTCCTCGTTTTCCGTTTCGCAGCGAACGATCAGCGCATCGGGGTATTTCCGAAGCGCGATCTTTGCGGCTGTGTAGCTGGCGGCACCTGTGGACCACCATATAAGGACACGTTCTGGCATGGTGCCTCCGGGGGTTAGCTGTCAGCCGAACTTACCAATGCGCTTACGCGCCGATTCGCTCGCCATTTTTTGAGGTTCGTCGACGGACGTCATCTCACGGGAGATGTGCCGTGCGAGGAGCACGATCATGCCCTCCAGCGCGATGTCGCAAGCCGATGGGGCGGGGTTGGTCGCGGCTGTATCGCTGCCCTTCTGTTGGCGATCGTTTCTCGACTTCGGGCGATTGGCTACGACCTGGCTCATACCAATGCCCTCAGGGCCAGTGTTGTCAGGGCGATCAGCGCAAGGCTGACCGCTAGAGTTGGGGTCGCAATACAAAGCAGCCTCTCAAAAAGCGGCATCACGTGTCCTCCTGTCTTTCTTTTCTGCGTCGAGCGCGCGAAGCGCGGCGGGTGAAATCGCCTCAATCCAGCGCTCGCATTTCTCCCAAGCTTCCTCGGCCGCGAAGCTGTCGTGCGCGCGGATCGCGAGCCGTAGCTGCTGGAAATCCCTGCGGATGGTCGCGTAGCGGACCTTTCCGAAGTGCAGAGATGTGGTGTGATCCTCAGGCACCTTTGGGCCTCACCGCGATAAAGGGCCAAGGTTGGTCCTCGGATAGCGCCCGATCGCGGATCGCGCGGGCTTGGGCGTGGGTGCCGATCCATGCGTAATCCGTTCCTTTTGTCCGCCCGGCCCCGGAAAGGTGTAGATACTCCTTCGTTCTCGGGTCGCGGAACCGAACGCGGTTCTTGTTGGATGTCGGCAACTGAGTTTTGAGTTTCGGGCTGCCTGTAACCACCTGCGTCATATCAGCGGCCTTTCAGGGATTGCGTTGCGATCAGATGGCAGGAGCTCAGCGAGGGGCTCATACCGATAGCGGACATGCCGCCTCGCAGCGCCTCGATGCGATCAGCAAGGCTCTGGACCAAGGGATCATTGCAGCCAATCTCGCGCGCTGCTTTCAGCAGGGCGTGATCGTTGTCGTCGGCCACTGCGGTCACGGTCGGTGCGAGGTTGTTCACGCAGCCTCTCCCTTCATGGCTTCCGGGAGCCAGCTGTCGATCGCTGCGACCTCGGCGCGGCTTAGCCCCAAGGCTTCCTGCGTGCTGGCGTCGTTAAACAGCTTCTCGAGTTCCTTGCGCTTCTCCCCGACCTTCAGCTTGGCGAAGCGCGCCATCTGATCTTCGCGCTCTTCGGTCACCACCAGTTCGCGCCAGATGCTATCGAGTGCCTCTGAGCGGCAGGCGTTGAACAGGCTCTCTGCGGTCGGTGTCCAGATACTGCGCGGGGTGACGTCTAGCCGTTGCATCAGGGCGCGGTTGGCGGCGCTGGCGAAGGGGGCGTTCATCGTCCGCGCCAACAGAGTGGTGAGGATCTGATTGCGGTGCTTTTTGCCTTTGGCGATGAAGGCATCGAAAGCCGCGTCGAAGTCTTCGCGTGGGTCAGCGGCTTGATCGTCGTCTTCGCCGGTGACACGCTTGTCGAAGGTGAGGCTATTGGCGACCTCGGGCAGGCTCAGCTGCTCTTCGGCGCGGATGTTGAACGGGCCGGCGAAACTCGGCATCTCGGTCCAAAGCTGGAAGGCCAGCAGATCGAGCGCCAGTTCTGGCTGGGCGATCATGCGTGTTTGCAGAGCTAGCCGTTCGATGCGCCGCAGGTCTTCAATGCCGCTTTGGGTGATGGGCGGCTTCGGGGCGATCTTTTCGACCTCTTCACCCCCAGTGCTGGAGTTTGTTCCGGTGCGGGATTGCGCGGGGAGGTAGGCGGAGCTGACCTCTAGCTTGCCATCGCGGTCCACCAGTACGAAGACGGTGGCAGCCTCTCGCTCTTCGTCTCTGTAATCGCCAAGCATTCTTTGTTCGAGCGCGTCAAACTCTGCCTTCTCGGCGTCGGTGAAGGTCTGCGTTTCGCCGAGTTCGCAAAGTTCTGCATGTCGGATGGCATCCGCTTCAGGCAAGTCGATGGCCTGGCGGTAAATCCGCGTCATGCCTTCGGTGTGCTGGTAGCCGACCCACGATTCAAAAACAGGGATGACCCGGGCGAAACCCTCGCTTGCTTGCAGGTCCTCGGCAGCCTTGATCAGCTTTGTCTCGAACAGCTGATAGATCAGTTCCGCGTTGTGTAGCCGGGATTGATCGCTGAACAGGTCCTCGTCGAGCGTGCCGCCTTCGGCCCGGTAGAGGTCCAGACCGATAAACTGCACGCGGCGATCCGATGAGGGCACGTTGCCTTCCATCAGCTGGTGACGCAGGCGATCTGCGGAATAGCGGTGCTCTGTTGCCAGCTTTAAAGCCTCAGCCTCGCGCTCTGCGCCGCCGGTCACGGTGAGCACCTGAGCGATGTCGAGCGTGATGGCTCCGGATCGTAAGGCGTCCAATGTGGAAGCGGAGAGGCCAGCCAGTTTCAGGCGGCGCTGGACGTGGGCCCGGGTCTGGCCGAATGCCGCAGCGATCTGATCGGCATCACTGCCGTGATCGGCCATGGCGGCATAGGCGCGGATTTCATCTGCTGGATGCAGCGGGCGCTGCGTGGCGCCTTCGGACCCTGCCCAACTGCGGGCCAATGCGGGGTCGGTGGTCACGTTCACCGGGATCGCGTCGAAGTCGATGTCTGCGCTGTCGGCAAAATCGCTGCCCTGAGCACGCAAGTGCTCCAGTGCCCGCAGCCGCCGGCCGCCAGCGACAATGCCCAGCTTCCCGTCTTCGTCAAGCGCATTGAGGTTCTGCATCAGACCGTTGATGGACAGCGATTTCGCGAGCGCGGCGATGTCCTCGGGGTCGTGAACCTGACGCGGGTTGAATGCGTGCAGCGAGAGGTCATCAAGCGGCACGGTGCGGGTGGTCGACATGGGGGATTGGTCGGTCATAGGGGCTTCCGGTTATTGGGGGGATTTGGTCCAGCGCACATACAGAGTGAGCCCGAATAGGGTCAGTCGCTCTACGCGGTAGGTGCAGCCAAAGCCCGGTACTGTTTCGGTGGTCCATTTCATGCGTCAGCCCTCAGCAAGCGCCGCAGTAGAGCGCGAGGTTCGGCGTGATTTGGATTTGCGCGATCGCAGTGCTTGCGGCGGTCGCAATGCTGGCGACCAGTGCGGCGAGCAGCAGAGCAAACAGAATGACGCCGAGATAGGCAGGCCACCGGCGGGACTGAACGCAGCGCGAGGGTTCATGCAGCCACGGTCCGCTACCTTCCATCGCTCGGAGCCTCGCAAGGGTGTTGGTGTGCTGGTCTTGCTGTCGCTGTTCATCGCGCTGGACTGCCATCATTTCCTCCAATGCTTTGGTGAGGTCGGGGCGACTACGGCTGAGCGGGGCGCTCATGCCGCTGTCTTCTCGAGGGTGTCGCGCAAAGTTCGTGCGCGGTGAGCGTCATCGCCGTTCCGATCCAGCAATAGGATCGTGTCGCAGGCAGCGATCACGGCGGCATCGGAATAGTGGCAGCAATCTGCGATAATGCCGCGGGCGTGGGCGAGGTCGGCTTCATCCTTGGTCATCATGGGAACAATCCCTTCTGAGTGTTGTCGCCGGGGCGGATGATGGCGACGCTTTCGAGAATGAGATGCGGGGCGCCAGTGCTTTCCGCCAACTGGCTGGCCGCATGTTCGGCATCGTTGAAGGTGCTGTAGCGCTGGCGCGGCTCGGTCTTGGCGCCGGGCCCGGCAGGTTTCCGGCAGATCATCCAGAAGCGCGCGAATTGGGGGAGCTCGGACATCACGCCACCTCTTTTGGCGACGCGGCAACCGCGGCTGTGCAGAGCGCGGTAGCTGGCGCTTTAGGACAGGTGGCCTGCAAAACCACGGTGACCTCGCCGGGTTGGCTTTGGTGGATCACCGCATGACAAAGTTTTCGGTCGCAGCGGTGCAGGCTGCGCCATTTCGCGATGTGGAAGCTGCCGTGCATCAAGCCGATCGGCTCATTCCGATGGGGTGCGCCGATGCTGAACCCAGCATCTTTCGCCGCGGCGATAGCGCTGTCGAGGTTAGGGAATGTGAGCTTCATGCCGCATCACCGCCGTTGCTCTGTGCCACGTGCTGACGAATGCGGGCGAGGATACGCGGGGTGCGATTGTCGAAATCGGCCAGTACCGGATTGAGCGGTTCGGCCTTAACGATATGCGCGGGCGGTCCGAGACGATCGAGGTCTACGCGCTTGCCGCGCTCGGCCATGAGGATGTCCCAGGCGCAGGCGAGTATTGTGGGCTGCGTGTGGAAGTGTTCAGGGTTCGTGACGACCGCATGGGCGGTTTCGGTGCTGCGGGTTTGCATTTTCCATCTCCATTACCGGGGCGGTATGGAGGGAGGTTAAGCGGTAATATTACCGCAGTCAATGGCGATGCGGTTATATTACCGCAAATCGGCGATTTGCCGACATCCATCCCATGCTGTGAAATGCCTACCGGCTTGGCAGTGGTAAAGAAAAAACCCGCCACAAGGGCGGGTTTGGTACTGACCTAGGCGCTCTGAAACTAAGAGCTATAGTACAAGTTCAAACTTTCTCGACAACAAGCTGAATAAGACCGGAAAGCGCTACAAGGGCTCCAACTACCCAAATCAACCGGGTCGTCATCCAGTCCTTAGTCGGCATGTCATCTAGCTTGCCTTTGATAAAGGACATATCGGCTTCCAACTGTCGGACACGCTGTTCCATCTCGCCACCTCCACCTCCACCACTATGTGATCGAGTATCTGATTTTTTCAAGCTCTCAATTTGAGCAATGATCTGTTGCTGGGAGCGGTTCTGTCCCGAGATATCTCTGACTTTATCGCTCACTTTTGGCCTCCTTGTCGGCTGGTATCTGGCCCAGAGGTCTATCATCGTCTGTTACGCCGTGAACTATTGCCATGGATTCCTTTAGTGATTCATAGGCCTTCACTACTTCCGAGTGATCGTCTTCTTCAGAAATAACCAACACGTTCAGATCTTGAACGGTCAGTTGGAATAATGCCAACTTGAGCAATCTCGATTCCACTTCGAGGCTTTCAACTCGCTGTTCCAGAGTGGCCAGTTTGTCTAGAAGTGCACTGTTAGTTGTTTCTGTCATGCTCGTCTCGCCATATCCGCAGGCAGGTGCATACGCACCCGCGCGGCCCATTTCAGTTGTACGTCATGCTGGTTATCGGCGCCGGGGTTTAACGAAATGAGGTTGAACAGCCCTCTCTCAGAACCCGAGCGCACTTGTTTGACCCAACCCATGCCGTTCACGTCTTCGCAGACACAGCGGTGACCGATGGCTTCTGCCGGAACGCCGTCAGGGGTCTCTCGTGTATAAAACAGTAGATCGCCAGCGGAATAGATCGGTTCCATGCTGTCGCCCTGAACCTCGACTGCCACTATGCCATGCGGCGATAACTGGGGAGGACACTCAACTTGCGGGCCGTCGCCTTTTTCATAGGCGTCGAAGACTGGGACCATCGCACCTGCACCTACTGCGCCGGCGATTGCGACGGTGGGGCGGGGTTGATCTTCCTCCACTCCGTAAAGCAGCCATAACTCCGAAACGCCCAGTGCCGCCGCGACTTTACTGATAGATGTGACGTTTGCCCCGGCGCTTTCATCGCCAGCCTGAAATCTGCGCCGCCAATTCCGGATGCCATCTTTCGACAGCCCGGCTTCCTTAGACAGAGCCTGCTCTGAGAGCCCTATTTCTTTCCCGCGCTGCTGAATTCGCTGGAGAATTTCACCCATATCCATGCGGTCATAATTACCGCACGTGGCGCAATCGAGGGAGCGGTAACATGACCGTTGACGATGCGGTAAAATAACCGCATATTGCCGGTCATGAACACAATTGAGACCCTTTTGGCGGTTGCGGACGCCTACAAGCGAGCTTCGGGAGTTGAATTCGACCGAACCGTCTCTCATCGCGTATTCGGCGATAGCAAGAAGCTATCTGCTCTTCGTGCGGGATCAGACATAACAATCAAACGGTACAATGCCGCTTTGGTCTGGTTCGCCCAAAACTGGCCGGAAGGCATTGAGAAACCCCCAGCTTTGGCCGGTCTGCCTAGTTTCACCAAGGACGCCGCCTAATGCCGCGCCCCTTCCTCCCTCTCTGTCAAAATACCCTGTCATGCACTGAACCTGCTTTGGTCACCGCATCAAAACCATGGAAACAAACATGAAGATTTCCAGCGAAGCACTTTCAGACAAGATCGACGCCGCGCTTCGTCTCCGGGTTGGCCACGGCAAGACCTACTCGTTTGAGGCTTTGGAAGAGGTCACAGGCATCAAGGCTCGGACCCTTCGCAGCTATGAAGAGGGTGTGACGCCGACCGCCGCTGGCCTGATGTCGCTTTTCGCCGCGCTTGGGCCGGGGTTCACTTCCGACATTTTAGGCATGGTGGGTCAATCAGCCCGAAAGGGTGAGGCTTGTCTTCCTGAGCACATGCCTACGCTTTGCGCCGCGACCGCGTTCTCATCGCTCTTGGCGGAGGCGTTGACTGACGGTCACGTCGATCACCGTGAAGCTGCTGTCCTGCGCCCGATTGCCTTGGAGCTGATGGAGTTGCTGGCCCCGATTGCCCGCGGGAAGCCGGCTGCTGTGCGGACTGGCGGTGCGGCGTGAACAATTCAGCGGTTTCGATTTTTCGCTTTCGTCATCCGCAGGCTTCGGAGGGGCATCGTTGCGATCCGCCCTCTGTCGAGCCGCGGTTCCGGGGCGGTGCGCAGCGTCTGGGGATGCGCGCCGCCCCGTCCAATTTGCGTGGCAGGGCGTTTCATGCGCTTTCCCTCACCGATGGGGCGCGGTGCCGCGCAAAGCCCCGCCCGGCGCCGGGCCAGCCTGTGGTGCGGCGCCGGGGTCTACTCCCTGTTGAACTAAGGCGCGCGGCCGGCAACGGCTGCGCGCCCTTTTTGCTCAGTTCAGCAGGTGAGACGACGGATTGCCTCGTTCTTGGCATCGGGATGCACCTCACCGGACAGAACTTCTGCAATTCGGTACGAGCAAGCGCCCATGAAATGTTGGATGACAACGTAATCTTCGCATTGCAAGCGCATGATCCAAATGGTTACAGCATCGTCGAAGGTAAAGAATTTGCGCCGAATGGCGTATGGGTTCAGAAGGACGCCCGTCATCGGGTGTCTGCCGTCCGGTCCGATGGACCGGTAAGAGATAGTCATGGGAGGTTCCTTTTCCTGACTATGGCGATCAATCGGCGTTCTCTCAGTGGGCCGATGATCGCGGTGTGTCGCGCAGTTCAGCGGCGCGGTATCGCTAGTCGGGGTGGCGATTCGTACTCGCTGCCCCGACGTACCAACATAAATCCTACATGCCCGCCTGATCGGTCAATGCATCGACCGCAAGGCTGCCTTCCTACGGCCGTGGGCCTGTGCCGGATGTCTGCTTATTATCAGAGGTTTGACCTAACCATTGAGCGACACAAGTTATTGACAGCCCTGCGTTCGTTCGGGCTGTGGCAAGTTTCAAAGCATCTTGATCGCATCCGCCAAAGCAGTCTTCACAGCTTGCCTCGACTTAGCCAGAAACTCTTTGCGGGTTGGCTCTTCAATTATAGAGATATGCACATTCACGATGATCTGAGAGTTCGTTTCAGGATCGTGCAGGACCAGCGACGCGGTTCCTTTATCCGGTCGGATCATTTCGTTGGTTACTTCAAATCCCATGGCTCGATCTTCTCCAATCAGGCGCTAAAGGGGTCGGCGGTTCCTCCCGGCAGCTCTTCCGGCTGCTATACCGCCGCCACAATTTCAGGTCGTCAGCTTCTTCAGTGCGAGCATCGCGGCTTCGGGGAACACATCTCCTCGAAACACTTCACCAACGCGGTTTGCGTTGGTGCCCAGCCGTTGAACGACATCCGTAAAGGTCTCGCCTTGCTGGCGCAAAATATGGGCGGTTACCGCCTCATCAAGCGTCAGTTGCTTTCGCTTAATCGAAATGTCATTGAGCGCTACACCAGTCATATGGTGTTCGTAGGTTGCCATGGGAATATCTCCTTCTCTGGCAATGTGGTCCGGCGTTTTTCGAGATTCCGCCGGGCCTGGTTTGCCGCGATCACAGTTGCGGTTGAACTGCCCGGGTCGAAGAGTTGTGATCTTCGGCCCGGGGCCTCACTTTACTGCAGTACCCGTACCCTACATCAAGGCT
>NZ_SZNL01000033.1:3705-7149 GCF_005068605.1 Sulfitobacter sp. 15WGC | reverse complement strand
GCGTTTTTCGAGATTCCGCCGGGCCTGGTTTGCCGCGATCACAGTTGCGGTTGAACTGCCCGGGTCGAAGAGTTGTGATCTTCGGCCCGGGGCCTCACTTTACTGCAGTACCCGTACCCTACATCAAGGCTTTTCTGGGGCAAAAAGCGCAATAAAAGCCTTGCCCAATACAACATGTTTTGTCGTACGGGGTGATTCCCTCTACTTATTGTGGTTGGGACTAGGCCGCCGACTGGTGGGAACAGCTTGGAGGCCCAAAGGTATCACCTCCTTGGTGGAGGCCGCCTAATGGTCGCTTATAACTTCCCGCCAGAAGACGCCCGCGCGATCATCTTTGGCATCAAGGCCAGCGTGATCAAGCCTCATGGCAAGCGGCCCCATGTGGCAGTCGGCGGCACTGTCCATGCTTTTTGCGGCGCTGTGCCGCCGCTCTGGATGAAGTCGCCGGAGTGCCACCGCCTGATCGTCGCGCCCTGTAGCCGCTCCGAAGAGATCGTCATCGAGGCTGGCAAGGTAACGCTTGGCAATGCTGTGATGGTCACGCCGGAATGGTTCGAGACACTCGCGCGGGATGAAGGTTTCAGCGACTTCGGCTCGCTACAGGTCCACTATGACCGCCTCTACGGTTTGCCTTTCCGGGGCCAGTACATCCGCTGGCGGCCTGACAAGGCTGAATTCCGCGCCCAGTGGCCGCTGATTCTTAAACCACCCGGTTCACCCGACAGCACAGAGCAGGCGGCGCAGCCTCCGTAAGAGGGGCGCGTCGTTCTGAAAACCAATCGGAATGGTTCGGCAGGCGGTTAACGCAGGCCGACAAGTAAGGCAAAGGCACGGCGTTTCGTCGTGCCAACAGGCATGTGAGGACGGAACCTGTGGACCCAAGGCGCAAATACGACATCGAGCCGTCTCCTTTCGAGGGGGAGTTGCGCGTAATCGCGCCGGAAGAGTGGCGCCAGCAGCGATGGGGCTGGATGGAAAGCGTCCGCCGCGACAGCAGCCTGAGCCCCATGGCTCGGCTTGTCGCCGACACGTTGGTGCTGGAATTCGCCAACCGGGAAACCCACCGGTGCGACCCGTCCCGGCGTCAGCTGGCTGACATTCACGGCTGTTCTGAAGACACGATCAAGCGGGTGATCAAGGAACTGGTCGACGCTGAATGGATCGTCGTTCTTGCGGGTGTCGGCCGGGGGCGCAGCACGCAATACGGCTTCCTCACGCGGGCCAAGATCGTGCAGCTAAAAGGGGGCAAAAATGCACCCTTAAAAGGGGGTAGGAATGCCCCCTTTCCTGTCTCGCAAAAGGGGGCAGATTTGCACGGAAAAGGGGGCAAATCTGCCTTCGTGCATAATATAGATAAACCACAGAAGAACCAAAGGGCGCAGGGGGCCAAGTTTTCCCCAAATCCGATGGTTCAGCGCGAGGCGCAAAACGCTGTCGCCAGATGGCGCGAAGGTCGGGCTGATGCGCTCGCCGATCTTCAGCCGTGGGTTATCGATCACATCATCGCTGCGAAGCTTCTCACCGATGCCGAACAGGCAGCGTTGGGGCTGGGCTGAGAAAAGGGGAATGGGGCAAATGGATCAGATCACAACCACCGACAGCGCGCAGGAAGCCGCTGCGCCGCAGGAAACCAACCGGGCCCGGGTGCGCAGGCTCTTCATCGATCCTCTGGTCAAGGATGGGATGCGGTTCAAGCATCACACCTCCGCCGAAGACCAGCGCCGCAAGCTGGATCAGATGGCAGATGACCTCGGGTATCTCTCCGACGAATCCCTGCGGGTGCTGGCTGCTTGCATGCGCACCAAGGGCGAAGGCACCAACAAGGTCTTCTGGCCCAGCCGGGTCAGCCTTCTGGGATTTGCCGAGGCGCGAGAGCGGATGCCGTTGCAGGATGTGCCGGGGCTGAGGTCGTGGTTCGTATCGGCCGCTGGTCGCAAAGCCGCCGCAGTGCCGGGCCGATTGGTCGCTGAGTATGCCTTCTGGAAGAGCCACAAGCGGCCACCGCTCGCGGATCGCGAATGGGCCGGGATCAACGAGCGGGCTGCGGACTATGCGCGGCGGGTCGAACTTATCGAGGATCGCCAAGCGCGCGGCGTGCTGGTCACCGGCGAAGAGCGGAACTGGCTGCGGCGCTATCACGAAACCGAAGCCATGCTTCGCGGCTGGCTGGATGAGAAGGGCGCGTGATGCAGATGGTACCTTTGAAGGCTGAGGCGATGAGCCGCGTCCGCAAGCCGATTTCGATCCAGCGGCTGTTGGAATGGGCATTCGCCGATGAGTGCGCCTCGATCGATTTTGAGGATGAAGGCACATTGGCGCCGGGATACGGCCATGTCGGCAACGCTTACCGCATGGCGCAGCGCGGGCTGCTGGGCTGCAAGATCGATGGCGGTGGCCGGTCATACCCGGATCATGACGCTGACATCGTTGCCTCGGCGGTGGCTGTGCTGCCCGACGGTTGCGGTGGTCGACGCATGGCAGTGCAGATCGCTGAGTTAGCACGGGCGCGTGCTCTGCCTGAAGCTTATGTCGGAGCAGTCACGCGATGTGAGCCGGTAGGTTGGCATGTGAACCCGCACGGTCGCCGCGCTGTAACGGAAACGCTTGGGCAGGTGGCTGACTGCAGCGGTCGTAAGGTGAAGCGCCATGACATCCGGGTGTGTCCGGTTGTGTTCCGTCCTGCTGCGGATCAGATCGCGGCGGCGCGCCGCAATTATTTGCAGTGGTGGTCAGCCCTGCTGGAGCTTCGAGTTTGTCTGCAAATTCAGAATGATATGTCCCGTTGGAATGTGACGCATGAACTGCCAGCACGTACGCCTTGGAAAAAAGTACTTGCCGAATAAATCTAGCCCCCCTAGACATGACGCCAGCACCCCCAACGCGCCCGGCGAGGACCACCCTCTCCGGGCGCGTTGCGTTTGTGGGTGGGCGGAGGTGTCGCATGGGTAGGCTTGCTGGTCGGGGCATGGGCTCACGGATCGGTCGGACTGCCTCGCGGTTGAACGCGGACCCAAAGAAGCCTGCCAAAGCCGAAGGCCCGCGGCATTCGTCGCACCGGTGGTACTCGCTCGCCCGCTGGCGTCGGTTGCGTTGGTCAGTGCTCGAAGAGGCGCGCTTCACCTGCGCTTGGTGCAAATGGATTGAGGCGAACACATCAAAGCTGGTGGCTGACCATAAGCGCGCGCATCGGGGCGATCCGGACCTGTTCTGGGATCGCGACAACCTGCAGTGCCTCTGCAAGGCCTGCCACGACAGCGAAAAGCAGCGGCAGGAACGCCGAGGGGAGGGGGGGTAAAAGTCTGCCACCCCGCCAGAGCGGAAACCGGCAGCCCCATCATTCGGAGATTTTTTTCTGGTGGATCAGAGATTTGACTTACTGGGTGACCCTATCCCTGAGGGGCGCGGTGGTCCGGGTCGAACCGGTCATATCGCCACTTCAAAAAA
>NZ_SZNL01000033.1:0-3608 GCF_005068605.1 Sulfitobacter sp. 15WGC | reverse complement strand
CTTAAAAAATGCGAGCAAGATCAGAGCTTTGCTGGTCGCGGGTTTGAACAACTCACAGATCGCGCGGGAACTGGGCATCAGCGTACCCACACTGAGGAAGCATTATTTTCAAAGTGGGAAAATCAAGGCCAAGATGGCGCGGGAGATGGCGATCGCAGAAATGCGGGCTCGCAACATCCTTCGGCTCGACGCCCAGGCGGATAAGGGCAGCGTCTCGGCCATGCGGGCGCTGGAACCGCTGCTCGAGAAGGCGGAGCGAGAGATCGCCGAGCGCGAGATGGGCAGTGACCAGCCGCGCCAGCAATCGCCGGGGGTTAAACAGCGCCGCGAGCTCATGGGCCATGAGGCCGACGATGAACTTGAGCGCGAGTTGAACCAAGAATCGAGCCATGGACTGCACTGAACCGCTGCCGCGGTTCGCCTGTCCGGATTGGTGGGAACGGCTGCGCCGCCGCGAAACACCAATGGCGGATGTGCCGCTGAATGAGACCAAGGCGCGCAAGGCGCTGGCGTTCTTCAACCGGCTGCGCTTGCCCGATGTCGCAGGCAACCCGCCGATGAGTAAGGCCTGCGGAGATTGGTTCCGCGATGTGCTGGTCGCCTTTCTGGCCAGCGAGGATCCGGAGACGAAGGAAAGGCTCGTTTGGGAACTGCTCTGCATGGTTCCGAAGAAGAGCTCGAAGACGACCTATAGCGCGGGGCTCGCCCTGACCGCGCTTTACATGAACGAGTCGCCCAATGGTCAGATGCTGCTGATCGGGCCATCACAGAACATCTCGAACCGGCTCTTCGATCAGGCGCAGGGCATGATCCGGCTGGATGAGAAGCTGGCCAAGGTATTCCGGGTTCAGGACCACACGAAAACGATCACGCGC
The DNA here is from genome assembly GCF_005068605.1 of Sulfitobacter sp. 15WGC. NCBI lineage: Bacteria > Pseudomonadati > Pseudomonadota > Alphaproteobacteria > Rhodobacterales > Roseobacteraceae > Sulfitobacter > Sulfitobacter sp. 15WGC. Next base: position 2,733 of record NZ_SZNL01000033.1, on the reverse strand, counting down.
TACAAGACAGGCACCGAACTGGAGGTAAAGACTTTCGACACCTCGATCGTGACCGGGGAAATCCCGGTGATGACAATCATCGATGAGCTGCACGAACTCGGCAAGAAGAACGGCGCTCAGCAGGTCATGCAGCAGATCAGAGGCGGCGGGATCACCATGACCGGTGGTCAGTTGATGATGATCACCACCCAGTCGGACAAAGAACCGGCGGGGATTTGGAAGGCAGAGATCGGCAAGGCCCGGGCGATCCGGGACGGTAAGGCGGGCGCGCGGCCGATCATGTTGCCGGTGCTCTATGAGTTTCCGGAGGCGTTGCAGAAAAAGGAGCGGTACTGGCGCAATCGCGAGAACTGGCCCTTGGTGCTGCCGAACCTTGGCCGCTCCATCAGTCAGCAGCGTCTGGAAGACGATTACACGAACAACGGTGCGATCAGCCCCGAGGCTGAACAGATTTGGATGAGCCAGCATCTCAATATTGAGATCGGCTTGGGCCTGCACTCCGAGCGGTGGATCGGCGCGGATCACTGGGCCGGGGCCGGGCGGCCGGAAATGACGTTGGATGAGATCATCGCCTCTTCCGAGGTCTGCGTGGTTGGTCTCGACGGGGGCGGGCTTGACGATCTGCTGGGCGTCTCGGTGCTGGGGCGTCACGCGGAAACCAAGCGCTGGATGCACTGGGGCCGGGCTTGGGCGGATCGTGGTGTGCTGACGCTGCGCAAGAGCATCGCGCCCGAACTGCATGAGTTGGTCGAGGCCGGGGACCTGACGCTGGTCGACAACCTCGATGCCGAGGCCAACCCTGAGATCGTGGCGATCTGCCAGCGGCTACAAGAGGCAGGGCTGCTGCCGGAAGAAGACGGGATCGGCATGGACCCCGAAGGCGTGGCTTCGATTGTCGATGCGCTGATCGAGGCCGGGTTTGAGATCGAGGACATCCGGGCGATCAGCCAGGGCTACAAGCTGAACGCGGCGATCAAGGGGACGCCGGTCAAGCTGAAGAACAAGACGCTGGTGCATTGCGACCAGCGGCTCATGCGGTGGTGTGTGGGCAATGCAAAGACAGAGACCCGCGGCAACGCCGTACTGGTGACCAAGGCGCGCAGCGGGTCGGCAAAGATCGACCCGCTCATGGCGCTGTTCAACGCCGTGATGCTGATGAGCTGGAACCCGGTCGGGCACGGCGGGCCATCGGTATACGAAGAGCGCGGCATTCTCACGTTTTAAGGCGGTGTTATGGGAATTCTAAATCTGTTCCGGCGCCCCGCCGCAGAGAGCAAAAAGGAGGTGCAGGCCAGCGTTCCGGGCGGGGCTGTGTTCAGCGGTCTGGATGATCCAGCACTCTTGGAGTTCATGCGCACGGGCGGCGGCGGGATGACGGAATCCGGGGCGCATATCAACGCCAAGTCGGCAATGAAGAATACAACCATCCTGCGCTGCGTGTCGCTCATTGCCTTCAGCATTGGGATGCTGTGCCGCTTCATATGCAGCGCAAAGCGGACAAGTCGAAGGCCAGCGATCATCCGTTGTTTCGGGTGCTGCACCGCAAGCCGAACGCATGGCAGACTGCTTTTGAGTTCCGCAGCTTAATGCAGCAGCGTGCGCTGACAGACGGTGACGCCTATGCGATGATCGTGCGCAGCGGCAACCGCGTGATGCAGCTTGTGCCAATAGCTGGGGATCGGGTGACGGTGAAGCAGCGCGACGACTGGGCGCTGGAGTATGTGGTGACGCGGGGCAATCGCGGGCCCATCACGCTGCCGCAGTCCGAAGTGTTCCATCTGCGCTATGGGCTTTCCGATGACGGGATCACCGGCCTGTCGCTGGTCAAGCAGTCTGCCGAAGCCATCGGGCTTGCACAGCAGGCTGAGAAGTCAGCGGCGCGCATGTTCCGCAACGGCATGATCGTGGGGGGCGCGCTGAAGCACAAAGAGAAGCTCTCACCAGAGGCCTATGAGCGGCTTAAGGCCAGCATGAATGATGATGCGGGCACCGAGAACGCGCACAAATGGAAGATTCTCGAAGAGGGCATGGATCTCGTTTCCAGCCAGCACCCCGGCAAGGACGGGCAGGGGTTGGAGCAACGAAAGCACCAGATCGAAGAAACGGCACGCCCCTTCGGCGTCCCGCGCCCGCTTCTGGGGGTCGACGATACGTCATGGGGCTCGGGCATTGATGTGCTGGGCCAGTTCTTCGTTCGCTATGGCCTGAACCCTTGGTTCGAGGCCTGGCAGCAGGCGATCGAACGCTCTCTGCTGACCGAGCGCGAGGCCGATGAGTATGAGGTTAAGTTCAACGCCGGCGCATTGCTGCGCGGGTCCATGAAAGATCAGGCGGAGTTCTTCGCCAAGGGGCTCGGCGCAGGCGGTCATACGCCATGGCTGCATCCCGACGAGCCGCGCGAGTGGATGGACCTTGAGCGCCGAAATGATCTGCCGGCGGCACTCGGCCAGCAAAAGATAGGAGGGCAGAATGAGCCTGCGTAAACTTCCCGAGATCAAAGCGTTCAAAGCCCTCTCCAATATGGAATGGCAACCGCGCACCGATGTGGTCGACCGCTGGAACGCGGGCATCCATGCTGCAACGAGCGATGAGGCATCAATCTCCATTCTCGGCGAGATCGGCGGCGGCGATTATGGCGACGGTGTCACATCCAAGCGGATCGCCGGGGCGCTGCGATCGATCGGTGAGCGCGACGTTCGGGTCGATATAAACAGCCCCGGTGGCGATTTTTTT
>NZ_SZNL01000032.1:1231-20247 GCF_005068605.1 Sulfitobacter sp. 15WGC | reverse complement strand
GCATGACCATCTCGGTGCCTTCTGCCAGCTGAACGGTGCCGGTCACGTCAGTTGTACGGAAGTAGAACTGCGGACGGTAGTTCGCGAAGAACGGCGTGTGACGGCCACCTTCCTCTTTGGTGAGGATGTAGGCTTCGGCTTCGAACTTGGTGTGCGGTGTCACGGAGCCGGGCTTGCAGAGAACCTGACCACGCTCAACGCCGTCACGCTCAACGCCGCGCAGCAGGGCGCCGATGTTGTCGCCCGCTTCACCACGGTCCAGCAGCTTGCGGAACATTTCCACGCCGGTGCAGGTGGTTTTCTTGGTGTCGCGGATGCCGACGATTTCGATTTCGTCGCCAACGTTGATCACGCCACGCTCGACACGGCCGGTCACAACGGTACCACGGCCGGAGATCGAGAAGACGTCTTCGACAGGCATCAGGAAGGGCTGGTCCACGGCACGCTCAGGTGTCGGGATGTAGGCGTCAACTTCGGCCATCAGCTTCTTGATCGACTCTTCACCGATCTCGGGCTTGTTGCCTTCCATCGCCGCCAGAGCGGAACCTGCAACAACGGGGATGTCGTCGCCGGGGTAGTCGTAGGAAGACAGCAGTTCGCGGATTTCCATCTCGACGAGCTCGAGCAGCTCTTCGTCGTCGACCTGGTCAACTTTGTTCATGAAGACGACCATGGCGGGGATGCCAACCTGACGGCCGAGCAGGATGTGCTCGCGGGTCTGGGGCATCGGGCCGTCGGCCGCGTTCACAACCAGGATTGCGCCGTCCATCTGCGCCGCACCGGTGATCATGTTTTTCACATAGTCAGCGTGGCCGGGGCAGTCGACGTGGGCGTAGTGGCGGTTCTCGGTCTCATACTCGACGTGCGCGGTCGAGATGGTGATGCCGCGGGCCTTCTCTTCGGGCGCGCCGTCGATCTGGTCATACGCTTGGAAGTCACCGAAATACTTGGTGATCGCCGCGGTCAGCGTGGTTTTACCGTGGTCAACGTGGCCGATCGTGCCGATGTTGACGTGCGGTTTGGTGCGTTCAAACTTTGCCTTTGCCATGGTGTTGGCTCCTTTTGGTCTTTCTCAATGGTGTATGCGCAGCACACACCTAACGATTTGGGTCGGCGCGCGGTTTCCCACGCGCCGATTTCCTTAAGCGAACTTGGCCTGAATCTCGTCCGAGATGTTCTGCGGCACGGGTTCGTAGTGGTCGAACTGCATGGTGAAGTTCGCACGACCCGACGACATCGAACGCAGGGTGTTGATGTAGCCGAACATGTTGGCCAGCGGCACGAAGGCGTCGATCGCGATGGCGTTGCCGCGCGTATCTTGACCCTGCACCTGACCACGACGGGATGTCAGGTCACCGATGATGCCACCGGTGTATTCTTCCGGGGTCACAACTTCGACCTTCATGATCGGTTCCAGAAGCTTCGCACCGGCTTTCTTCATACCTTCGCGCATCGCCATACGGGCGGCGATCTCGAAGGCCAGAACGCTGGAGTCCACATCGTGGAACTTACCGTCGATCAGGGCGACCTTGAAGTCAATGACCGGGAAGCCCGCCAGCGGACCGGAGTCCAGAACCGACTTGATACCCTTTTCCACGCCCGGGATGTATTCCTTGGGAATGGCACCACCGACGATGCGGCTCTCGAAGGAGTAACCTTCGCCCGGCTCGGTCGGCGTCAGGATCATCTTGACCTCACCGAACTGACCCGAACCACCCGACTGTTTCTTGTGGGTGTAGGTGATTTCGGCCTCTTTCGAGATCGTCTCACGATAAGCAACCTGCGGCGCACCGATGTTCGCCTCAACCTTGAATTCGCGCTTCAGACGGTCGACGAGGATGTCGAGGTGAAGTTCGCCCATGCCCTTCATGATGGTCTGACCGGATTCCAGATCGGTCTCGACGCGGAAGGAGGGGTCCTCGGCGGCCAGACGGGCCAGACCAGCGGACATCTTTTCCTGGTCAGCCTTGGTCTTCGGCTCGACCGCGATCTCGATCACCGGATCGGGGAAGGTCATGGTTTCGAGGACGACCGGATCGTTCTGCGCGCAGAGCGTGTCACCGGTGGTGGTGTCCTTGAGACCCGCCAGCGCGATGATGTCGCCCGCGAAGGCCTCTTCGATTTCCTCGCGGTTGTTGGAGTGCATCATCATCATACGACCGACGCGCTCTTTCTTGCCCTTGGTCGAGTTCAGAAGCGTGTCGCCCTTGCGCAGAACACCCGAGTAGATGCGGGTGAAGGTCAGCGAGCCGACGAAGGGGTCGTTCATGATTTTGAACGCAAGGCCCGAGAACGCCATGTCGTCATCCGCGCGGCGCGGGATGTTGCGGGTCTCGGTCTCGTCGCCCGGCTTGAAGCCCATGTAGTCGACAACGTCCAGCGGGCTGGGCAGATAGTCGATCACAGCGTTCAAGAGCGGCTGAACACCTTTGTTCTTAAAGGCGGAGCCACAGAGAACGGGGATGAATTTGATGGCCAAAGTACCCTTGCGGATCAGGTCGCGCAGGGTGTCGACGTCAGGCTCGGCGCCGTCCATCAGGTAGTTTTCCATCGCCTCGTCGTCCATCTCGACCGCGGTCTCGATGAGCTTGGCACGCCATTCGTCGGCGGTCTCTTTCAGGCTGTCACGGATCTCGCGCTGTTCCCAGGCGGCACCGAGGTCTTCACCGGCCCAGACCCATTCTTTCATGGTCACAAGGTCGACGATGCCTTCCAGTTCGTTCTCTGCGCCGATCGGGATCTGGATCGGAGCAGGCGTGGCGCCGGTGCGGTCCTTGATCATGTGCACGCAGTTAAAGAAGTCCGCGCCGATCTTGTCCATCTTGTTGACGAAGACGATACGCGGCACCTTGTAGCGGTCAGCCTGACGCCACACGGTTTCGGTCTGCGGCTCAACACCGGCGTTGGCGTCGAGAACGGCAACCGCGCCGTCGAGAACGGCCAGCGAACGCTCAACTTCGATGGTGAAGTCAACGTGGCCGGGGGTGTCAATGATGTTCATCCGGAACTTGGTGTCGGATGTCGCATCGGCTGTGGGCTCTTCCTGACGCTGCCAGAAAGTGGTGGTCGCGGCGGAGGTAATGGTGATCCCGCGCTCTTGTTCCTGCTCCATCCAGTCCATGGTTGCGGCGCCGTCATGCACCTCACCAATGTTGTGGCTTTTGCCGGTGTAGAACAGGATGCGTTCGGAACAAGTGGTTTTACCGGCATCGATGTGAGCCATGATGCCGAAGTTGCGGTAGCGTTGGAGCGGATAGTCGCGTGCCATAGGGCTGCTTCCTCGAAAATATCAGTACGAACGGATCGCGCCCGAAACCGGGCGCGACGTTGAGATTACCAGCGGTAGTGGCTGAACGCTTTGTTCGCGTCGGCCATCTTGTGCGTATCTTCGCGCTTTTTAACAGCGGTACCACGGGACTGCACAGCGTCCAGCAGCTCGCCGGCAAGGCGTTCTTCCATGGTGTTTTCGTTACGCGCACGGGCGGCTTTGATCAACCAGCGGATCGCCAGCGCCTGACGACGCTCGGGGCGCACTTCGACCGGCACCTGATAGGTGGCACCACCCACACGGCGCGAGCGGACTTCGACGGAGGGCTGGATGTTTTCCAGCGCTTCGTGGAACACTTCGATCGGCGCGCGCTTGATCTTGTCTTCGACGCGGGTCATCGCGTTGTAAACGATGCGCTCGGCGACAGATTTCTTGCCGTCGATCATCAGGTTGTTCATGAATTTGGTGAGAACCAGATCGCCGTATTTGGCGTCTGGCAGGACTTCGCGTTTTTCAGCGGCGTGGCGGCGTGACATGTCAGTGTCTTCCTCTTGGCGGGTGGCGGGGCGCGGCCCCACCGAACATCGGGTGGATCGGCGGGGGCGGGCCCCACCGGTGCGAGATTACTTCGGACGCTTCGCGCCGTACTTCGAACGACGCTGCTTACGGTCTTTCACGCCCTGCGTATCAAGAACACCGCGCAGGATGTGGTAACGCACACCCGGAAGGTCTTTTACACGACCGCCGCGGATCAGAACCACGGAGTGTTCCTGAAGGTTGTGGCTCTCACCCGGGATGTAGGAGATCACTTCGAACCCGTTGGTCAGGCGCACCTTGGCAACCTTACGCATCGCCGAGTTCGGCTTTTTCGGTGTGGTGGTGTACACGCGTGTGCAGACGCCGCGCTTTTGCGGGCACTCCTGCAGGTGCATGGATTTCGAACGTTTGACTTTCGGCTGCCGCGGCTTGCGGATCAGCTGTTGGATCGTTGGCATTCCGGTTATATCCCCGTATCGCTCAGATTGTGTACACGGGGGATCCCCCATGCGGCTAATTTCGGTTACTTCATGCGTCCACAAAGCAAAATGACCGCAACGTTCCCGTACCGAGGAAAACGACGCGGTGGGTTAACAGAGGATCGGGCCAGTAGTAGGCCGGATCGTGACCACTTCAGTTATGAATTCGGACTGGCAGAGCGGCCTCCACCTCCGAGATAGCGGGCGTATAGAGCGTTGCGCGGGGCCTGTCAACAGGTGGGCCCCGGCGGGGTCGCGGAGGTTTGCCGGGTGATGGCCCGGCGCCTGCGGCCTGGTTCCGGGCCCGGGTGGCACATTCCACCCTTGCCACGCCCCTGCCCCGCTCGCCATAGTCCGGCGAAGGACAGAAGGAAACCTCCATGCAAGCGATCGGCCTTTGCCGCTTTTCCTACCCGGCCTTGGGCGGCTTTCAAGTCGGCCACGAGACCACCGAGGAACGGATCGCCTATCTCTATGACGCGGCCCGGCTCGAAGAACGTTTCCGCCTGCTCGAAACCGTCGCCCTGCCCTGCCTCAAGGCCCAAACCGACCCGGACTTCTCGATCGTCTTCGTCATCGGCGACCAGTTCCCCGAGTGCCACGCCCGACGCCTCGAATCGCTGCTGGCCGATCTGCCGCAGGCGGTTATTCATCGCGAGCCGCCGCGCAATCATCGGGAGGTGATGAAGGAGGTGCTGAACGCCGCGCGGATCAACCCGGCCGAGCCCTGCCTGCAATTCCGCTACGACGACGATGATGCCGTCTCGGTCGACTTCGTCGCCCGGCTGCGCCAGACGGTCGCGCAAAGCGCGGGTCTGCTGAAAGGCCAGCGCTCCGTCGCCTTTGACTGGCCCAAGGGCTACATCGCGGAATTCGGCCCGCAGGGCATCCACGCCGCCGAAGTGTACCGCCCGCTCAACGTCGCGGCACTTGCGATGTATGTGAAGGGCGGCAGCCCGCTCACCATTATGAACTTCGCCCATGAGAAACTGCCGCGCTTCATGCCCTGCGTCAGCCTGCCCGACGCGGCGATGTTCGTGCGCAGCCACAACGGCTCGAACGATTCGCGGCAGGGGTTGGCGCGGCATGTGGAAGTGGCCCCGCTGGATGCCGAAGGCGAAGCGCTGTTTCAGGAGCGTTTCGCTATCGATCAAGCTCAGGTGCGGCGCGTCTTCTCGGGCTGAACCTTCAACTTCCGCTCACGGTAGAGGGTGAAGACCCCCGTGGCCACCACGATCCCCGCGCCGATGAGGGTCAAGGCCCCCGGCCAGTCGCCGAAGACGACCCAGCCCAGCAAGAGCGCCCAAAGCAGGCCTGTGTAGCGAAACGGCGCGATGAAGCCGATATCGCCCACCCGCATCACTTGGATCGAGAAGAAATAGCCGCCTAGCACAAAGACCCCTGAGCCGCCGATCAGCGCCGCGACCGAGGGCGTCACCGGGGCCCAAGGCGCGCTCAGCGACGCCAAACCCGCTGCCGTCATCACCGACAGGGCGGTCACCAAGGTCACGGTCATTGAGGGCACTGCCGGTGACAAGGCGCGGGTCGACAGGTCACGGACCGTTACGCAGAGCACGGCGATCAGAACGTAGATCGACCAGATATTGAACCCTTCTGCCCCCGGCTTGACGATCAGCAGCACGCCGCAGAAACCAATGCCAATGGCGACCAAACGCCGCCAGCCTACGGCCTGCCGGAACACCAGCGCTGCCGCGAGCGTCACCGAAAGCGGCACGACTTGAAGGATGGCGGTCACATTCGCCAAGGGCATGTTGAACAACGCGGTGAGAAAGAAATACGCCGCCGCGATCTCGGCCACCGAGCGCAGGCCGATGACCTTCCAGTCCCGCGCTTGAAGCCGAAAGTCGATCCGGCCAAGCTGCCGACTAAGGGCCAAGATCAGCACCGAAGTCGTCACCCCGCGCAGGAACAACAGCTGAAACAGGGGCAGCGCCCCGTCGGTCATTTTGAGCAGCGTGTCGTTAAACGTGAAACAGGCCATCGAGGCGATCATCAGCAGCGCGCCGATGGTATTGGGGGACATGAAAGCGCTCCGGGAAAAATGGTGCGGCTTATATCACTGCCGCCCCCGAATGACTGGCAGCGGCTACGGGGGCTGTCAAGAACGGCGGCCCGCGCCGCCCAGACTGGCGCGCTCTACTGGTTCGAAGCCTGCGCCACCGGCTGCTGCTGGCTGGCCAGAAGATTGCGCACCGTGCTGCGCAGCAACCCCGGCTCGACCGGCTTTTGCATCACCGTGGCCGCCAGATCGCGGAAGGCGTCATAGACCTCAAGATCGCGGGTGCGCCCGCTGAGAAAGATGATCGGCGTCCCGGCAATGGCCGGATTCTCGCCAAACCGATGGGCCAGCTCCAACCCGCCCATATCCGGCATGGAGATATCGCTGATGATCAGGTCGGGCTTGAGATCATCGACCACCGCCAGCGCATCGCGGGCGTTCAGACAGGAGACAAAGCTCAGCGACCTGTCGTCGGAAAAGATCATCTTGACCAGTTCCAGAACGATCGGGTCGTCGTCGATATGTAGAATGCGGGACGTCATCAAAGCACCTTACGACGGTTAAGCTTTTGCAAACCTATTCGGACTATGTGGCGGATATAAGGCTTTGGCCTCAGAAATCAGCCCCCCCCCCCCCCGGGGCGGTGTCTGGCCGCGGCATTTGCCCACCCTATAAAAAAGCCCCCGCAGCGTCACTGCGGGGGCTTTTGTTTTTCAATAAGGTGCTGCGATCAATCGCGGCTCTCGTCGTCACCGACCGGCGTGTTGAACACATCGCCACCGACGATGTCGTCCTCCACAGAAGCTTCCGGGGCGGCCAGACGGGCGGCGGCTTCGGCCTCTTCGCGGCGGGCTTCGATCACGACATTGTCGCGGTCTGTCGCCACTTTGCGCATCGCCTGCGTCGCGCCACCGGTCCCGGCGGGGATCAGACGGCCCACGATGACGTTCTCTTTCAGACCGACCAGCTTGTCCCGCTTGCCCTGAACCGAGGCTTCGGTCAGCACGCGCGTGGTTTCTTGGAACGAGGCCGCCGAGATGAAGCTGCGGGTTTGCAGCGACGCCTTGGTGATGCCCAAGAGGATCGGTTCGCCCTTGGCGGGGCGGCCCCCCTTCTTGAGCGCCTTCTCGTTGGCCTGATCGAACTCCTGCTTGTCGACGTGTTCACCCTTCAGCAGCGTGGTGTCGCCGCTTTCTTGGATTTCCCACTTCTGCAGCATCTGACGGACGATGACTTCGATGTGTTTGTCGTTAATCTTCACACCCTGCAGGCGGTAAACGTCCTGCACCTCGTCAATCATATACTCGGCCAAGGCCTCGACACCCATGATCGCGAGGATGTCGTGCGGCGCGGGGTTGCCATCCATGATGTAGTCGCCCTTCTGCACGAAGTCGCCTTCGGCCACGGGGATGTGTTTCCCCTTGGGCACCATGTATTCAACCTTCACGTCCGGATCATCCGCGCTTTCGATCGCGATGCGACGCTTGTTCTTGTAGTCCTTGCCGAAGCGGACGTAGCCGTTGATTTCCGCGATGATGGCGTGATCCTTGGGGCGACGCGCCTCAAAGAGTTCGGCCACACGCGGCAGACCACCGGTAATGTCCTTGGTCTTGGCACCTTCACGCGGAATACGCGCGATGATGTCACCGGCCTGAACCTGCGTCTGGTCTTCGACAGAGAGAACAGCGTCCACCGACATCGGATAGGTCACCGGGTTGCCCGCATCGTTGCGGACCGGTTCGCCATCTTCACCCACCAAGATGATCTCGGGCTTGAGCTCGTTGCCCTTGGGGGCCGCGCGCCAGTCGATCACGATCTTCTGGGTCATGCCGGTGGCTTCGTCGGTGTCTTCCTTGACCGCGATGCCCGACACCAGGTCGACGTATTTGGTCGTACCGGGTTTCTCGGCAATGATCGGCAGGGTGTAAGGGTCCCATTCGAACAGCTTGTCACCGCGCGCTACGTCGTCGCCTTCTTTGACGTGCAGCTTGGTGCCGTAGCCGATCTTGTGGCTGGCCCGCTCCTCGCCATTCTCATCGACGATCAACAGCTTCATGTTCCGGCCCATGACGAGGACTTCACCGGCGCTGTTTTCAAGCGTCTGCGCGTTCTCGAAAGCGACCTTGCCCGACTGGCTGGCCTCAAGGAAGGACTGCTGACCACCCTGCGCAACACCGCCAATGTGGAAGGTCCGCATCGTCAGCTGTGTACCGGGTTCACCAATCGACTGGGCCGCGATGATGCCGACGGCCTCACCTTGGTTGACCAGCGTGCCGCGCGCGAGGTCACGGCCATAGCACATGGCGCAGACGCCCTCTTCGGCATCACAGGTCAGCGGGCTGCGGATCCGTGCGGACTGCACGCCGGCCTCGTCGATGGCATCCGACATGCGCTCGTCGATCAGCGTGCCTGCAGGCACCAGAACATCCTCGGTGCCGGGCACCAGAATGTCATCCGCCGCAACACGGCCCAGCAGACGCTCGGCCAGCGAGGAGACAACCTCACCATCGTTGACAGCCGCTTCGGCGGTGATTGCGGTTTCGGTGCCGCAGTCATGCTCGCGCACGATGCAGTCCTGCGCCACGTCCACCAGTCGGCGTGTCAGGTAACCGGAGTTCGCTGTTTTCAGAGCGGTATCCGACAGACCTTTCCGCGCACCGTGGGTCGAGTTGAAGTACTCGAGAACGGTCAGACCTTCTTTAAAGTTCGAGATGATCGGCGTCTCGATGATGTCGCCATTCGGCTTCGCCATCAGGCCGCGCATCCCGCCCAGCTGTTTCATCTGCGTGACCGAGCCACGGGCACCGGAGTGGGCCATCATGTAGACCGAGTTCGGCTCTTTCTCGGAACCGTTCTCATGGTGGGTCACGGCGGAGATGGAGCCCATCATCGCCTCGGTCACCTTGTCGTTACACTTCGACCATGCATCGACGACTTTGTTGTACTTTTCGCCCTGAGTGATCAGGCCGTCCATATACTGCTGTTCAAAGTCCTTCACCTGCTCGCGGGTTTCTTCAACCAGCGGCCATTTGGTGTCGGGGATCAGCATGTCGTCTTTGCCGAAGGAGATGCCCGCTTTGAAAGCTTCGCGGAAACCCATGGTCATGATCTGGTCACAGAAGATGACCGACTCTTTCTGACCGCAGTAACGGTAGACGGTGTCGATGACCTGCTGCACTTCTTTCTTGCGCAGCAGACGGTTGACCAGATCGAAGGGTGCTTTGGCGTTCAGCGGCAGAAGCGCACCAAGACGGATACGACCGGGGGTCGTGTCAAAGCGCATCATCACTTCGTTGCCTTCAGCGTCGATCTGTTTGATCCGCGCCTTGATCTTCGAGTGCAGGTGAACCGCACCGGCGTCGAGGGCGTGCTGCACCTCGTCGACGGAGCCGAAGACCATGCCTTCGCCAACCATCCCTTCACGCTCAAGGGTCGTGTAGTAGAGACCCAAGATCATATCCTGCGACGGTACGATGATCGGCGCGCCGTTTGCAGGCGACAGAACGTTGTTCGTGGACATCATCAGAACACGCGCTTCCAGCTGGGCTTCCAGCGAAAGCGGAACGTGAACAGCCATCTGGTCGCCGTCGAAGTCGGCGTTGAAGGCCGAGCAGACCAGCGGGTGCAGCTGGATCGCCTTGCCTTCGATCAGGACGGGTTCAAACGCCTGAATGCCAAGACGGTGCAGCGTCGGCGCGCGGTTGAGCATGACGGGGTGTTCACGGATCACCTCATCAAGAATGTCCCAAACCTCGGGGCGCTCCTTCTCGACCAGCTTCTTGGCCTGCTTCACGGTGGAGGACAGACCTTTGGCCTCGAGCCGCGAGTAGATGAACGGCTTGAACAATTCGAGCGCCATCTTCTTGGGCAGACCACATTGGTGCAGCTTCAACTCCGGGCCGGTCACAATGACCGAACGACCTGAGAAGTCGACGCGCTTACCCAAAAGGTTCTGACGGAAGCGGCCCTGCTTGCCTTTCAGCATGTCCGACAGCGACTTCAGCGGGCGCTTGTTGGCACCGGTGATGACGCGGCCACGGCGGCCGTTGTCGAAGAGTGCGTCGACCGATTCCTGCAGCATCCGCTTTTCGTTGCGCACGATGATGTCGGGCGCACGCAGCTCGATCAGGCGCTTCAAACGGTTGTTCCGGTTGATCACGCGGCGGTACAGGTCATTGAGGTCCGACGTCGCGAAGCGGCCACCGTCCAGCGGCACCAGCGGGCGCAGCTCGGGCGGGATCACCGGGATCACGGTCATGACCATCCACTCCGGACGGTTGCCGGATTCAAGAAAGCTCTCGACCACTTTCAGACGCTTAATAATCTTCTTGGGCTTCAGCTCGCCTGTCGCCTCTTTCAGATCGGCGCGCAGGTTCTCGGCTTCGGCTTCAAGGTCGATCGCCGCCAGCATTTCGCGGATCGCTTCGGCGCCGATGTTGGCGGTGAAAGCGTCCATGCCATAGGCGTCTTGCGCGTCCATGTATTCTTCTTCGGTCATCATCTGACCGTATTGAAGATCGGTGAGGCCCGGCTCGATCACGACGTAGTTTTCGAAGTAGAGCACGCGCTCCAGATCGCGCAGAGTCATGTCCAGCATCAGGCCGATGCGCGAGGGCAGCGACTTGAGGAACCAGATGTGCGCCACCGGCGAGGCCAGTTCGATGTGGCCCATACGCTCACGGCGGACCTTTTGCAGCGTGACTTCCACACCGCATTTCTCGCAGACGACGCCGCGATACTTCATGCGCTTATATTTGCCGCAGAGGCATTCGTAGTCTTTGATCGGGCCAAAGATACGCGCGCAGAACAGGCCGTCACGCTCGGGCTTGAACGTACGGTAGTTGATGGTTTCCGGCTTCTTGATCTCACCGAAGGACCAGCTCAGGATCCGCTCGGGCGAGGCCAAAGAGACCTTGATCTCGTCAAACGCTTTTTGCGGCGTCAGCGGGTTGAACGGGTTGTTTGTCAGTTCCTGGTTCATTTTCAAATCCTTGAAAGGGGTGCGTTAGGAGGGGACGGCCCCGTTTTCTTTCAAAGAAAACGGGGCGGAATTTTTGAAAAATTCCGTTTACCGCCTCACTCATCCTCCTCCGCATCCAGGAGTTCCATATTCAGGCCGAGGCCGCGCACTTCCTTGACGAGAACGTTAAAGCTCTCCGGAATGCCCGCTTCGAAGTTATCCTCGCCCTTGACGATGCTTTCATAGACCTTGGTCCGGCCCGCGACGTCGTCCGACTTGACGGTCAGCATTTCCTGCAGGGTGTAGGCGGCGCCATAGGCTTCCAGAGCCCAGACCTCCATCTCCCCGAAGCGCTGGCCACCAAACTGCGCCTTACCACCCAGCGGCTGCTGTGTGACGAGGGAGTACGGCCCGGTCGAACGCGCGTGGATCTTGTCATCCACCAGGTGGTGCAGCTTCAGCAGGTACTTGACGCCAACGGTCACGGGGCGCGCGAACTGCTCGCCTGTCCGACCATCGAAGAGCACCGACTGACCGGAGGTGTCGAACCCGGCCCGCTTGAGGCTGTCGTTCACATCCGCTTCCTTGGCGCCGTCGAAGACCGGTGTGGCGATCGGCACGCCGCGGCGTACGTTGTCGGCCGCTTCCAGAAGCGTGTCCTCGTCCATGCCGGTGATGCCCTCTTCGTAGACATCCTCGCCATAGGCCAGCTGCATCGCTTCACGCACCGGCGTCAGGTCGCCCGAGCGGCGGTATTCCTGCAGCGCCTCATCGACGTTCAGGCCCAGACCGCGTGCGGCCCAACCCATATGCGTCTCGAGGATCTGACCGACGTTCATACGCGATGGCACGCCGAGCGGGTTGAGGCAGAAGTCGACCGGGGTACCATCGGCGAGGAACGGCATGTCCTCCATCGGCACCACTTTCGAAATTACACCCTTGTTCCCGTGACGACCGGCCATCTTGTCGCCAGGCTGCAGCTTGCGCTTCACCGCCACGAAGACCTTGACCATCTTCATCACGCCCGGCGGCAGGTCGTCGCCACGGCGGACCTTCTCGACCTTGTCCTCGAAACGTGCATCCAAGGTCCGTTTCTGGATCTCGTACTGCTCGTTCAGGGCTTCGACGATCTTCGCGTCATCCTCGTCCTCGAGGGCCAGCTGCCACCACTGACCGCGGGTCAGGGTTTCCAGCAGTTCCTCGGTGATCTGGCTGTTCGCCTTCACGCCTTTCGGGCCTTTCACGGCAACCTTGCCGAGGATCATGTCCTTGAGACGCGCGTAGATGTTGCGGTCGAGGATCGCCAGCTCGTCGTCCCGGTCACGGGCCAGACGTTCGACTTCCTCACGCTCGATCTGCAGCGCACGTTCGTCTTTCTCGACGCCGTGACGGTTGAAGACGCGGACTTCGACAACGGTGCCGAAGTCGCCCGGCTTCACCCGCAGCGAGGTGTCGCGCACGTCCGAAGCTTTCTCACCGAAGATGGCGCGCAGAAGCTTCTCTTCCGGCGTCATCGGGCTTTCGCCCTTCGGGGTGATCTTGCCGACGAGGATGTCGCCCGGCTCCACGTCCGCACCGATGTAGACGATGCCTGCTTCGTCGAGGTTGCGCAGGGCTTCCTCGCCGACATTGGGGATGTCGCGGGTGATCTCTTCCGGCCCGAGCTTCGTGTCACGCGCGGCGACTTCGAATTCCTCGATGTGGATCGAGGTGAAGACGTCGTCACGGGAGATCCGCTCGGAGATCAGGATGGAGTCTTCGTAGTTGTAGCCATTCCACGGCATGAAGGCGACGACGACGTTCTTGCCGAGCGCCAGTTCCCCCATGTCGGTCGACGGACCATCGGCGATGACCTGACCCTTCGTGACCTTCTCGCCCACTTTCACCAGCGGACGCTGGTTGATGCAGGTGTTCTGGTTCGAGCGCTGGAACTTGCGCATGCGGTAGATGTCCACACCCGCGTCGCCCAGTTCCAGATCCTCGGTGGCCCGGATCACGATACGCGACGCATCGACCTGGTCGATGATACCCGCGCGACGTGCCGTGTAGGCCGCCCCGGAATCGCGTGCCACGACTTCTTCGATGCCGGTGCCGACGAGCGGCGCTTCGGCTTGCAGAAGCGGTACGGCCTGACGTTGCATGTTCGAGCCCATGAGAGCGCGGTTGGCGTCGTCGTTCTCGAGGAACGGGATCAGCGAGGCGGCGACCGAGACCAACTGCTTCGGGCTGACGTCGATCAGGTCCACGTTCTCGGTCGGTGCCAGCGTGTAGTCGCCGGACTGACGGGTCGAGACCATCTCGTTCACGAACTTCATGTCGTCGTCGAGGTTGGCGTTCGCCTGCGCAACGGTGTGGCGCATTTCCTCGGTCGCGGACATGTAGTGCACCTCGTCGGTGACCTTGCTGTCCTTCACGACGCGGTAAGGCGTTTCGATGAAGCCGTATTTGTTCACGCGGGCAAAGGTGGCCAGCGAGTTGATCAGGCCGATGTTCGGACCTTCCGGCGTTTCAATCGGGCACATCCGGCCATAGTGGGTCGGGTGCACGTCGCGCACCTCGAAGCCGGCACGCTCGCGGGTCAGACCGCCCGGCCCAAGCGCCGAAAGACGACGCTTGTGCGTCACTTCCGACAGCGGGTTGGTTTGGTCCATGAACTGCGACAGCTGCGAGGAGCCGAAGAATTCACGCACCGCAGCCGCGGCGGGCTTGGCGTTGATCAGGTCCTGCGGCATCACGGTGTCGATCTCGACCGAGGACATCCGCTCTTTGATCGCGCGCTCCATGCGCAGCAGGCCGACGCGGTACTGGTTTTCCATCAGCTCGCCGACCGAACGCACACGGCGGTTGCCGAGGTGGTCGATGTCATCGATGTCGCCACGGCCGTCGCGCAGGTCCACCAGCGCCTTGATGCAGGCGACGATGTCGTCACGGTCCAGCGTGCGCTGCGTGTCGGGCTTGTCGAGCGCCAGACGCATGTTCATCTTCACGCGGCCCACGGCCGAGAGGTCGTAACGCTCGCTATCGAAGAACAGCGTGTCGAAGAGCGCGGAGGCGGCCTCGACGGTGGGCGGCTCGCCCGGGCGCATGACGCGGTAGATGTCCATGAGCGCGGTGTCGCGGTTCATGTTCTTGTCCATCGCCATGGTGTTGCGCATGTAGGGGCCGACGTTGACGTTGTCGATGTCCAGCAGCGGAATCTCGGTGATGCCCGCGTCGATCAGCTCCTTCGCGGTGCCGCCGATCAGCGTGCCGTCTTTGTCGTATTCCAGCGTCAGCTCGTCACCGGCCTCGACGTAGATCGCACCGGTTTCCTCGTTGATGATGTCACGCGCGACGAACTTGCCGACGATGTGGTCGAACGGCAGCAGCAGTTCCTTGACCTTGCCTTCGTCGAGCAGCTTCTTGACGGCACGGGGGGTGACCTTCTTGCCGGCCTCGAAGAGGATCTCGCCGGTGTTGGCGTCGATCAGATCGTAGGTCGGACGGGTGCCGCGCACGCGGTCGGGGAAGAAGGGCGCAACCCAACCCTTGTTCTTCTCCAGCTTGAAGGTGATCGTGTCGTAATAGGCATTCATGATGCCTTCTTGGTCCAGCCCCAGGGCATAGAGCAGGGTCGTTACCGGCAGCTTGCGGCGACGGTCGATGCGGGCATAGACGATGTCCTTGGCGTCGAACTCGAAGTCCAGCCAGGAGCCGCGGTAGGGGATAATGCGGCAGGCGAAGAGCAGCTTGCCCGAGGAGTGGGTCTTGCCCTTGTCGTGGTCGAAGAACACGCCCGGGGAGCGGTGCATCTGGGAGACGATCACACGCTCGGTGCCGTTGACGACAAAGGTGCCGTTCGGGGTCATCAGGGGCATGTCGCCCATGAAGACGTCCTGCTCTTTGATGTCCTTGACGGACTTCGCACCAGTGTCCTCGTCCACATCGAACACGATGAGGCGCAGGGTCACTTTCAGCGGCGCGCTATAGGTCATGTCGCGCTGCTGGCATTCCTCAACGTCGTACTTGGGCTTTTCCAGCTCGTACTTGACGTATTCGAGTACCGAAGTCTCGTTAAAGTCCTTGATCGGGAAGACCGACTGGAAAACGCCCGTGATCCCCTCACCATCGGTGGGGGTCTCGGCGTCGCCGGAATTCAGGAACAAATCATAGGAGGATTTCTGAACCTCGATGAGGTTCGGCATCTCCAGCACTTCGCGGATCTTGCCGTAATATTTACGCAGACGTTTCTGGCCAAGGAAGGATTGTGCCATGTGTCGTGTCACCTTTCGTGTCTCTCGCCGAGCGCATCAACCACCGGGGCCGTGGTGCGCGCCCATAAGAGCGGAAAATCCGGGTCAATTCTTGGAATGCGTCCCACTGCACCCCTTCCGACCTTGGACCTCTCCAGAGAAATGCTCCCGCAGGGAACATTCGTCAAAACAGGTCAGGCTGGACAGGAAAATTCCCGTCCAGCCCTTGTTCATGCGTGGTGCGTGAGGACACGCACCTCTGGCTTAGGCCAGCTCGACTTCGGCGCCAGCTGCTTCCAGCTTGCCTTTGATGTCTTCGGCTTCGGCTTTGTCGACGCCTTCTTTGATCTTGCCACCGGCTTCGACCAGGTCTTTGGCTTCTTTCAGGCCGAGACCTGTGATGCCGCGGACTTCCTTGATCACGTTGATCTTGGATGCGCCGGCGTTCTTCAGAACGACGTCGAATTCGGTCTTTTCTTCTTCGGCAGCGCCGCCTTCAGCAGGGCCGGCCATCATCACTGCGCCGCCAGCGGCGGGCTCGATGCCGTACTCGTCTTTCAGGATGGTTTTCAGTTCTTGTGCTTCAAGCAGGGTCAGACCAACGATGTCTTCTGCCAGTTTTTTCAGATCAGCCATGTTTAGCTCTTTCCGTTACGATATGTGTGTTCCAACGCGCGTGTTCAACCCGTGCGCCAGTTTGACGATTTGCCTTACGCAGCCGCCTTGTCCTCGATGGTGGACAAGATGGATGCGATGTTGCTTGCAGGTGCGCCAATGGCCCCGGCGATGTTCGAAGCAGGTGCGCCGAGCATGCCCGCGATGGAGGAGATAAGCTCCTCGCGCGACGGCATTTTCGACACGGCTTCGACACCGGCGGCGTCCAACGCGTTCTCACCCATTGCGCCGCCGAGGATAACAAGCTTGCTGTTTTCCTTGGCGAACTCCTGAGCAACCTTGGCCGCGGCCACAGGATCCTCAGAGTAGGTCAGAACGGTCATACCCGTCAGAAGGTCAGCAATGCTTTCGCATGGCTTGCCCTCAAGGGCGATCTTGGCGAGCCTGTTTTTGGCAACACGCACGGCCCCGCCGGCTGCGCGTGCGCGCGCCCGAAGGTCCTGCATTTCGGCAACTGTCAAACCGACGTAGTGGCTAACCACAACGACGCCAGAGCTTTCAAAGATTTGGCCGAGTTCGTCGACCAACTGTTCTTTTTGTGCTCTATCCACAGTTTCACTCCAAATTTGGGGGTTGCCCCCCGGCTCAGTTCAGGATGCGGTCTTCTGCACCCCATTCGGGTCCAATGTCAGGGTCCCGGCCAAAACCGCCCGAAGGCAGGAATTTCCGGTTTCCCATCTCAGGAAGGAATTATTCAGGCCAAAGCCCAAACCCTCCGTCTCGGACAGACGCGCGGACCGATCTTCTGGTCCTTGCGTATCTGGCGACCGAAGCCGCCAAATCTCGGGTCGTAAGGTGGGAGGCTGGCCCCCACCCCACGGGATCACTCGGCAGTCGCGTTCTCGACAGCGACCGACACGCCCGGGCCCATTGTGGAGCTCAGGTTGATCTTTTTCATGTAGGTGCCTTTGGCACCCGCCGGCTTGGCTTTGGACACGGCGCCGACGAAGGCACGGATGTTCTCAACCAGCTTGGCTTCGTCGAAGGACAGTTTGCCAACGCCTGCGTGGACGACACCGCCCTTTTCGGCTTTGAACTGCACTTCACCACCCTTGGCCGCTTTCACGGCGTCGGCGACGTCCATGGTCACGGTGCCAACCTTGGGGTTCGGCATCAGGTTGCGCGGGCCGAGCACTTTACCCAGACGGCCAACGATCGGCATCATGTCAGGTGTCGCGATGCAACGATCAAAGTCGATCTTGCCGGACTGCACGGTTTCCATCAGGTCTTCTGCGCCAACGATATCTGCGCCCGCCTTTTCGGCTTCTTCAGCTTTCGCGCCACGGGCGAAGACGGCAACGCGCATGGTTTTGCCGGTGCCGTTGGGCAGGCCGACAACACCACGGACCATCTGGTCCGCGTGACGCGGGTCAACACCGAGGTTCATCGCGATCTCGATGGTCTCGTCGAACTTCGCGCTGGCGTTCGATTTGATGAGGCTTACCGCTTCTTCAACGGTGATCTCTTCTTTGCCAGCAAAAGCTTCACGGGCGGCGCGGGTGCGTTTTCCAATTTTAGCCATCTTACTTCACCTCGATGCCCATGGACTTCGCGGAGCCCAGGATGATTTTCATCGCCGCTTCCACGTCGTTCGCGGACAGGTCGGCGGCTTTTGCTTCTGCGATCTCGCGCAGCTGCTTGGTGGTCACGGTGCCGACAGTCTCGCGGCTCGGCGTTTTCGCGCCGGAGTTCACCTTGGCAGCTTTCTTCAGGTAGTAGGACGCCGGGGGCGTCTTGATGTCCATGGTGAAGGACTTGTCCTGATAGTAGCTGATCACGGTGGGGCACGGTGCGCCCGGCTCCATGTCTGCGGTCTTGGCGTTGAACGCCTTGCAGAATTCCATGATGTTGATGCCGCGCTGACCGAGGGCGGGACCCACGGGCGGGGACGGGTTTGCTTGACCCGCTTTAACTTGCAACTTCATCGTACCGACGAGTTTCTTGGCCATTGGCCTTCTCCTTTCAACACCCTTGGGGCGCGCCCCGCGGGTTCTTCGTTGCGTGGTCCGGGCCTAGGCGCCGCGGCGCCTGTCCCTCCCACAATGACCGGCGCCCTCAGGTGCCGGGATGGCGAGGCAAACCCCGCCGCACACTCAGACCTGTTTGTTGACCTGAGTGAATTCCAATTCGACCGGGGTCTCCCGGCCAAAGATCGAGACCGAAACCTTGAGACGCTGGTTCTCGTCGTCGACCTCTTCGATCATGCCGTCGAAATCCTCAAACGGACCATCGGCGACTTTGACTTTCTCACCGACCTCGAAGTGGATCAGCGTGCGCGGCGCTTCTTCGCCTTCCTGCACGCGACCCAGGATCGCCTGAACCTCGGCATCGCGCATCGGCATCGGGCGGCCCTGCGGGCCAAGGAACCCGGTGACGCGGTTGATCGAGTTGATCAGGTGGTAGCCCGCGTCGGACATTTCCATATGCACCAGCACATAGCCGGGCATGAAGCGACGCTCGGTTGTCACCTTCTTGCCGCGCCGGACCTCGATCACCTCTTCGGTGGGCACCAGCACTTCGTCGATCTGGTCTTCAAGTTCCTGCTCGGCCACGGACGCGCGAATCTGCTCGGCGATCTTCTTTTCGAAGTTCGACAGGACACTGACCGAATACCACCGTTTTGCCATCTGAACTCTGGTCCCTGTCTTGCCATGCGGGCTGCCCCGGCATGAAATTCGTCAATCAACACGGGGGCTAAGCCCCGCAACATCTGAACAAAAAAATCGGCGCGCAACTCGAATCGCCGCACGCCCTTTTCAGGTCAGGTCTGCGCAATAGCCCGCGCAGACGCAGGTTTCAAGGGTGTAAAGATAAAATCACCCATGCGGGCGGTGCTCAGCCGAAC
>NZ_SZNL01000032.1:0-1134 GCF_005068605.1 Sulfitobacter sp. 15WGC | reverse complement strand
ACAAAAAATCGGCGCGCAACTCGAATCGCCGCACGCCCTTTTCAGGTCAGGTCTGCGCAATAGCCCGCGCAGACGCAGGTTTCAAGGGTGTAAAGATAAAATCACCCATGCGGGCGGTGCTCAGCCGAACATCCCAAGGATCTGCTGCAAGCCGCCGCGGATCAGGATATCGACAATTGCAAAGAAAACCGCCGTCAGCGCCGCAAGGATAAAGACCATCACCGTGGTCAGCATCACTTCGCGCTTTGTCGGCCAAACAACCTTTGCAACTTCGGTGCGAACCTGCTGGATGAACTGAAGCGGATTGGTGGTGGCCATGACATCTTTCCCTGTTGCCCGATTGGGCGGATGTAACGGGTCCGCCCCCTAGTTTCAAGACATCTTCGCGCGCGCCTCAGGCTTCCGGGTCGCGCAGACGATCGAACCGGCGGTCAAGCGCCGCGTCGTGCCGCGCTTCAGCCTCTGCCATCTCGCCAAAGTCGGGAAGGTACAACCCATCAACCGTGCCTTCGGGGAATCGGTCAAGCACAGCGTCCCATTTTATCGCGAAAGCATCCAACCGCGCATGAAGCGTCGCCGCACGCTCGGGCCGCCGCGCGGCATACCAGCGCCCAAGCGCCATCGCCCGCTGCCAAAACCCATCATAGCCAAGAGCAAGGAAGACCCCCAACACGATAAACACGGTGATAAATAGCACGCCGAACACCAACCAAGGGCGTAGAACCACCGCCAACGCCAGGAGGCAGAGGATCACCGCCCGGGCCGGAGGACGTTTCGCAGCACGCTGACGGCGCGATGGTTTCCTGATATCAACTTCTACGGCTTCCGGCTCCGGCAAGTCCGGAAAAGCCACGCGCCCCGGCCGCCGAGGAGACACCGGGGGCTCTGCCGCGCCCGAACCGGCGCGTGGCTCCGGAGCACCCTCCGCATCAGCCATGACATTCCGAATCGCAGACATCGCAGCGGGGTCCAACTCGGCTGAAGAAGGGGCAGCCTTTTCAATGGGGGGCGTCATATCAGTCTCTCTACGCAGTTGCGAAAGAGTTACCGAACTATTGCGCCAAGTGAAGGGCGGAAAATAGACCGTTATTGGGCATCACTCCCTCCCCCCCTCAAACGCAAAACCGCCGCAGC
>NZ_SZNL01000031.1:13831-22331 GCF_005068605.1 Sulfitobacter sp. 15WGC | reverse complement strand
GGCCGCACTCATCGCTCGGGAACAAAACACCGGCCGAAGCGCGCCGGACGCTTGAGCAATTTGAGGGCTCCGCGCCCGGCGCGCTTGCCAAGCCCGAAACCGACGACTATCAAAATCAAACCCGCAGACTCTCGTCATGAACGAGGGACCAGTGGGGGGCAGGTCACGCCGCATAAGATCGCGCTGAAAAGCTGCTGGCGTTGATGCGGCGATTAGCTTGGCAGATTAACAGATATCCCATTATCAAATCTCGCCGAACAGAGCTGTCGTCAGTTTACCGATGGTCGCCCCCTCTCCGTTTCGATTATCCTGATGGAAACAGCCCATTTCTTCTGGAGCATCCATGAGCACAAAATATTTCGCGCCACACGGGGGGCACCCCGGACAAGAGCAGCTTCTTACCGATCGCGCCATCTTCAAGGATGCCTATGCCGTCATTCCGAAGGGCACAATGCGGGACATCGTTACCAGCTTTCTGCCCTTCTGGGAGGAGACGCGCCTTTGGGTCATCGCGCGGCCAATGAGTGGGTTTGCCGAGACTTTTTCTCAATACATCATGGAAGTGCAGCCCGGCGGGGGCTCTGACAAAGCCGAGCTGGACCCGGAGGCCGAAGGCATCCTTTTCGTGGTGGAAGGCACCGCGACTTTGCGGGTCGGTGGCGAGTCCTATAAGCTGAGCCCGGGCGGCTATGCGTATCTGCCCCCATCAAGCGGCTGGACCCTGCGAAACGAAGGAGACGAAGTCTTGCGGTTCCACTGGGTGCGCAAGGCCTATGAGGCCGTCGCGGGGTTGGATATGCCCGACGTATTGGTCCTGAACGAAAACGATATCGAACCGACGCCAATGCCCGGCACGGATGGCAAATGGTCGACAACCCGCTTTGTCGATCCGTCCGACCTGCGCCACGACATGCATGTCACGATTGTTACCTTCGAACCGGGCGGCGTGATCCCTTTCCTTGAGACACATGTGATGGAGCATGGGCTCTATGTTTTGGAGGGCAAAGCGGTTTACAATCTGAACAATGACTGGGTCGAAGTCGAAGCTGGCGACTATATGTGGCTTCGCGCTTTTTGCCCTCAGGCGTGCTATGCGGGGGGGCCGGGGCGGTTCCGCTACCTGCTTTACAAGGACGTAAACCGGCATATGGCGCTTCGTCCCGGAACTGCGTCATACCCTCAGCATCAGCGGCTTAAGGCTGCGGCCGAGTAACGTCGCCTCCGATTGCGAGGCTCAATTCATGAGCCGCCTTGATGACGGGGCGGCTCAGTTCTTCGACCTCTGACGCGCCGACCCTGCTTGTCGGCCCCGATATCGAGATCCCCGCGACAGCTTCGCCATTCATGTCGAATACCGGCGCTGCGATACAGCGCATGCCCTCGTTTCTCTCTTCATTATCGACTGAAAAACCGCTTTCCCGAATGGCTTCGAGGTTCTGGCGCAGGGCTGCCGGATCAACGATCGTATGGGCGGTGAAGCGCGTCATCTGCCCCTTCGACAGAAGCTTGTCCAAACGCTCAGGCTCCATATAGGCGAGCAACGCCTTACCGATGCCGGAGGCATGCATTGGCGACAGGCTGCCGGGTGGGAAAAAGGCACGGATGTTCGCATGTGTTTCCACCTGGCTCAGAAACAAAACCGCATCTTCTTGCCCCTTGCCGATATTGGCTGTTTCACCGGTCGTTTCCATCAGCTTTCGCATGATGGGTCGCGCACGATCGACAAGGCTCGTGCGCCGAAGGAAACGCGCGCCGATCACAAAGGCGCGCGGGCCAACGTACCAAACCTGCTCTTCGTGATCGAATTCGACCAGCCCCCTGCCCTCGAGCGTTACAAGGATGCGGTAGACGGTCGCTGGCGATTGGCGCATTTCATCCGCCAGCTTGGTGAGCGGTTTGCCCTGTGCTTCGCTCAGATACTCAAAGACCTCCATGGCCCGGTCGAGCGATTTGATCGTGTTCTGCGCGGTCTTGTCCGTCCAGCCGCGCGGCCTTCCGCGTGCCCTGCGAGCCGCCCCAGAACCATTTTCTTGAGAATCCATAAGAACTTTTCGCTCACATGTGAAAGATAAACTCACGATATGAAAAATATAAGCCACTGACAAAACTCGGAATAACCAGAGCATTTAAAAAATGAAAGCTCATTTCAAAAAAGTATCAGCCCGCCTCGGCCCCGTCTACTGTGAGATCAACAACGGAAGGAGACCGTCCATGAGCTTTCAAAATCCCGTTTTCATCCCGGGCCCGACGAACATCCCCGAAAGCCTGCGCAAGGCCTGCGACATGCCGACGATCGACCACCGATCACCGCTGTTCGGCCAAATTCTGCATCCCGCGCGTGCAGGTGTTCGGCAGATCCTGAAAAGCGACAACGCAGAGGTCTTCATTTTCCCGTCCACTGGCACGGGGGGGGTGGGAAACCGCGCTGACCAATACGTTGTCGCCCGGTGACAAAGTGCTTGCGGCGCGCAATGGCATGTTCAGTCATCGTTGGATCGATATGTGCCAGCGCCATGGCCTTTCCGTGCAAGTAGTCGAAACCACATGGGGCGCGGGGCTTCCGGCGGATCGCTATGAAGAGATTCTGACCGCGGATAAGAACCACGAGATCAAGGCGGTCCTTGCCACACATAATGAAACGGCCACCGGCGTGAAATCGGACATCGCGGCGGTGCGCCGTGCGCTGGATGCATCGGGTCATCCTGCGATGCTGTTCATCGATGGGGTATCGTCGATTGCCTCGATGGATTTCCGCTTCGACGAATGGGGCGTGGACGTTGCCGTGACCGGGTCGCAAAAAGGGTTCATGCTGCCCGCAGGCCTCGCCATCGTTGGCTTCTCACCCAAGGCGATGGAGGCCACTAAGACCGCCACTCTGCCCCGCACTTTTTTCGATGTGCATGACATGGCGAAGGGCTACGCGAACAACGCCTATCCCTACACGCCTGCGGTGGGTCTGCTGAACGGGTTGAACCAGGCCTGTGATATGCTGCTGCGCGAGGGTCTGGAGAATGTGTTTGCCCGGCATCACCGAATTGCTGAGGGCGTGCGCGCGGCGGTCGGCGCTTGGGGGCTTGATCTTTGCGCCACCGATCCTTCGGTCTACTCCGACACCGTCAGCGCCATTCGGACACCGGAAGGCTTTAACGCCACCGATATCGTGACACATGCCGCCAACCGGTATGGGGTCGCTTTTGGCGTGGGCCTTGGGGAGGTCGCCGGCAAGGTGTTTCGGATCGGCCACCTCGGCAGCCTTACGGATGTCATGGCCCTCTCCGGTATTGCGACGGCAGAGATGTGCATGGTCGATCTTGGACTGAACATCGAACTCGGTTCCGGGGTCGCGGCGGCCCAAGAGTATTATCGCGGCCATTCTGCGGCAGCGCAGAAGGACGCTGCGTGATGAAGGACACTCAGATGTACATCCCCACTTACGAGGACATGCTAGAGGCTCACGCGCGGATCGGCCCTCACATCCGTCGCACGCCGGTCCGCACCTCGGACTACCTCAACGAACTGGCCGGTTGCGAGCTGTTCTTCAAATGCGAAAATTTTCAGGAGCCCGGTGCCTTCAAAGTGCGGGGCGCCTCGAACGCGGTCTTCGGGCTGAGTGACGAACAGGCGGCCAAAGGTGTCGCGACCCATTCCTCTGGCAACCATGCCTCCTGCCTGTCTTATGCCGCTTTGAAGCGCGGCATTCCCTGCAACGTGGTGATGCCGCGCACAGCGCCGCAGGCGAAGAAGGACACGGTGCGCCGTTTTGGCGGCGTCATTACCGAATGCGAGCCGTCGACCAGTTCCCGCGAAGCGACCTTTGCCGAGGTACAGGCCGCGACGGGGGGCGATTTTGTCCATCCCTACAACGATCCGCGCGTGATCGCCGGTCAAGGCACCTGCGCGCGCGAGTTCATGGAGCAGACGGATGGTCTTGACGCGGCGGTGGCGCCCATCGGCGGCGGCGGCATGATCTCTGGCACTTGCCTCACCCTCGCGACCCTCGCACCTGAGACTCAGATCATCGCCGCCGAACCTGAACAGGCAGACGACGCTTACCGCAGCTTCAAGGCGGGCCATATCATTGCCGACGATGCGCCCAAAACCATTGCCGATGGGCTTCTGGTCCCGCTCAAGGACCTGACTTGGCATTTCGTCTCGAACCATGTGTCCGAGATCTACACAGCGTCGGAGCAAGAGATCCTAGAGGCGATGAAGCTGACGTGGAAACATCTGCGCGTGGTGATGGAGCCATCCTCTGCTGTGCCGCTCGCGACAGTTCTCAGAAACCCGGAAGCGTTTAAGGGCAAACGCGTTGGCCTGATCATCACGGGCGGCAATGTCGACCTCGACAGGCTGCCATGGCTGAACGCCGCTTGATCCCAAATGACTGAAAATTAAGGAGCACGGACATGAAAGATATGACCAATCTCGACGCATACGAAGTGGGCTACGATATTCCGGCAAAACCCGGCATGGACGAGGCCGACATTCAAACCCCGAGCCTTGTGCTCGATCTTGACGCGCTGGAGCGCAACATCAAGAAGATGGGGGATTACGCCAAGGCGCATGGCATGCGCCACCGGACCCATGGCAAAATGCACAAGTCGGTCGACGTGCAAAGGCTTCAGGAAAAGCTCGGCGGTGCCTGCGGTGTCTGCTGCCAGAAAGTCTCCGAGGCCGAGGTTTTTGCCCGGGGTGGCATCAAGGATATCCTCGTCTCGAACCAAGTGCGCGATCCTGCCAAGATCGACCGTCTTGCCCGCCTGCCCAAGCTTGGCGCCCGCACGATCTGTTGCGTGGACGATCTTGCCAATGTGGCCGACCTGTCGTTGGCGGCGCGGACACATGGCACCGAAATCGAATGTCTTGTCGAGATAGATTGCGGCGCCGGACGCTGCGGTGTGACCTCCACCTCTGACGTTGTTGAGATTGCCAAGGCCATCGACACGGCTGAGGGTCTTAAGTTCGCTGGCCTGCAGGCCTATCAGGGCGCAATGCAGCACCTCGACAGCTATGACGAACGCAAGGCAAAAATAGATATCGCCGTGGCGATGGTCAAAGATGCGGTCGATACGTTGAAAACCGAGGGTTTGGCGTGTGACATCGTCGGCGGTGGCGGCACCGGCTCCTACTATTTCGAGTCCAACTCTGGTGTGTATAACGAATTGCAGTGCGGCTCCTATGCCTTCATGGACGCGGACTATGGGCGCATCCTCGACAAAAACGGCAACCGCATCGACCAAGGTGAATGGGAAAACGCCTTTTTTATCCTCACAAGCGTCATGAGCCATGCAAAGGCAGACAAAGCGATCGTTGACGCGGGGCTCAAGGCTCAATCCGTCGATAGCGGCCTGCCGGTGGTCTACGGACGCGACGATGTCGAGTACGTTAAATGTTCGGACGAGCATGGGGTCGTGATGGATCCGAACGGTGCGCTCCGTGTGAACGACAAGCTGAAGCTGGTTCCGGGACACTGCGACCCAACCGCCAATGTGCATGACTGGTATGTCGGTGTGCGCAACGGCAAGGTCGAATGCCTCTGGCCTGTCTCGGCACGCGGTCACGCCTATTGATCAGCCGGTTCACGGCTGGGCGGCTGCGTCGTCGCCAAAGACCTGCGCCCCCCTGACCCGGTTTCTCCCGACCCGCACAGGGGGCGCTCTCATTCAAGATAGGTGTCAAACCGCGCTTATCTGCTCGGAGCCGGCGGCTCAAAGCTGCTGGCCCGCCTCCCGGACTGCTCTGACCCGAAGAATTTGGAGACTAAAATGCTGATCGTACCTGAACGTGAAATTGCCGACCTCATGACCCGCGCGGCCGCTTTTGATGCCATCGAAAAGGTGTTCGCCGCGATGGCCTCCGGCGATGCCTACAACTTTCCGGTCGTTCGCGAAGCGATTGGCCACGAAGACGCGCTTTATGGGTTCAAAGGCGGATTTGACCGCGCGGGCTTGACCTTGGGGTTGAAGGCCGGTGGCTATTGGCCAAACAATCTGGAGAAACGCGGGTTGATCAACCACCAATCCACTGTCTTCCTGTTTGATCCCGACAGCGGCAAGGTCAAGGCCATGGTGGGTGGCAACCTGCTGACCGCCCTGCGCACGGCGGCGGCCTCCTCTGTGTCGATCAAGCACCTCGCGCGCAAAGACGCCTCCGTGCTCGGCATGGTCGGCGCAGGTCATCAAGCCACCTTTCAACTGCGCGCCGCCCTGGAGCAGCGCAACTTCGAAAAGGTGATCGGCTGGAATTATCACCCGGAGATGCTGCCCAATATCGAAAAGGTGGCTCAGGAAGCGGGAGTTCCCTTTGAGGCCGTCGACCTGCCCGCCATGACCGAAGCGGATGTCATCATCTCGATCACCTCCGCCTTTGCGCCCTCGCTGATGGCCGATCATGTCAGCCCCGGAACCCATGTCGCCTGCATGGGCACCGACACCAAGGGCAAACAGGAGGTCGAAGCCGCCCTGCTCGGGCGCGCTGCCGTTTTCACCGATGAGGTTGCGCAATCCGTGAGTATCGGCGAGGCGCAGCATGCCATCGCGGAGGGGATCATCACTGAGACCGACGTTGCCCAGCTCGGCGCGGTGATTAACGGAGACCATCCGGGGCGCATCTCGAAGGATCAGATCACCCTGTTCGACGGTACCGGCGTGGGGCTACAGGATCTTGCTGTCGCGGCCAAAGTCGTCGATCTGGCTGTCGAGAAGGGCATCGCGGTCGAAGTGGACTTCTAGCCCAAGCCCATAGCCTCCCAATAACTCACGTTCCGGGTCGCGCCAGAAACGGCGCGGCCTTTCGCGCGCAACAAGACGGTAGCTTTCATGTTTCTGCCTCTGTCCCTGCTTTTTGTGGGCGCGGTTCTGATCCTGAACGGGTTCTGGATGTCCGGGCGGATCGCGAATCGGGAGATCGTTGTCATCAACCTGGCGACGGCAGCGATCACGGCTGCCGTGGCTGCCTTATCGCTGACCCGCGCAATGACCCCAGAAGATGTCCGGACCGTGGCCCTGACCCTGCTCTTCAGCGTGACCTACCTTTGGGTGGCGGTTAACCGGCTGACCGGCGCAGACGGTCGGGGACTTGGCTGGTTCAGCCTCTTCGTCGCTCTCTCGGTCCTGCCCCAAGCCTATCAAGCGATCGTGACAGCGGCAGGCTTCGTCGCTCTATGGCTCGGGTTGTGTTGGCTGGCTTGGTCAGGTCTGTGGTTCTTGTATTTCGTCACATTGGCGTTGCAGAAACAGATACAAGGTCCGACAACCGTCGCGACCCTGGGCGCTGGCGTTCTGACGGCTTGGCTGCCCGCCCTTGTCTTATTGTACGGAGCGCATCCATGACCGGCAAACTACGGGTTTTCATCAATGGCTTTGGCCGTATCGGCAGGACATTGCTGCGTCAGATCCTCGAAGACGACGCTCGGGCCGACGTGGAGATTGTGGGGATCAACGACATCGCCCCGCTGGAAACCTGCATCTACCTGCTTCGCTACGACAGTGTTTATGGCCCCCTTTGCGTTCCCGTGACTACAGGCGCCAATCAGGTGACGATTGGCGCAAAGACCATCCCCTTCACCCGAGCCAGATTTGCGGGCATTGGACCTGCGCGGCGTCGACGTGGTGCTGGAGTGTACCGGCAAGGTTCAGGAGCGACAGTTTGCGAAAGCTGGCATTGATGCCGGCGCGCGAAACGTGCTGATCTCGGGTCCATCGAAAGCGGCCGAACGGACCGTTGTCCTCGGCGCCAATGAGCAGGAGCTGGGCGACGCGCGGATCATTTCCAATGCCTCCTGTACGACCAACGCAATCGCGCCACTGCTGCGTACCATCGATCTTGGGCTTGGCATATCGCGTGCGCATGTCACGACAATTCACTGTTACACCGGAAGCCAACCCACGGTGGACCAGCCCGGCGCCAGTTTGGAACGAAGTCGCGCGGCCGCCGTCTCAATGATACCGACATCCACAAGCGCTGCCGATCAGCTATTTAACATACTACCCGAGTTTTGTGACCGGCTCAGCGTGGCCGCCGTTCGCGTGCCTTGCATCTCGGTCTCGGCTATCGACGCGACGCTTCAACTTGCCGAACAGCCCGAAGGGTCATGCGTGGAATTTCTGCGCGAGGCCTTTGCAGGCTCGGCATTGGTTGGGCTTTGCGACGACCCCTGTGTTTCCACCGATTTCCGGGGCCGCCCTGAATCTTTGGTGATCGCCCTTCCCGAAACGCAAGAGATCGAACACCGCCAACTGCGCGTCTTTGGCTGGTACGACAACGAATGGGGTTTCTCTGCAAGGATGCTGGATATGGCGTCGCGCATTGCACATAGGGGCTGCTAATCCCGCCCAGCAAGCTACCCGCATGATCCAAGACTGTCTTAGAGCAAAAAAAATGCGGCGCAGGGTTTGCGCCGCATTCTTTTTTCATCATTCGCAACAGTACGCCTGCTGCAAAGGGTTTGTCAGACACTGTCAGTTTTGCTTAGCGAGCCCTTTCCATACCCGGACATCCC
>NZ_SZNL01000031.1:6435-13735 GCF_005068605.1 Sulfitobacter sp. 15WGC | reverse complement strand
TAGCAAAAAAATGCGGCGCAGGGTTTGCGCCGCATTCTTTTTTCATCATTCGCAACAGTACGCCTGCTGCAAAGGGTTTGTCAGACACTGTCAGTTTTGCTTAGCGAGCCCTTTCCATACCCGGACATCCCGCCGGAGACTTCCTCGGTGGATTCGCTTGAAAGCTCCTCGGGCAGTGCGAGGTTGAGCACGATGGCAATAACAGCCGCGGGCAGAATGCCGGAAGTCGCCAAGACCTTCAGAGTTCCCGGCAGGTACTGAAGCGCGTTCGGCTCAAGCTGCAGACCCAGGCCGAGCGACAGCGAGATGGCAAAGATCACCATGTTGCGCCGGTTCCAGTTCACATCTGACAGCATCGAAATGCCCGCCGCCACCACCATGCCGAACATGACGATGACGCCCCCGCCCAGCACTTCGATCGGGATCGAAGAAATTATGGCACCGATTTTGGGCACAAGGCCGCATACGATCAGGAAAAGTGCGCCAATGGTGACGACCATGCGGCTCATCACACCCGTCATGGCGATCAGGCCGACGTTCTGGCTGAACGATGTATTGGGCAGCGCGCCGAAAAAGCCCGAGATCGCCGTGCCGATCCCGTCGGCATAGGTCGCGCCCTGAATTTCGCGATCCGTCGCCTCCCGACCGGCGCCGCCCATGGTGATACCGGAAACATCGCCCACCGTCTCGATGGCCGAGACAAAGGACATGGCGCAGAAACCGACGATGGCCGCAACGGTGAATTCAAGACCAAAGTGAAGTGGATTTGGCAGAGCAAAGCTCGCGGCCCGCCCGACATTACCCAGATTGACCTGTCCGAGTGCAACGGCGACCGCATAGCCGACCAAAAGGCCAATCAGCACCGCCGATACGGACAACATGCCCCGGGTAAAGAATTTCAGCCCAAGCGTCACCAGGATCACCGTTCCGGCCATGAACCAGTTGAGACCCGAACCGTATTCTTCCGTACCGATTGCCGGCACGCCGCCCGCTGCGTATTGGATGCCGACCTTGACCAGCGCCAGACCAATCATAGTCACGACCAAGCCGGTCACCAGCGGCGGCAATGCAAATCGCAGCCTACCGATGAAAAGCCCCAGAAAGGCGTGGAACAGACCGCCCGCGACGATCCCACCCATCAAGACCGCGATCGCGTCGACGCCTTTGCCCGCGACGAGCGGGATCATAATCGGTATGAAAGCAAAGGATGTCCCCTGCACGATGGGCAGGCGCGCGCCAACAGGGCCAAGCCCAACCGACTGGAAAAGCGTCGCAATCCCTGCAAAGAACATAGACATCTGAATCATGTAGATCATTTGCGGGAAGTCAGGGCTGTTCGAGCCAAAGCCGAAGCCTGCAGCGCCGCAAACGATGATCGCCGGTGTGACGTTCGATACGAACATCGCCAGCACGTGCTGAATTCCGAGTGGCACCGCTTTTGTTAACGGCGGGGTATAATTTGGATCGCGGAGCTGGTCCGGCGTTCCGATAGATGCATCAGACATTGTGATTGTTTCTCCCTATTGATGCGTGGGCCGGCTCCCTTATTCTTTGCCGATTTATTGATTATCGCTCGATGATGAATGGCTCATCGAACCAGTGTTCCTCCAGATTTGGGCCGTCGCTGACCCGATCGACAACGATGAACAGCCCCGGATCGGACAGCGGACACAAAACCCCGTGCCAGACGTTCCGCCCGATGTTCACCGCCTGCCCTGATCCGGCAATAAACGCGCGGGGCGCGAACGGGGCCCCGTCCTTATCTTCCGCCAGCACGACAAGATATTCGCCTTCCTGCATCGGCATGAAAGCTTGGCTTCCCAGCGGATGCCGTTCCATCATTTCCATTGTGAAAGGCATCGAGAACGACTCGGATTGAAAGACGCTGACCCCGAGCCGACCATCAACGTCTAATGTCGCACGATCGTGGAAACGTCCGCAGCGCCCTTGGTTGATCAGCTTGTCGGGCATGTCCGACGCGTCGATCAGCTCTGCCAACCCCGCGATGGCTCCAGAACTGATTTTGTTTGCCGTCAAAATGTTACTCATGATGCAAACTTCTCAATCAGGCGCAGTTCTGCGATGCGTTCCACCTGCCTGCAGGCTTCGGAGAACTCGGTATCGCGGTCATTTCCGATGCGGCGGTGAAATGCTTCGAGAATGCTCGATTTCGTGTTGTCCTTCACTGCAATGATGAAGGGAAAGCCGTGCCGTTCCACATACTCTCTATTGAGTTTCTGGAAGCTCTCCCGCTCTTCATCGGTCAGCAGATCCAGCCCTGCCCCCTTCTGTTCAAGGGTGCTCTCCTTAGTAAGGCGGCCGGCAGCTGCCAGTTTTCCTGCCAAATCGGGGTGTGCGGTCAGAACCCCCAAACGCTGTTCTTCGGAAGCATTGCGGAATACCCGCGCTAGTGCGTTGTGAATACCTGCTGCATTGTCATGGGTCGCGCCAAGCTCAAGATCGAATGCGCCCTCTGCGATCCACGGGCTGTGTTCGAACACGCCGCCGAATTCGGCGACAAAGGTTTCCCGGTCCATATCAGATGGCACGATACCTTTGGCTGGCGGATGCAGGCTGGCCCAGTGATCGGCGATCTGTTCGCGCGTGGCGAACCAGACCCCCTCATGTGTCGCAAAATGCTCCAGAACCCGCTTCAGAGCCATGGCACGGCCCGGCCGTCCAATAAGACGGCAGTGCAACCCGATCGACAGCATCTTCGGCGCGCCCGCGACCCCTTCGGCATAGAGCATGTCGAAACTGTCCTTGAGATAGCTCTCGAACTGGTCACCATTCGTGTAGCCCGCTTGGATCGCGAACCGCATGTCATTGCAGTCCATCGTGTAGGGCACGATCAACTGGTCTTTGCCCCCGGCCCTGACCCAATAGGGCAGATCATCGGCATAACTGTCAGCGATATAGGCGAAGTTACCTTCCTCGGCGGCAAGGTCTACAGTATTCATGGAGCAGCGCCCGGTGTACCAACCGCGCGGGGCCTCCCCCACCACTTCGGTATGCAGGCGGATTGCCTCGCGGATCTGGGCGCGTTCTTCGTCCGGCTCCATGTCCTTGTGTTCAATCCACTTCAGACCATGGCTGGCAATTTCCCAGCCCGCATCCTTCATCGCCTTGAGTTGTTGCGGCGCCCGCATCAGGGCAGTCGTCACGCCATAGACGGTGATCGGCGTATCTTTTAGCAGATCGTGAACCCGCCAGAAGCCTGCGCGGCTGCCGTACTCATAGATCGATTCCATGTTCCAGTGGCGTTGACCCGGCCAAGGAGCGGCGCCGGTAATTTCCGAAAGAAAGGCTTCGGACGCGGCATCACCGTGCAGGATATTGTTCTCGCCGCCCTCTTCATAGTTCAGTACGATCTGTACGGCAATTTTTGCACCGTTTGGCCATTGCGCGGCCGGGATGCTACGACCATAGCCGGTCATATCTCTTGGGTAACGGTTCACTTGGATATTCCTTCTTGCTTTCTACATCCTAAACTCAAAAACCCAGACGCTTTTTCAAAAAATAATTAAAGGAGCCTTCTGCCCGTCGACATTTGTCACGGAAACCAATTCTGCGTAAACACGATTAACCTCGGAGGAGAAGTTTGAATGGCCGGCTACCTTACCACCCATGTGCTCGACACTGCGCGGGGCTGCCCCGCCAAGGGCTTAAAAATCGAATTGTTTCGCCTCACTGGTTCCGATCGGCATTTGTTGAAAACATTGACGACAAACGACGACGGGCGCACGGATGAGCAGATCTTGCCCGAGACAGCGTTCGAGCTGGGCGAATATGAACTGCTGTTCCATGCAGGTGCCTATCTGGATGCAAGCGACACGCCGCCTGAAGACCCACGCTTCCTAAACGTGATCCCCATCCGGTTTGGCATGTCCGAACAGTCTCACTACCATGTGCCCCTCCTGCTCTCTCCTTTCGGCTACTCTACATATCGCGGCAGCTGAAGCATCGCGGGCGCATCTCGGCTAGATCGTCGCGGCGATCCGGTCGACCATGAATTCCATGAACAGGCGCGTTTTCGGGTCTTGGCGGCGGCGGTGGGTGAACAGGCAGGCCATCTGGATCGGCTCGGGCGGCGTCTTTTCCGCGACCGGGACCAAAGCGCCGGTCCGGAGATGGTCCGCAATCTCGAAAACCGGTTTCATCGCGACACCATGCCCCGCAAGGGCCCAATCGGTGAGCACGTCACCGTCGTCAGATTCGTAGCGCCCCGAGACCCGAAAACGTTTGGGGCCGTCCTTTGTCTTGAGCAACCACCGAAATTCGGTCGCCCCCGGGAAGCGTAGGTTAAGGCATTCATGCCCTTCCGAAACCAAAGCATCTCCACCGACGGGCATGCCCCGCCGCACGATATACTCTGGCGAGGCACAGAGCACCCGTTCGACATCCGCAATCTTCCGAATGCGTAGATTGCTGTCTTCGGGCTGACCTAGGAAAAACGCGAGGTCCAGTCCTTCGGTCGTCAGATCCACCTTGCGGTCCGTCAAACGCAAGCGCACGCTGACCTCGGGATAACTCTTCAAGAAGTCGGGAACCTGCGGCGCGATCAATCGACGCCCGACACCCAAGGGCGCCGCCACATAAAGCGAGCCTTTAAGATTTTCGGTGATGTTGACGATCTGCGCCTCGGCGCTTTCGACGGCTTCGAGGATCTCAGTCGCGCCCCGGTAGAAAGCCTTTCCCTGCTCGGTCGGGGAAAGACTGCGCGTTGTCCGTTGGAAAAGCCTGACACCAAGCCGTTCTTCCAACTGGGAAATCCGAGATGACGTCACAGCAGGAGATATCCGCAGATCTCGTCCCGCGGCAGACATGCTGCCAAGTTCATAGACGCGCACGAAGGTGCGGATGTTATCGAAGTAGGACATTATTCTGTCTTTTTTGATGCTGCTTGGTCCCTCATCGCGATACCAGAACAAAGCAGTCTCGCCTAGTGTGCTGGAAAATTCGAATCTTAGGAGGCAAGCCATGTACGATTTGGCAATTCTGTGGGACTGGATCGCGTTCAGCGTGCGCTGGCTGCATGTGATCACTGCAATGGCATGGATCGGTGCATCGTTCTACTTTATCGCGCTCGACCTCATGCTGAAGCCAAACGACGCCCTGCCCGAAGGCGCCTATGGCGAAGAGTGGGAAGTGCATGGCGGGGGCTTTTATCACACCGTCAAATATCTGGTGGCGCCCGCCCGGATGCCTGAACACCTGACTTGGCACAAATGGCAAAGCTACAGCACTTGGCTGTCCGGCGCGGCGCTTTTGATGATCATCTACTGGGTGGGCGGTGAACTATTTCTGCTCGATCCCACCAAGGCCGATCTCTCGCTTTGGCAGGGCATCCTGATCTCCGGCGGCTCCTTGACGATCGGTTGGCTGCTATACGACGCGATGTGCAAATCGAAACTTGCCGATCACCCCACGGTTTTGATGCTGCTCTTGTTCGTGATCCTTGTGTTCATGTCCTGGGGATACAACCAGATCTTTACCGGCCGGGCGGCACTGCTGCATCTCGGCGCGTTCACAGCGACGATCATGACTGCCAACGTGTTTTTCCAGATCATGCCCAACCAGCGGGTCGTCGTCGAAGACCTCAAGGCGGGACGGACGCCTGATGCGAAATACGGCAAGATCGCCAAGGTGCGCTCGACACATAACAACTACCTGACGCTGCCGGTGGTGTTCTTGATGTTGTCGAACCACTATCCGTTGGCTTTTGGAACTGAGTTCAGCTGGATTATCGCCAGCCTGATCTTTCTGACCGGGGTCACCATTCGCCACTACTTTAACACGATGCACAAAACCGGAACCGGCCCACATTGGACTTGGGCAGTGACCGTGTTGCTGATGATTTTGATCGCTTGGCTCTCTACCATTCGGACAGGCGAGACTTGGGAGGACGCAGAGGCCCGTGCGTTGACGGCATACGAACAGACCTATGCCGCCGCCGAGGGGTTCGAAAATGCCTACGACACCGTCATCAGCAACTGTTCGATGTGCCATGCCCGAGAACCGGTCTGGGGCAATATGCAGTGGGCGCCGAAAGGCGTCTACCTTGAGACACCGGGCGACGTGGCGCGTCATGCTGAGCAGATTTATCTCCAAGCGGGCGTGAGCCATGCCATGCCGCCGCCGAACGCCGTACAGATGGATGAAGAAGCGCGGCGCAGCATTGTCGCGTGGGTGCGCGAAGTACGTCGTCAGTAGCGCTGCGCATTCCGCGTTGTTTTGGCTTTCGGCATGCAGGCAGCAGGCGGCGGACCAAACCCCGAGGATGAATGTGCTCAAGCCTCAGGCAAAGAAGCGTTTGCTGTTTCGCGCGATGTGATCAACGAAGAGACGGACCTTCGGATCCTGAAGCTTTTTGTGGGGATAGAGACAGCCAAAAATGGTCGGTTTTGGTGGGGCGTGAGGCAATACTTCGACCAGCCGTCCCGATTTCAGGTGTTCGCGCACGTCAAAGCGGGGTTTGTTGATGATCCCGCGCCCGGCCAGCGCCCAATCGGTCAAGACATCACCGTCATCGGCATCGAACCGTCCGCGAACTTCCAGTTTTCGGGGGCCCATATCGGTCTGAAGCGTCCAGTAATACTCTGGTGACCTCGGATACCGAAGTAGAAGGCAGTTGTGCGCCTGATCGTGAAGATCGTCAGGCGTCTTTGGCGTTCCAGAGCGAGACAGATAATCGGGCGAGGCGCACAAGGCCCGATCGCAATCCGCGAACTTTCGCAGCTTCATCGTGGAATCGCTCGGCTCGCCGATGAAGAACGCGATGTCGAGCCCATCGGCCATGATGTCCACCCGTCGGTCAGAGAGCCGCATCCGAATCTCAGTATCGGGATAGGTATCAAAAAACTCGGGCACCAAGGGCGCAACTATCCGTCGCCCGACCCCAAGTGGGGCCGTGATGCGCAGGGTGCCCCGCGGGGCGTCGGAAAAGCTGGCGACCCGGGCCTCGGCATTGTCCAAGGCCTGTAGAATGGCATGGGCTTCTTCGTAGAATACGGTGCCTACTTCTGTCGGGGTTATTGAACGTGTCGTCCGATTAAAGAGACGCACTCCAAGATGTTTTTCAAGCTCTTTCAAACGCTTGCTTGCAACGGCAGGGGTCAATCTCAGATCCCGGCCACCGGAAGTAATGCTTCCCAGTTCCATCACGCGAACGAAAACGCGCAGGCTTTCGATATAAGACATATAGGTGACCTCCTCACCCAATGAGGATGCCCAAGCCCCGATCTACTTTCAACGATCTGTTGAAAGTATTTAGCGTTTCAGGTGATTTTTTTTTACCTAA
>NZ_SZNL01000031.1:0-6343 GCF_005068605.1 Sulfitobacter sp. 15WGC | reverse complement strand
CGAACGAAAACGCGCAGGCTTTCGATATAAGACATATAGGTGACCTCCTCACCCAATGAGGATGCCCAAGCCCCGATCTACTTTCAACGATCTGTTGAAAGTATTTAGCGTTTCAGGTGATTTTTTTTACCTAAACAACTGTGTCTATCGTAGCGGCGACGATCACAGCCAGACTGGCGATTGGGAGGCACCCCGTGGACTATCAACGCGACATTCGTTTCATCCTTAACGGCACAGAGATGTCTTTGGCTGACGTACCAGCCAGCCAAACCCTTCTCGATTTTCTCCGGCTCGACCGCCGCCTGACCGGGTCAAAGGAAGGCTGCGCCGAAGGCGATTGCGGCGCTTGTACCGTGCTTGTGGGTCGCCTTGGCACTGCCGGCTTGGTGTATGAACCGATCAATGCCTGCATTCGCTTTCTGGCCTCCCTCCACGGGTGCCATGTGGTCACGGTCGAGCATCTCTCCGGCCCAGAGGGTCGGTTGCACCCCGTCCAAGAAGCGATGATCGACCATCACGGCAGCCAATGTGGCTTTTGCACGCCCGGATTTGTCATGTCGCTCTATGCGCTCTGGATGCAGACGCCCGAACCAACGTCGCAAGAGGTTGAAACGGCGTTGCAAGGCAATCTTTGCCGTTGCACCGGCTACGAGCCGATTATTCAGGCGGCTGTGGCCGTGTCGCGCTATGGCACGCCATCGTCGGATTTGCTGAACGCCGAACGCGAAGAGATAACAGCGCGCCTGCAGGCGCTTCATTCCAAAAAACGCATCGTCTCTGGTCCCGAAGATAACCTAAGCATCATTCCGGCGGACGTGGACGATCTGGCCGATTGCCTGTTGAGCTATCCGAACGCCACCATCGTCGCGGGGTCTACCGATGTCGGGCTATGGGTGACAAAGTTCCTACGGCAAATCGGACCTGCGATTTTTACCGGCCATCTGAACGCCTTGAAAACAGTCGAACGACAGGGGGATCAACTGATCATCGGGGCTGGCGCTAGCTATACCGATTGTCAGGCCGTCCTGTCGGAGCACCTGCCACATCTTATCCCATATTGGAACCGTATCGCGGGTTGGCAGGTGCGTAATATGGGCACGGTTGGGGGCAACATCGCGAATGGCTCTCCGATTGGCGATACCCCGCCCGTCCTGATTGCGCTTGGGGCCCAGATCACGCTGCGGCACGGCGATGCCCGTCGCAACATGCCCCTGGAGAAGTTTTTCATCGACTATGGCAAGCAGGATCGCGCAGCGGCGGAATTTGTCGAAAGCATTCAGGTTCCCCTGCCCGGCTCCGACGATTTGAACGCCGCCTACAAAATATCAAAACGGCGTGACGAGGATATCTCATCGGTGGCCGTGGGCATCCATATGACAGTTACCGAAAGCGTGATCAGCAATGCCCGCATTACCTTTGGCGGCATGGCGGCAACGCCTAAACGTGCGAAGGCCGCGGAAACTGCGCTGAACGGTCAGCGCTGGACGCGCGAGATCTTTGAGGCCGCGGCAGCAGCGCTGGCCGAGGATTTCGAACCGCTCACCGATTGGCGCGCCTCTTCGCGGTATCGAAAGCTCACGGCGCAGAACCTGCTGCGCCGGTTCTATCTTGAACAGGATGCGCAGAGCGCCGCTCCCGTTCAACTTATCAACGCTTAATGAAAGGAGACGACAGATGAAAGACAACGTTTCCATCACCGGCACCGCCCACAGCGATCGCATTCACGACAGCGCGTCCAAACATGTGACAGGCGCGGCGGATTACACCGACGATATTGCCCTGCCCGAGGGAACGCTCCACGCCTATTTGGGTGTCTCGGATGTTGCCCATGCGACGCTTTTGGGCATTGATTATACCGAAGTCCTCGCGACCTCCGGTGTGATCGGCGTTTTGACGGCCGACGATGTGCCGGGTGTCAACGACCTGAGCCCGACCGGGCTGAATGATGAGCCGGTTTTCCCCACCGATCTGATCCAATTCCATGGTCAACCGTTGTTCGCGGTGATCGCGAAGACACGCGACATTGCGCGGCGTGCCGCGGAAAAAGCCAAAATCAGTTACGATGGGCTGCCCCATGCGCTTGATCCCATTCAGGCGCAGCAGGCGGGATACCCGCATGTCACCGCTCCGCTGAAACTGGAACGGGGCGATGTCGATAGGGCAATGGAATCTGCAAGCAATCGGATCAAAGGCAGGATCACGGTCGGCGGACAGGATCACATGTATCTTGAAGGGCATATCGCCTTGGCCATTCCCGGGGAGGACGACGATATCGTCGTGCATTCCTCCACGCAGCACCCCTCCGAAGCGCAGCATATGGTGGCGCAGGTGCTCGGTGTGCCCTCGAATGCCGTAGTGGTGAACTTGCGCCGCATGGGCGGTGGGTTCGGCGGCAAAGAAAGCCAGATGAACCTGTTCTGCGCCGTCGCCGCGATGGCCGCGAAAAAGTGGAATCGCGCCGTGAAAATTCGCCCCGACCGGGACCAAGACATGACGGCGACGGGGAAACGTCATGACTTCGTGATCTATTATGACGTTTCTTTCGACGCGGCAGGACGCATCGAAGCGGTGAGCGGCAGCTTTGCTGCACGCTGCGGTTTTTCCGCCGATCTCTCGGGGCCAGTGACCGACCGCGCCCTGTTTCACGCCGATAACGCCTATTTCTACCCGAATGTTCGGCTTGAAAGCCACCCGATGAAAACAAACACCGTCTCCAACACGGCCTTTCGCGGCTTTGGCGGCCCGCAGGGGGTGGTGGCAGCGGAACGCATCATCGAAGAAATCGCCTATGCCACCGGTCAGGATCCACTGGATGTACGCAAGGCCAACTTCTATGGCGGCGCGGGGCGCGACCTAACGCCCTATCACCAGAAAGTCGAAGACAGCATTCTCGAACGGCTTGTCGGGGAGTTGGAGAACACCTCCGACTACCGCCAGCGGCGCAAGGAGATCATGGCTTACAATGAGACCTCGCCGGTGCTCAAAAAGGGGATAGCGCTGACCCCGGTCAAGTTCGGAATTTCCTTTACGGCGACGTGGTACAATCAGGCCGGCGCGCTCGTGCATGTCTATAACGACGGGTCGATCCACCTGAACCATGGCGGCACCGAGATGGGTCAGGGGCTGAACACCAAGGTGGCACAGATTGTCGCCGAGGCATTTCAGGTCGACTTCGAACGGATCAAGATCACCAAGACCACCACGGAGAAAGTGCCGAACACATCAGCGACTGCGGCCTCCAGCGGAACCGACCTAAACGGGATGGCCGCGCTCAATGCAGTAGAGCAGATCTAAGCGCGGCTCGTCGCGTTTGCATCGTCAACTTGGGATGTTTCCGCAGAAGAGGTGACTTTCCACGCAAACAAAGTGTTCATCGGGAAGGATATCCTGACATTTGATGCATTCATCAAACAGGCCTATCTCGCCCGCGTGCAGCTTTCGGCGGCGGGATTCTACAAAACACCCAAAATCCACTGGGACCGCAGCAAGGGACAGGGGCGCCCATTCTACTACTACGCCTATGGCGCGGCATGCTCTGAGGTGACAATAGATACGCTGACGGGCGAATATCGGGTTGAGCGCACGGACATTCTGCATGACGTGGGCCGCTCGCTCAATCCGGCTCTGGACCGGGGACAGGTAGAGGGTGCCTTCATCCAAGGCATGGGATGGCTTACGACCGAGGAATTATGGTGGGACGATGCCGGACGGCTGCGGACCCATGCGCCCTCCACCTACAAAATCCCCCTCGCCTCGGACCGCCCCCGCATATTCAACGTGAACCTTGCCGACTGGTCGGAGAACCGCGAATTGACCGTAAAGCGCTCCAAGGCCGTAGGAGAGCCGCCCTTCATGCTTGGGGTTTCGGTCTTCGAAGCGCTCTCGATGGCCGTCGCTTCGGTCGCCGACTACCGCGTGTGTCCACGTCTTGATGCTCCGGCCACGCCGGAACGCGTGTTGCTGGCCGTGACGCGGCTGCAGGCCATGGTGTGAACCATGTCGAATACCCCCACCTCTCTGACAGAATTCCTCGCGACACATTCCTCGGTCATCCGCGTCGCGCTGACCCGTGTGCGTGGCTCTTCGCCCCGAAACGAGGGCACGGAGATGTTTGTCTCTGACCAAGCGCTTGGGGGGACGATCGGCGGCGGCCAGCTGGAATTCATGGCGATCCAAGCTGCAAAGGACATGTTGCAGAGCGGAGACTTGGAGCGAGAGATGGACGTGCCGCTTGGCCCCGAGATCGGCCAATGCTGTGGGGGACGGGTCGAAATCCGCTTGATGCGGATGCGGCCCTCGGACAAGCGCGCCGCAGCAGAACGCGCGCGCCAGACAGAGGCGGCACTGCCTCATGTCTACGTCATGGGGGCCGGTCATGTCGGGCGCGCATTGGCCGACCTGTTCCAGCATTTGCCCGTCAAATGTATCCTAGTTGATCCCCGGCCAGAGGAGATCGCATATAACACGGCTGCGGTAGAGACCCGTATCAGCGTGCTGCCGGAGGCCGAGATCTGGAACGCACCGGCGGGCAGTGCCTTTATCGTGCTGACCCATGATCACGGGTTAGACTTTTTATTGGCATCTGCCGCCTTGCAACGCGGCGATGCCTTATATGTGGGCATGATCGGCTCGGCCACCAAGCGCGCGAAGTTTAAAAACTGGGTCCGCACGCATTGCGACGGCCAAACAATCGAACATTTGAATTGCCCCATCGGGGCATGCGGTAGCCGCGACAAGCGGCCCAGCGTCACTGCAGCTTTCGTAGCTGCCGAAGTGATCGCTGAATTGACCACTGAAACTGCCGCAACCGTCCCGATCGGGGTAATAGAAGCGCCCCCGGGGCGCACATATCTGGGCCGAACGGGGAGACTGGCCTAATCGGGCCAGAGGCGTTCCGCCCTATCAGTGGAGGAGACCGTCATGGACGTGAGGACGTATAACTACAAGCTGTTTGCACGCAGCGATTTCAACGCTTTCTGGGCGTTATTTACCGATAACCTAGTGAACTTGCTGATCCTGACCGGGGTTTGCCAATTCGTGTTTCAGATGCCGCCCGAGATCGTTTTTGGCCGCATCGTACCCGGCGCCGCCATCGCCATTTTGGCCGGTGTGGCGGTCTATACCTATATGGCCAAATGGGCGGCCAATCGACAGGACAAAGACGTGACCGCCCTGCCCTACGGCATCTCGACACCCGTGATGTTCGTCTATCTTTTCGGGGTCATCGGGCCAATTTACTGGGCCACGGACGATCCCTTGCTGGCATGGCAAGTCGGCATCGGCGCGGGCTTTATGGGTGGTATCGTGGCAGCACTCGGGGCCATCGTTGGGCCATGGTTGAAAGAGATCACGCCGCGTGCGGGCATGTTGGGCACCCTATGCGGCATTGCCTTGGTGTTTATCGGCTCTGTACCCTTGGCGCAGATCTTTGAAAGCCCGATTATCGCGTTCACCTCCCTGTTGTTCATTCTTTGGGGATTGATCGGACGCTTTCGCCTTCCCGGCAACCTGCCTGCCGGTCTGGTCGCAATCGCCGCCGGTACGATAATCGCTTTCGCCTTGGGAGAGTCCAAAGTGGACGTCAGCGGGATCGGGTTTTACCCGCCGGTTCCTTATATCGGCGACCTGTTTGCCGGCCTGCAATATCTGTTTGCGAACCCCGAACTTTTCCTCGTGCTGATCCCGGTGCAGATCTACAACTTCATCGAGACGATGAACAACGTGGAATCTGCCGAAGCGGCAGGGGATCACTATCCGGTTGGCCTGTGTCAGGTCACCGATGGCGCGGGCACGATGCTGGGTGCGCTCTTTGGTTCGCCCTTTCCAACGACTGTCTACATTGGTCATCCCGCCTATAAGCGGCTCGACGCACATGCGGGCTATATCATCGGTGTCGCCATCGTCATCGCCGCTGCCGCCTTTGCCGGGCTTCTGTCCTTTCTTGCGGGCCTGATCCCCGTTGCCGCGGCTGCGCCGGTCTTGGTCTTTGTTTCTGTCAGCCTGATCACCAACACGGCTTGGGCGGTAAAGCCAATGCACATGGCCGCCGTATCCTTTGCCATCCTACCGCATATCTCGGCGTTCTTGATGACCAAATGGGGATCGTTGATGAACGCTCTGCGCAGTTCCGGTGTCGAGGGGCTGCCCTCCTTGGGGGATGAAGCACTTACCGCCGCGCTTTTAATGGAAGGCGCGCATTACGAAGGTCATCTGGCCCTTAGGGTCAGGATTCATAACCAATAAATGACGAGAGC
This sequence comes from Sulfitobacter sp. 15WGC, assembly GCF_005068605.1. Classification (NCBI taxonomy): domain Bacteria; kingdom Pseudomonadati; phylum Pseudomonadota; class Alphaproteobacteria; order Rhodobacterales; family Roseobacteraceae; genus Sulfitobacter; species Sulfitobacter sp. 15WGC. The sequence continues at coordinate 89 of NZ_SZNL01000031.1, read as the reverse complement.
CGCGAGCGCGATGGCAGAGAGAAACACCTTAGGGCAACGGTCATAACGGGTCGCGACACGCCTCCAATCCTTAAGCCTACCGAACATGA
>NZ_SZNL01000030.1:0-22947 GCF_005068605.1 Sulfitobacter sp. 15WGC | reverse complement strand
GCGGGTTTTCCGATACCGCCACGGTCATTTTCTGCTCGGAAAGAACGGTTTCGAGGGTTTCTTCCACATCCCGAGGGAACCGCAGGTCGTCGCAAGCGGCGAGCAGGCTCAGGGCAGCGAGGGGGATTAAAATTTTCAAACCAATTGGATTGTCCACGCCTTTGGCACCATGCGGCGTAGCTTTGCGGGGCGTCATCACATTATTCCTTTGAGCCGGATCGCAGGGGGATAACCGGCGGTTACCCGAAAGGTTTCTGTAACGGTCAACCTCACCCCCCGCGGCCCGCTCGGTTAATTTTCGTCGGAGGCGTGGATTGGGGGCGCATCCTTGGAGCGCCTGTTTCTGCACCCGGGCGCGGCGCGAAGCCCGCGCATTTCGGAGGCTATGCCGTCGGCGGGCGCAGGGTGACCATCGACCGCCCGCGCGACGAACCTTACAGTCACTGGCATTTGCGAGGCTGTCGACACTGCCTGGGGTGCGCAGACGACCAAAGCCAAAGGAATTTTGCGGCGGCTTTATGCGCCGACCAACCAAAGGTTTTCAGGGCACGCAGCAGGGGGTGGCGGCTGAGCTGCCCCACCCGCCACCCCTCAACATCTTGATCTTCCCGTAAAACATCACTAGCCGTAACGTAACTTCGCGACAGGCGACCGGGGTATCTATACCCCGGTGTCGGAACCGGCTATGCCTATGGCCAAGATCGTTGCGGCGGGCGAAATGCCGCGACGGATCGCAGCGCAGAGGGGCGCGCGCCATCCTTTGGCCGCGTGTTTCGACAGCGCCTGCGGCTGGGCAAAGCGCCCATGCCAGTGCGAGTGCGGCGGCCAATGACGCGGCACCGCTGCAAGACGCCGAGCGCTTTGTCAGAGCGTTCGAGCAAGAAAACAAACAAAGGGGGATACAATGACCAATTTCACAAACCGTCAAACCGGCCCGAGCCGTCGCAGCTTTCTAGCCGGGACCGCCGCCGCCGTGGGGGCAGGGCTGATCCTGCCACGCGGAGCGCGGGCACAGGCGCAACCCAAGAAGGGCGGCACCCTGCGGGTGGGCTTTACCCAAGGCTCCACTTCCGACAGCCTTGATCCTGCGACCTTCAACAATGACTTCATGTTCGCCAGCGGCTATGCGGTCTTCAACACATTGACCGAAATCGCCCCCGATGGCACCGCCCAGCCCGACCTTGCCGAGAGCTTTGAGGCCAGCAGCGATGCGGCCACATGGACCTTCCGCCTGCGCGACAATGCGCAATTCTCGGACGGCAAGACGGCCACGGCGAATGACGTGATCGCTTCGATCCGTCACCACATGGGGCCCGAGTCCAAATCCGGTATCAAACCGCTGCTTGAGCAGATCACCGATATCCGCGCCGATGGCGATAAGGTCGTGATCTTTGAACTGGCCGCGGGCAACGCGGACTTCCCGTTCATCTTCAATGATTACCACCTCGGCATTCGCCAAGACACGGGCGATGGCACGATTGACCCCAACAGCCGCATCGGCACCGGCGGCTATGTGATCGATGTCTTCGAGCCGGGCGTGCGGGTCGAACTCTCGCGCCGCGATGACTACTGGAAAGAAGGCCGCGCGCATTTCGACAAGGTCGTGATCCTGAAAGTCGGCGACCCGGCGGCCCGGATGAACGCGCTGATGACCGGTGAGGTCGACCTGATCGACCGGCCCGACCTCAAAACCATCAACCTTCTGGGCCGCGCGCCCAACGTGAAGATCCACACCCAAGACGGCACGCTGCATTACATCATGCCGATGCAGACCAACACGGCGCCCTTCGATGATCTGAACGTGCGGATGGCGCTGAAATACGGCATCAACCGCGAAGACATGATCGAAAAGGTTCTGCGTGGCTATGGCACCGTGGGCAACGACCAACCAATCTCGCGCTCCATGCCCTATTACAACGACGATCTGGAGCAGATCACCTATGATCCGGAGCGGGCGAAGTACCATCTGAAACAGGCGGGGCTGGAAAGCCTCGACGTGACGCTCTCGACCTCGGATGCAGCGTTCAACGGGGCGGTGGATGCCTCTGTGCTCTTTGCCGAAAGCGCGCGGCCTGCTGGCTTGAACATCGAAGTGAAGCGCGAGCCGGATGACGGCTATTGGTCGAACGTCTGGCTGCAAAAGCCCTTCTGCTGTTCCTATTGGGGTGGCCGTCCGACGCCTGACCTCATGTTCTCGACCGGCTATGCCGCCGATGCGGAGTGGAACGAGACCAAATGGGACAACGAGCGCTTCAATGAGCTGCTGTTGCAGGCCCGGCCTGAGCTGGACCAGACCCGCCGCGCCGAGATGTACGGCGAGATGCAGAAGATCGTGAAAGAGCAGGGCGGCGCGCTGATCCCGGCCTTTGGTCAATATGTCTCGGCCATGAGCGAAAGCGTTCAGATGCCCGAGGAAGTGTCCGAGATGTGGGATCTCGACAGCCAGCGCTTCATCGAACGCTGGTGGATGTCCTAAGCCACAGCTTCACGCGGGCGGCCCCCAAGGGCCGTCCGTTTCCCGCACCAATGGCCCGCCCCGGGCCGGAGAAAACCTTAAAATGTCCCGGCTTCAGAAGCTTGTTATCGGCCGAGTGTCCCTCGGCATTCTGACCCTCTTTGTCGTATCCGCCCTCATGTTCGTTGGCATCGAACTTTTGCCCGGTGATCTGGCGCAGCAGATCCTTGGCCAATCGGCGACTGAATCGACCCTCGCGGCCTTTCGCGCCGAGCTTGGCCTCGATCAGCCTGCGCATCTTCGGTATTTCGATTGGCTTGGCGGTGTGCTGCGCGGTGATTTCGGCACCTCTTTGGCTTCGGGGCGCGAGGTGTCTGAGCTTTTGGGCCCGCGGCTTGCCAATACCATGTTTCTGGCCGTCTATGCCGCCGTTATCGCCGCCCCGCTGGCGGTGATCCTTGGGCTGCTGGCGGCGCTGTGGCGCAACACGCTGTTTGACCGCGGCGTCAACCTGACCGCGCTTTCCGCCATCTCCATGCCCGAGTTTTTCGTAGGCTATGTCCTGATCCTGTTTCTGTCGATCAAGGCGGGCGTCTTTCCGACGCTGGCACGGATCGACAGCGCCACGGGGCTGTGGGACGCGCTCTATCGCAGCTTTCTGCCCGCGCTGACGCTTATTCTTGTGGTCGTGGCGCATATGATGCGGATGACGCGGGCGGCCATCATCAACGTGCTGGCCTCGCCCTATATCGAGATGGCCCGCCTCAAGGGCGTGCCGCGCTGGCGCATCATTCTGCAACACGCGCTGCCCAACGCGCTGGCGCCGATCGTCAATGTGGTGGCGCTGAACCTTGCCTATCTGGTGGTCGGCGTGGTGGTGGTTGAGGTCGTCTTTTCCTACCCCGGTCTGGGCCAGTTACTGGTCGATGCGGTTTCCAGCCGGGATTTCCCGGTGGTGCAGGCGGTGGGGCTGTTCTTTGCCGCTGTCTATATCACGCTGAACGTTCTGGCCGACATCATCTCGATCATGTCCAACCCGCGTCTGCGGCACGGGAGATAACGATGAAATCTTTGCTGAAATCCGCGCCTCCTTCGGCGATCTTTGGCATGGTGGTGCTGGTCCTCGTGGCGATCACCGGACTTTTCGCCCCGTGGATCGCGCCCTATGGCGAGACGGAGGTGGTGGGCGACGCCTATCTGCCGTGGAGTGGCGCGCATCCGCTCGGCACCGACAATCTGGGCCGCGATATGCTGTCACGCATGATCTTTGGCGCGCGCAATACGGTTGGGCTGGCGCTGCTGACCACGGCCATTTCCTTTTCGGTCGGGGCCACGCTGGGGATGCTGGCCGCGCTCAAAGGCGGCTGGCTGGATGAAGTCCTGTCGCGGCTCGTCGATGTGTTGATGGCCGTGCCGCCGCTGATCTTGGCGCTGATGCTCTTGGCCATTGTCGGCCCCTCGATCCCCAATATGGTCGGGGTGATCGCGGTGATCTATGTGGCGCCGGTCTATCGCCTGTCGCGCGCGGCGGCGATGAATGTCGTCGGGCTTGATTTTGTCGAGGCCGCCAAGCTGCGCGGAGAGCGCACGCCGTGGCTGCTGCGGCGCGAGATATTGCCCAACATTTGGTCCACCCTGATCGCTGAATTTGGCGTGCGCTTTTGCTTTGTGTTTCTCTTTATCGCGGCGCTGTCCTTTCTTGGCATCGGGATTCAGCCGCCCACGGCGGATTGGGGATCGATGGTAAAGGAGAACGCCACCCTGATCAGCTTTGGCGATATCACGCCGCTGATCCCGGCGGCCGCCATCGCCTTGTTGACCGTTGCGATCAACCTGATCGTCGATTGGATGCTGCACCGCGCCAGCGGTCTGAAAAGTTAACCAAGCAGGGGCCAAGCTTATGGGAAATCTTCTGAACATTCGCGGTCTCCGGCTTGAGGCAGGCAGCCGCGCGCGGCCCAATGTGATCATCAAAGGGCTCGATCTGGAACTGGACCGGGGTGAAGTGCTGGGTCTTGTCGGCGAGAGCGGGGCGGGCAAAAGCTCCGCTGGCTTGGCGGCGATGGGCTATGTCCGCGACGGGGTGCGCTTTGCCGGGGGCAGCGTCGAATTCGACGGCACCGAATTGATCGGCATGGGGCGCGGGCAATTGCGCCGGTTGCATGGCAAGCGCATCGCCTATGTCGCCCAGTCTGCGGCGGCAAGCTTTAACCCCGCCAAGACGCTGATCGACCAATATACCGAAGCGCCGCGTCTACACGGTGTCTCGGGCCGCGCGGCGGCAGAGCAGGACGCCGTCGCGCTCTACCGTCAGATGCAATTGCCCAACCCCGAAGAGATCGGCTTTCGCTACCCGCACCAAGTGTCGGGCGGCCAGTTGCAGCGGGCGATGACGGCGATGGCCATGGCCTGTCGCCCCGACCTGATCATCTTTGACGAGCCGACGACCGCTTTGGACGTGACCACCCAGATCGAAGTGCTGGGCGCGATCCGCGATATCGTCGAGCAATATGACACGGCGGCGATCTATATCACCCATGATCTGGCGGTGGTGAGCCAGATGGCCGACCGCATCTGCGTGATGAAGGATGGCGCGGCGGTGGAGACCGCGCCGACCAAGACCATGCTCGACGCCCCGCAAGAGGACTATACCCGCTCGCTCTGGGCCGTGCGCTCCTTCCGCCGCCCGGACGCTAAGGCGGGGGAGGCTCCGGCGCTGATCCGCTGCGAGGGGGTTTCGGCGGCCTATGGGCCGATGACGGTGCTGGACAACCTCAACTTCACCTTTCCGCGCGGCCAGACCACTGCCGTCGTCGGAGAAAGCGGGTCGGGTAAATCAACCCTCGCCCGGGTCATCGCAGGGCTGTTGCCCCCCGTCGCCGGGCAGTTTTTCTGGAACGACGCGCCGCTTGAGCCGCAACTGGCCAAACGCGGGGCTGAGACGCTGCGCAATATCCAGATGATCTATCAATCGGCGGATACCTCGCTGAACCCGCGCCACAGTATCCGCGAGATTTTGGCCCGCCCGGTGCGCAAGTTCACGGGCCGCAGGGGGCAAGAGCTTCAGGCGCGGGTGGCGGAACTGATGGATCTGGTCGACCTCGACCGCGCTTTCCTTGACCGCAAACCCAGCGAACTCTCGGGCGGGCAGAAGCAGCGCGTGGGCATCGCGCGGGCGCTGGCAGCCGAGCCGGAGTTCATCATCTGTGACGAGGTCACCAGCGCGCTGGACCAATTGGTGGCCGAAGGGATCCTGCGGCTTTTGGTGCGTTTGCAGACCGAGCTGGACCTGACCTTCATGTTCATCACCCATGACTTGGCCACGGTTGAGGCGATTGCCCATAAGGTGATCGTGCTTAAGAATGGCCAGATCGTGGAGCAGGGCGGGCGTGATGAGATCTTCGGCGATCCAAAGCAGGCCTATACCAAGCGGCTGCTGACATCGGTCCCGCAGATGGACCCGGAATGGCTGACCGAGGCCCGCGCGCGGGAGCGGTCTCTGCGCGAGGCGCAGTAGGGCCGCAGGGTTAACCCCCCTCGGCCCGCGCGGCGGCGAAGGCGGCTTCTGTCGCGTCGAGGAACAGGGTCGCCTCGGCCTGCTGCAAGACAAGCGGGGGGCGGATTTTCAGCACATTGGCCCCCGGCCCGGTGGCGCTGATCAAGACGCCATTCTGGCGCAGATGGTTGACCACGAATTTGGCGCGGGCGGCATCGGGGGCGTTGGTCTCGCGCGCGGTGACGCATTCGACCGCCAGAAACAGCCCCGCGCCGCGCACATGGCCGATCTCGGGGTAGCGGCTCGCGATGTCTTGCAAGCCGCTCTTGAGGTAGCCGCCAACGGCTGTGCCATTGTCCTGCAATCCCTCATCCGCGATCACGTCGAGCACCGCCATGCCCGCGGCGGCGGCCACGGGATTGCCGCCAAAGGTGTTGAAATACCGCGCCTTTTCGCCAAATTCTTGCACCAGCTCTGGCCGCATCGCGGTGCCGGAAAGGGGGAAGCCATTGCCCATCGGCTTGCCCATCGTGACCATGTCAGGCACCAGCCCGTGGCGCTCGAACCCCCAGAAGGCATCGCCGGTGCGGGCAAAGCCGGGCTGCACTTCGTCAGCGATGAAAAGCCCCCCTTCGGCGCGGATCAGATCGACAGCTGGTTGCAGGAACCCCGCCGGATCGGGATGCAGCCCGTCACTGGAAAAGATCGTATCGACGATGAAGGCCGCAGGCTCGATCCCATCGGCGCGCATCTCGGCAATCGCTTGGCCCAGATCGGCGGCGAGTTTAGCGCCCTGCTGCGCCTCGGGGATGCGCAGCGTGTCGGGCGCGTCGATCAGCCGGATGCGCGGGCTGCGCGGGGTGAATTCGCCCAGAGAGGGGGAGAGTTCGGCCACCGCTTCGGTCAGCCCGTGATAGGCAAGCCGGGTCACGATGACGCCCTCGCGCCGGGTATAGCTGCGGGCGATGCGCAGGGCGATGTCATTCGCCTCGGACCCGGTGCAGGTGAACATGACATGACCAAGCGCCTCGGGCATGGTAGCGAGCAGCCGTTCGGCGTAAGTGACAACGTTTTCATGTAGATAGCGGGTGTGGGTGTTCAGCACGCCCAACTGCTGGGTGATCGCCTCGACCACGCGGGGGTGGCAATGGCCGACCGATGCGACGTTGTTGTAAGCATCGAGATATCTGCGCCCGTCCTTATCCCAAAGCCAGACACCCTCGCTGCGCGTGATATGCAGCGGCTGGTCGTAGAACAGCCGGTAGGCGGGGCCGAGCGCTTTGGCGCGGCGGTCGATCAGGGCGCGGTCTGCGGGGCTGAGGGCCTCGGCTTGGGCGCTGTCATAGGCGTTGATCATGGTCATCGGTCACTCCGTTCCCGCAGCATGGTGCAGGGATTTGATCGCGGCGGCGTCGCCCACATGGTCGAGCGCGGCCAGCCCGCGTTGCGAAGCGGCGGCGTTGCGCAGGATATAGGGGGCATTCTCAGGATAGCGCCGCGCGCGGGAGGCGCCGATTGCCAAGGTGGTGGCATGGCGCAGGCGGATCAGACTGGGCAGAAGCGCGACCTCTTCGGCCTCCAGCGGCAGCCGTGTGGCGAAGCCCGCGACCATCTCGCAAATGGCACCCAGCGGATCCGTGCCTTGGCCGAGTTGATAGGAGCAGGCCACCGCCAAATCACAGGCCAGCGGCGTATGCACCATATCGCCGAAGTCGATCAACCCGACGGGATGCTGCGCCTGTGGCGCGTCGACCAGAATGTTATGGGGGTTGAAGTCATTATGCACGATCTGTGCCCGCAGATGCGGCAATCGCGGGGCGGTTTCCGCGTCAAACTGGTCAAGCCTATGCTGCAACTGCTGGCGCAGCGCGGCGTCCTGCACATCCGCCAAAAGGGGGCGCAGGTGGCCCGCTTGTTTGATGTCCCATTGCAGGAAATGCCCGCCCGCGGGGTGAAAGAAGCCGCGCAGCCCAAGGGTGACCCGCGCGTGAAAATCGCCCAAGGCGCGGTAGAGGCCCGGCTGCGGGGTCGCATTGCTGAGCACGGTGCCGCCGAGGAAGGACATCAGGCGAACGACATGGGGCTGCCCATCGGCGGCGGTGGCGACCTCGGCAGCTTTGCCGTTTAGGCTGGCGCAGATGCGTTGCACGGGCAGTTCGGGATCGGCGGCGGCCAGATGCATCAGTGCCGCGGTCTGCATGTCGGTCACCGCCCGGTCTTCGGCGGCATTAGTGACCTTTAGGAGCGCCTGCTCGCCCGTGGTCAGGGTGATCAGAAAATTCGCGTCTTTTTCAGCGGCAAGCGGTTCGATCTGCCCCGAGATACCATAGAAACGCAGCGCAACCTCCGCCGCGCGGGCCGCGTCAAAGGCGGGCGGGTCTTGTGCCAGCAGGTCGGTCTGGGTCCCGGTCTCTTCCACCAGCACACCGCTGAGAAACGGGGGCAGGCCGCCGTGGAGCGTGATCCCGGCCTCGGTCATGGGTAGGTGCCTTCGGTCCCGCACCATTCGGCGATGAAGAGCGCCATGGCTTGGGTGATCTTCTTGACCGAACTGAGGCTGACGGATTCGTTGATCCCGTGAATGTTGCGCGATCTTGGCCCGTAGCAGAGCGCGGGGATCTTGTTGTAAAGCGCATAAACCCGCGTATCGAGGTAGCCCGCCGTCATGAAGGATTGCAGCGGCGCGCCGATGGCCTCTTCATGGGCGCGTTCCAACACGGTTTCAGCCTCGCTGCCCGGCTCCAGCACATAGCCTTCGGCGTAGAAACCGTTGAAGACCACCTTGGGCGGGTTGTTCGACAGGAAGCTGTCGCTTTGGGCGAAGGCTTTGACCCGCTCGGTGATCTCCCGCGCGGCATCCTCGGCGCTGCGGCCCGGATAGATGGAAACGCGGCAATCGATGTTGCACCATGACGGCACTGATGAGGCCCAATCGCCGCCTTCGATCTTGCCGATGTTGAGGTTGATCGGATGGGCCTCGTCTTCGAAATGCGGGTGCTCGCCTTTCTCGGCGTTCCACTCCTCCTCCATCTCGCGCAGGGCTGTGATGACGCGGGTGGCAGCATCAATGGCATTGGCCCCTTCGCCCATTTCGCGCACATGGACCGGCACGCCGCGCAACTGCACCTGAAACCAGATGACGCCGGTGTTGGCGCGGACCAGCATTTCCTCTTCGGGTTCGGGGATGAAGACCGCATCGGCGGTGTAGCCTTGCAGGAAAGTCTGCAAAGCGCCGTTGCCAGTGGATTCCTCCTCGACCACGGATTGCACATAGACGGTCGCCGCCGGTTGCAGCCCGATGCGGCGCAGCGCGTCGAGCGCAAAGATATTCGCAGCCGCCCCTGCCTTCATATCGCCCGCGCCCCGGCCATACATCCAATCGCCGTCAATCTTGGCCGAAAAGGGCGGATCGTCCCACATGTCGTGCAGCCCCTCGGGCACCACGTCGAGATGCGATTGCAGGATCAGCGAGCGGCCCCGCTCATCGCGCGGGCGGTGGATGCCCACGACGATGGGCGCGTCGGAATGATCGTCCGAGTATTTCGACCCGCCGGGATGCGCCTCAATCGCGGCGCGGTCCATCTTGAAACGGTCCATCGCGTAGCCACGGCTTTGCAGGCTGCGAAACAGCAGGTCTTGGATCGCATGTTCATGGCCGCGCAGGGAGGGCATTTGCACGAGCTTTTGGGTAAAACTTACCTGTTCGGCAAATCCGTCTTCGACAGCCTGAAGGATGCGAGACTTGAGGTCTGGATCAAGGGGCATGGCGTGTCCTTTCGGGGTTACAGCATCGCTTCGATGAGGAAGGGGCCGGGCTCTTTCGCGGCCTCTTCGATGGTGCGCATCAACTCGGCAATGTCTTCGACCCGTTTGCCCGGCACGCCCATGCCCTTGGCCATGGCCACAAAATCCAATTGCGGGCGGTCGAGGTTCAGCATGCTCAGCGCGTCGGGGCCGGGTTGGGCGCCGACGTTGTGCAACTCGCCCTTGAGGATCTCATAGGACTGATTGGCCAGAATGATGGTGGTGACGTTGGAATTCTCGCGCGCTTGGGTCCAGAGCGCCTGAATGGTGTACATGGCCGAACCATCGGCTTGCAGCGTGATCACCGGGCGGTCGGGGCAGGCGATGGCGGCCCCGGCGGAAAGGGGAATGCCAATGCCGATCGACCCGCCGGTCAGCGCGAGCCAAGTGTTCGGCGCGGCACTGTCGCCCGCCGGGAAAGTCGCCCCGCCGGAGGACACGGCCTCATCCACCACGATTGCGTCTTCGGGCAGCGCATTGGCCAAGGCCGCGCCGAGGTTTTGCAGGCTGATGCCGCCCGCCTGTGGTGCCGCGGGCCGCGCGTGGTCGCGCGGGGTGGCGGGTTTCGCACCGATACGGTCCGCCACAGCGGCCAGTGCGGTGGCGCCATCCGCATCGACGGCGGCGAGCGTCACGTTATGGCAATCGACCGGCAACAGCAGGCTCGGCTTTTCGGGGTAGGCGAAAAAGGCGACCGGCGGCGGCGTCTCGATCAGGATGGCGCGGCGGTAGGGGGCAAGGCATTCGAGCGCCGCGTTGATCGGATAGGGGATTTTGTTGACGGCAAACCGCCCCTGTCCGCGCTCCAACCGGCGGTTCGAGGTCGGGGCGAGGATATCGGCGCCGGTCTTTTCCGCGATGCCGTGCAGCAGGGCCATCGCCTTTTGGTTCTCCAGCACACCGCTGCCGACCAGAAGCACGGTCTTCTCACCACTTTCCAAGGCTTTGACCGCGGCATCAAGCGCGGCTTCGTCCAGCGGGGCAGGGGCCGCGGGGGGCACGACCTCGGCCATCTGGCCGCCCGCGTCCCAGCCGATGTCGGCGGGCGCGATCAGCGTGGCGACCTTGCCCGGCTTGCCTTGGGCGACCGCGAGGGCGGTCATCGCATCGGCGGCAAAGCTGCCCGCGTCACGACCCGAACGTACCCAATCGCTGAAGGGCGCACAGGCGCCTTCGACATCCGCCGACAGGGGGGCGTCGTATTTCTGGTGCCGCAGCGCGTGATCGCCCACAAGGTTGACCATCGGCACCCGCGCCTTGCGGGCGTTGTGCAGGTTGGCGGCGGCATTGGCGAAACCGGGGGCAAGGTGCAGCAGGGTCACCGCTGGTTTGCCGGCCATGCGCGCATAGCCATCGGCGGCGCCGGTCACCACCCCCTCGAACAGGCCCAGAACGCAGCGCATCAGTTTGGTGCGGTCCAGCGCGTCGACGAATTGCATTTCGGAGGTGCCGGGATTGGCGAAACAGACCTCCACCCCGCCCGCATGCAGGCTGCGCACAACGCTTTCCGCGCCATTCATATCTTGGGGTGTCTTGCTCATGCTGTGGCCTCGCGGAATGTCGTGAGAAATGATTTTGCGTTATCGGCAAGGGAGGGGCCAAGGTAGCCGCCCTCTTGGATCAATGCGGTGGGAAGGTTCAGCGCCGCCAAGCGCCGGGCCATTTCGGCAAAGCCGTCGGGATAGACCTTCACGGCAGCCAGCGGATCGTCGGCGGCCATGTCAAAGCCCAGCGAGACGACCAGCGCCTCGGCCCCGAAATCGCGGATCGCGGCAATGCCCTTGTCGAGCAGGGCCAGCACCTCATCTTGGCTCGCACCCTGCTCCAGCAGCAGGTTCAGCGATTTGCCCGCCCCGTCGCCTTCGCCCGTCTCATCGGCATGGCCGAGATAGAAGGTGGGGTAGGTGGCCGGATCGGGATGCAGCGAGCAAAAGAAGATGTCGCCGCGTTCATAGAGGATGTCGAGCGAGCCATTGCCGGTGTGCACGTCGATGTCGATCAGCGCGACCTTCTTGAAGGTCTGGGTCAGGCGCTCTGCCGCGATACAGGCGTTGTTGAAAAAGCAAAAACCGTTCGAGCAATCGCGCATCGCATGGTGGCCGGGCGGACGGCAGAGCGCATAGGCCGCGCGGGCGCCTGTCGCCACCGTTTGGGCCGTCTCAATGGCGGTTTGGGCGGACCAATAGGCTGCATCCCATGACCCTTCGGTCAGCGGGGTCGAAGTGTCGGTCATCCACCAACCCAATTGACCGTGAATGTCCTTGGGCTCTTTCCCGCGCCGCACGCCGGGGTGCATGGTGGGAATGGCCAGCGCATCCGGCCCCGCGCTTTCGACGAAACGGGCATGGGCATCGGGCAGGAAATCGACGTAGTCAGGGTTGTGCACCGCCTTGATCGGCGCAAGCCCGTGGTCTTTGGGTTTGCTGATCTCAAACCCTTCGCCGATTAACATATCGCGTAGAATTTCAGCACGTTGTGGCTGTTCTTGATGCGGCATCGCCGCGCCGCGCCGAAAATAATGTGTCGGCGCATGGCCAAGCTGGCGTTCGTCGAAAAAGACTTTCATCACATTCCCTGTGGTCTGATGTCGTTGCGGCGGAGCATTGCAGTTTTAATTTGCAGGCTCAATAGAAATGATGCATCATGCATCAAAACTGGCAGCAAGTCGGCCAGTAAGGATGAGGGCGCGATGGCCGAGATCAATCAAGTTTCATTGGGCGATGCGATTTATGATCGGGTCTGTCAGGACTTGGTGGAAGGCAGGCTTCGCCCGAATGAAAAGGTCACCATTCGCGGCTTGGCAGAGCGGTTGGGTACCAGTTCGACCCCGGTCCGCGACGCGGTGCAGCGGCTCTTGCGGGATGAGGCTTTGGTCCAGCGCAGCGTGCGCGATGTGCGCGTGCCGGTGCTGAGAGAGGCGCAGTATCTTGAAATCGCGAGCATCCGGCGCGAGCTGGAGGGATTTGCCGCAGGCCACGCCGCTGAGGTGGTCGGCCCCAAGGAAATCCGCCGCCTGAAAAAGATCGTGGAGCGGAACGAGGCCGCAGCGGTGGCCGGGCGCTGGCCGCAGGCGGTGAAGTATAATCAAGAGTTCCATTTCGCGCTGGTAGAGGCGGCAGAGATGCCGATCCTGCTGGCCATCCTCAGCGGGCTATGGCTCCGCATGGGGCCGCTAATCGCCGGGTACTATGCGCAAGAGCAGATGGGGCTGGTTCGACATCATCAGGCAATTATTGCAGCCTGTGAGAATCGCGATCCCGCAGCCGCAGCTGCGGAAATGCGCGCAGACATCGATGACGCAAAGGAGGGGATCATAAGATACATCCAATCATTCACCACAGGTGAATGAGCCATCAAGACGCCGCCAATCGCGCGGCGACCACCCAAGCGACTGCAAGAAGCCGACGTCAGATCGGACGCTGCCCTTGGGCGAGTTTCAGCAAAACCAATGGGGATTTACATGCTAAAAACCACTAAATTAACCGCAGCCGTTTTGGCGCTGGCGCTGGCCGGGCCTTTGGCCGCGCAGGATGGTGAGCCGAAGTCCGGCGGCACGCTTAACGTCGTGATCCAGCCCGAGCCGCCCAGCCTGATGATCGGGCTTGTGCAGAACGGCCCGACGCAGATGGTCGGCGGCGATATCTACGAAAGCCTGCTGCGCTATGATTTCGACCTCCAGCCCGAAGGGCAGTTGGCTGAATCATGGGAGATTTCCGAAGACGGCAGGACCTATACCTTCAAGCTGCGCGAGGGCGTGGTGTTCCATGACGGTGAGCCCTTCACTTCGGAGGATGTCGAATTCTCCATGGATAAGTTCCTGCGCGAGAGCCACTCGCGGATGCGCACCTATATGGAACATGTCGAAAGCATCGAGACGCCTGATGACCACACGGTTGTCTTCAACCTCAAACAGCCCTTCGGCCCCTTCATCGGCATCTTTGAGGCGGGCACCGCGCCGATGATCCCAAAGCACATCTATGAAGGTACGGATTACGCCAATAACGAGGCGAACAACACGCCCATCGGCACCGGCCCCTTCAAGTTCGACAAATGGGAGAAAGGCAGCTTCATCCATCTGGTGAAGAACGAAGACTACTATATGGAGGGGAAGCCCTACGTTGACGAAGTCTATTACCATGTGATCCCCGACGCCGCCTCCCGCGCCGTGGCCTATGAGACCGGCAAGGTCGACGTGCTGCCCGGCGGCTCGGTCGAAAATTTCGACGTGGCGCGCATTCAGGCGATGGAAAACACCTGCATCACCGACAAGGGCTGGGAATATTTCGGTCCGCTGTCTTGGATGTGGGTGAACAACGACAACAAGCCGCTCGACGATGTGAAGGTGCGCAAGGCGATCATGCATGGCGTCGACCGCCAGTTCGCCAAGGACGCGCTGTGGAACGGTCTGGGCAAGGTTTCGACCGGCCCGCTGTCCTCCTCCACCCGTTTCTATGACGGCGACACGCCGGATATCTCCTATGATCCGGAAAAGGCCAAAGACCTGCTGGAAGAGAGCAGCTATGACGGCGAAACCATTCGCATCTTGGGCCTGCCTTACGGTGAGACTTGGCAGCGCTGGGCCGAGGCGGTCAAACAGAACCTGAGCGAGATCGGCATGAAGTCCGAGATCGTGCCCTCGGATGTGGCGGGCTGGAACCAGAAGGTTGCCGACCGCGACTTCGACCTCGCCTTTACCTATCTCTACCAATACGGCGATCCGGCGCTTGGCGTTTCGCGGACCTATATGGGCGACAATGCCGCCCCCGGTTCGCCTTGGAACAATGTAGCGAACTACCAAAACCCCGAGACCGACAAGCTCTTTGCCGAAGCGGCCCTGATGGCCAGCCCGGAAGAGCGCAAGGCCGCCTATAAGGAGATCCAAGACGCGATCGTCGAGGATGTGCCGAACATCTGGCTTCTGGAGCTGGGCTTCCCCACCATCTACCGCTGCGACGTGAAGAACCCGGTCAACACCGCCTTTGGCGTGAACGACGGTTTCCGCGACGTATGGCTCGATAAGTAACAAGAGCGACAACGCTCATGGCCCAAGCCGCCGCGGCGGCTCGGGCATCTATCAGAACAACACGGGGCGGATAGCGTGATACGTTTCATATTGGGCAGGTTGGTCAAGGCAGTGTTTATCCTGCTGGCGATCCTTGTCTTCAATTTCCTGCTGATCCATGCGGCACCGGGTGACCCTGCGGCGGTCATGGCGGGCGAAGCCGGGGCGGCGGACGAGAAATTTCTTGCAGACCTGCGGGCGCGTTTCGGCTTGGACCAGCCGCTCTACATGCAGTTGTGGATTTACATCAAAGGCGCGGTGCAGCTCGACCTTGGCTATTCCTTCCGCCAGCAGATGCCGGTGGCCGAGATGATCGGCGACCGCCTGCCCGCGACGCTTTTGCTGACCGGCGTGGCCTTCGTGCTGTCGCTGGTGCTGGGCGTGACCGCCGGTGTCGCGGCCTCTGCCCGGCAGGGGCAATGGGGTGACACGATCATCTCGACCTTCGCGCTGCTGTTCTATGCAACCCCGCTCTTTTGGGTGGCGCTGATGGCGACTCTGGTGTTCTCGGTCTGGCTCGAATGGTTGCCGGGCTTTGGCTATTCCACCATCGGTGCGGGCTATACCGGCCTCGCCCATGTGTTAGATGTGGCGAAACATCTGATCTTGCCGGCCTCGACGCTGGGGCTGTTCTTCACGGCGATCTACATGCGCATGACGCGGGCCTCGATGCTCGAAGTCTCGCGGCTGGACTTCGTGAAAACCGCCCGCGCCAAGGGGCTGAACCGCGGCGTGATCCAGCGGCGGCATATCCTGCGCAATGCGCTCTTGCCGGTGATCACGCTGGCCGGGCTTCAGGCCGGGCAAATCTTTGGCGGGGCCATCCTGACCGAGACCGTCTTTGCATGGCCCGGCATTGGGCGGCTGATGTTCGAGGCGATCAACCAGCGGGACTACAACGTGATCCTCGGGGTCTTCTACATCTCGGCGGCCATGGTGCTGCTGTTCAACCTGATCACGGATGTCATCTATGTCATTGTTGATCCGCGGATAAGGCTGACGACATGATGAGTTTTTGGAAACGTTTCAGCTATAACCGTGGCGCGGTAATCGGCTTGGTCATCCTGACCTTCGTCATAGCCGCCGCCATCCTCGCGCCCATCCTCTTTCCGCAGAGCCCGTGGAAAATGGTGCAGCGCCCCTTCCTGCCGCCTTTCACCCAAGACGGGCTGCTTCTGGGCACCGATGCGCTTGGCCGCGATGTCATGGCGGGGCTTGCCCATGGCGCTTATGTGAGCCTGCTGGTCGGGCTGGTCTCGACCATTGTGGCGCTGGCCATCGGCGTGCCGGTGGGGGCTGTGGCGGGGTATTTCGCAGGCCGGATCGACGACGCGCTCATGCGCTTTACCGAGTTCTTTCAGACCATCCCGAGCTTTGCGCTCGCCATCGTGCTCTTGGCGATCTTCCAGCCCAGCCTGACCTTTGTGATCATCGCGATTTCCATCGTGTCATGGCCCCCGGTCGCGCGTCTGGTGCGGGGCGAGGTGCTGTCGCTCAGAACCCGTGAGTTCGTCGAGGCGGCGAGCCTGTCGGGCCTCGGCAACCTTCAGATCATCACCCGCCACATCCTGCCCAACGCACTGCCGCCGATCATCGTGCTGGCCTCGCTCATGGTGGCGCAGGCGATCCTGCTGGAAAGCTCGCTGTCCTTTCTGGGGCTGGGCGATCCGAACATCATGTCTTGGGGCTATATGATCGGGGCTGCGCGCACCGTGATCCGCACCGCATGGTGGCTGTCCTTCCTGCCGGGCATGGCGATCCTGTTGACCGTGCTGGCGTTGAACTTGATTGGCGAAGGTCTGAACGACGCGCTGAACCCGCGATTGACGAGGAAATCCGAATGACCCTGCTTAGCATCCGTGACCTGTCTATCGCGCTGCCCATGGGGGCGGATCGGCTCTATGCCGCGAAGGACATCAACTTTGACCTCGCCCCGGGGGAGATCCTTTGCATCGTGGGCGAAAGCGGGTCGGGCAAATCCATGTCGGCCAATGCGGTGATGGGGCTGTTGCCGCAGGGGGTTCTGCCCGACAAGGGCAGCATCACCTTTGACGGGCAGGCAATCCTTGGGCTGTCTGAGAAAGAGATGTTGAAACTGCGCGGCAGCCGCATTTCGATGATCTTTCAAGAGCCCCTGAGCGCATTAAACCCGCTGATGCGGATCGGCGCGCAAATCGCCGAGGTTTTCGAAGCCCACGGCGCGCTCACCGGGGCCGAGCGCCGCGCCCGGGCGCTCAAGCTGTTGGAGGAGGTGGGTATTCCCGACCCCGAAGCGGCGATCCGGGCCTATCCTTTCCAGCTTTCGGGCGGGCAGCGGCAGCGGGTGATGATCGCGATGGCCTTGGCGCTGGAGCCTGACATCCTGATCGCGGATGAGCCGACCACTGCGCTCGATGTGACCACGCAGGCGCAGATCCTCAAGCTGATCGAAGACCTGCGGCGCAAGCGTGGCATGGCGGTGATCTTCATCACCCATGACTTTGGCGTGGTGGCCGATATTGCCGACCGGGTGATCGTCATGAAAAAGGGGGAGATCGTCGAGGCTGGCCCGGCCCAAGAGGTGCTGCTGAAGCCCCAGCACCCCTATACCCGCGCCCTTATCGACGCGATCCCCCGGCTGACCAAGACCGAAGCTGCGGCAGAGGTCGAACGCACCCCGCTATTGAAGGTCGAAGGCCTGCAAAAGACCTTCTCCACCGGCTCTGGCACGCTCTTTGGCAAGCGTCGGGTGGTGAAGGCCGTGCAGGACGTGAGTTTCGAGCTTTATGCAGGCGAAACCATCGGCATTGTGGGGGAGTCCGGCTCGGGCAAATCCACCGTCGGGCGCTGTTTGGTGCGGCTGCTTGATCCCGATGGGGGGCGCGTCCTGATGGACGGCGTCGACATCGCCGAGATGTCGGGACCAGAACTGCGGGCGCAGCGGCGCAAGTTGCAGATGATCTTTCAAGACCCGTTTTCGTCACTCAACCCGCGCGCGCGGGTGTCGCGCATCCTGACCGAGGGGCTCATCGCCTATGGCACGCCGGATAAGGAGGCCAAGGCCAAGGCGCGCGAGTTGCTGGAACTGGTCGGGCTGGACGAAAGCGCGATGAAACGTTTCCCGCATGAGTTCTCGGGCGGGCAACGGCAGCGGATCGGCATCGCCCGCGCATTGGCGCTGGACCCGTCGATCATCATCGCGGATGAGGCCGTCTCGGCCCTCGACGTCTCCATTCAGGCGCAGGTGCTTGACCTGCTGGCCGAGTTGAAAAACCGGCTGCATCTGTCGATGCTCTTCATCACCCACGACCTGCGCGTCGCGGCGCGGATCTGCGACCGGATCATCGTGATGCAAAAGGGCCAGATCGTTGAGGCCGGGCCGGTCAGCAAAGTGCTGCACGACCCCGATACCGCCTATACGCGCAGCCTGCTCGACGCTATTCCGGGGCAGGACTATGAACGCGCGCTGGCGGCGACCGATTAGGGCGCTACCTCAGCCGCTGCGCCTAAGATGGATCAGATGATGAAACCTGTGGATCACGATCAAAAGACGCTGCTGCTGACCGGTGCCAGCCGGGGCATCGGCCATGCCACGGCCAAGGCTTTCGCCGACAAGGGCTGGCGGGTGATCGGCTGCTCGCGGCAGGCGTTCTCGCCCGAATGCCCTTGGCCCGGTGGGGCGGAGGACCATGTGCAGGTCGATCTCAGCGATCCGAACCAGACGATAGAGGCGGTCGCGCAGGTCAAAAGGCTTTTGGGCGGTAACCCTTTGCACGCTCTGGTGAACAACGCGGGCGTCTCGCCCAAGGGCGAGGATGGCGCGCGGCTCAGCACGCTCGACACCGATCTGCGGACATGGGGCGAGGTGTTTCATGTGAATTTCTTCGCCTCCGTGGTTCTGGCGCGCGGGCTTCAGGATGAGCTTTCTGCCGGGCGTGGGTCGGTGGTGAATGTCACCTCCATCGCCGGGTCGCGGGTGCATCCCTTTGCCGGGGCGGCCTATGCGACCTCAAAGGCGGCGCTGGCGGCGCTGACGCGCGAGATGGCCCATGATTTCGGCCCCCTCGGCGTGCGGGTGAACGCAATCGCCCCGGGTGAGGTTGAGACGGCGATCCTCAGCGAAGGCACCGACAAGATCGTGCGCGACATCCCCATGCGCCGCCTCGGCCAGCCTGATGAGGTCGCGCGGGCGATCTATTTCCTGTGCAGCGCGGAAAGCTCCTATGTCTCGGGGACCGAGATCGAGGTGAACGGCGGTCAGCACGTCTGACCGCGCCGCGCGCGAGCTTTCTGACAATTGCGTGATCAGGGCAGTCTTGCGCTGTCATCCCCAGCCATTGGACCTATGTACAGCCCCTCAAATCAGGGCAGCTATACGCGCGCTCCCCTCAGGCAAAGCATACCCCAAGGGACAACCACTTCATGATAAAATTCGAATTGAACGGGCGGCAGATCTCTGTCGACGCAGACCCGGACATGCCCCTATTGTGGGCGATCCGTGATGAGATCGGCCTCACCGGCACGAAATTCGGCTGCGGCATCGGCGCATGCGGCGCTTGCACCGTGCATATCGACGGCACCGCGACACGGTCTTGCATCACCTATCTGGGAGACGTAGAGGGCCTGTCGGTCACCACGATCGAAGGGCTGGACGAAGAGGGCAAGCACCCGGTTCAAGAAGCATGGCGCAACCTGCGCGTACCGCAATGCGGTTACTGCCAGTCGGGCCAGATCATGCAGGCGGCGTCTTTGTTGAAAGACACGCCCAACCCCAGTGACGAAGACATCGACGCGGTGATGACCGGCAACCTTTGCCGCTGCATGACCTATCCGCGCATCCGCCAAGCCGTGCGCGACGCCGCAACCGCAATGGGAGGCTCCGACAATGGCTAATCTGATGTCCCGCCTGAAAGGCTCCGACGCGCAACCGCAGATGACCCGCCGCGGGTTTCTGGTGTCGATGACCGCCGCGGGCGTTGCCTTTGGCTTCCCGCAGGCGTCGAATGCCGCGATGAACCCTGCCGTGCCCGATGGCACGCCGATCGCGCCCAATGGCCAGCCCTTTGAGCCGTCGATGTGGTACTGGATCGACGCCGAAGGTCAGGTCAACGTCAACATCATCCGCGCCGAGATGGGTCAGCACGTCGGCACCGCCATCGCCCGCATTCTGGCCGATGAGCTGGAAGTCGCTTGGGAAAATGTGCATATCACCCATGTCGACACGGCTGAGAAATGGGGCCTGATGGTCACCGGCGGCAGCTGGTCGATCTGGCAAAGCTGGCCGGTCTACCGTCAGGCGGGCGCGCCGGGCGCACCGCGCTGATCGAAGCGGCGGCGGCCAAATGGGGCGTCGATCCCGCCGGTCTGACTGCGCGCGACGGGGCCGTGACCGATGGCACGCAGAGCATCAGCTACGGCGATCTGGTGGCCGAAGGGCTCGACCGCAGCTTTACCGAAGACGAACTGGCGGCCCTGCCGCTGAAACCTCACGCCGATCTGCGGCTCGTGGGGCAGGACGTGCATCCGCTTGATCTGGATACGAAAACCACGGGGCAGGCGATCTATGGTCTGGATGCCAAGGTCGATGGCATGGTCTATGGCGTGCCGATGCTGCCGCCGACGCGCTATGGCTCCAAGGTCAATTCAGTCGATGACAGTGCCGCGAAAGAGGTCAAAGGCTATCTTGAGACTGTGGTGCTGGACGATCCCTCGGGCACGGTGCCGGGCTGGGTCGTGGTGCTGGGCAAGACGCTCCATGCCGCGCGGATGGCCACCTATGAGATCAGCGTCGATTGGACGGCGGGCGAGACGGCGGATGTCTCAGAAGACGATATCCAAGCCCGCTCTCGCGAATTGATCGACAGCGATGCCGGGTCGATCCTGCATACCGAGCAGCCTGAGACCCGCGCCGCTTTCGATGCCGCCGCCGAGACGCTGGAGGCCGAATACACCACGCAATCCGTGCTGCACTTCCAGATGGAGCCGGTGAACGCGACCGTCTTCCAAAACGCCGATGGCGTTTGGGAGACCCATGCAGGCAACCAGTGGCAATCACTGATCCTGCCGACGCTGGCCGCCGCGCTGGAGGTGCCCGCCGACAAGATCGTGATGCGCAGCTATATGCTGGGCGGTGGCTTTGGCCGGCGTTTGAACGGCGACTACATCGTGCCCGCCGCGCTCGCCTCCAAGGCCGTGGGCAAGCCGGTGAAGCTGGTCTTCTCCCGCGAGGAAGACGCCCAGTTCGACAGCATCCGCTCGCCTTCGGTGCAAAAGCTGCGCATGGCTTTCGATGAGGGCAAAGCCATCACCGGGATGGAGCATCACGCCGCTGCCGGTTGGCCGACGCAGGTGATGGCACCGGGCTTCATGCCCAAGGGCGTCAACGAAGAACCCTATGACCCCTTCGCCATCGACGGCGCGGATCACTGGTATTCGGTCGGGGCGCATCGCGTGCGGGCGATCTCGAACGATCTGGCCAATGCAACCTTCCGCCCCGGGTGGCTGCGCTCGGTCGGGCCGGGCTGGACCAACTTCGCCGTTGAAAGCTTCATGGATGAGGCGGCGCATAAAGTCGGCGCCGATCCGTTGCAGTTCCGTCTGGATCACCTGAAGGCCGAGGGTCTCAACGCAGGTTCCGCCCCCAATGCGGTGGGCGGGGCATCGCGGCAAGCGGCTGTTTTGCAGCGCGTGGCCGAGATGTCAGGCTATGGCCAGACGGAGTTGCCCGAGGGCACGGCAATCGGGATCGCCACCACCTTTGGCCAATCGCGCACCATGCCGACTTGGACCGCCGCCGCCGTGAAACTGGCGGTGGATGCCGAAACTGGTGACGTCGCGGTCGAGAAGATGTGGCTGGCCTTCGATTGCGGCACTGTGGTCGACCCCGACGGCGCGCGCGCGCAATGCGAGGGCGCGGCGCTTTGGGGTCTGTCCATGGCTCTGCATGAGGGCACGCGGATCGAAGACGGCAATGTCGTCGACCTGAACCTTGGGTCTTACACGCCGCTGCGGATGGTCGATGTGCCTCAGATCGAGGTCGCTTTCGTCGAGAGCACGGAAGTGCCCGTGGGTCTTGGAGAGCCGGGCACCACGGTCATCGCCCCGGCGATTGCCAATGCGATCTTCAACGCCACCGGGGCGCGGGTGCGTCATCTGCCGATTACCGGCGATGCGGTTCTTGCGGCGCTGGAAAGCTGATCGGAGAAGGCGGGCGCGGCATGTCGCGCCCGTCTTCCATTTGGTCTGAAGGCGCCGGCTAGTGAGGCGGGCTGCGCATTTGCCGGGCAGCGCGGCGGCTGCCTAAATTCAACGGCTCAAATTTTGGGCATTCACGCTTAAAAACTTAGAAAATCGCCCATTGCGCCATAATTCTGACAGGTTTCGAACAATAATCTAAACGAGCTATCTGGGCTTCTTTGCGGGCGGGTACGAAGGACGATCTGTGGCACCTACCGAGACATATGAACAACGCGTCGCCGCGACGCGAAAGCGCTTCATCGAAGGGATGCCGGAGCGGTTGCAGGCCGTGGCCGATGCGCTGCGCGAGACGGATGGCGCCGACCCGCGCGAGACCAAGGCGCGCAAGGTCCACCGCATGCTGCACGATCTGGCTGGCAATGCCGCGATGCTGGAATATGCCGAGATCGAAGATCGCCTGCGCAAGGGGCTGCGCGTGGCTGAAGATGCCGATGAATCCTCTGCGCCCTTGTCGACCGATGACATTCGTATAATTGAAACGGCTCTGGCCGATGCCCGCAGTGCCGCTGAAAAAATTTAAGAAAGCCTATCCATGAAGTATCCCGCAATCGGTTTGTTGGCGGCCCTGGCGCCGTTTCAAGTTCACGCTCAAACGGCCCCGGGTGAGGATGCGGCGACCCCCCCCACAGAGCAGGTCCAAGAGGGGCTGATCGCGCGGACCTTCGATCTGGCGGAGCTTGGTTTTCAAAACGGTCTGTCCTTCCGGCAGCTATCGGGCAATGCGACGATCTATATTCCGCTGCCCAACCCGGACGCGCTGAGTTCGGGCTGTTGATTGTCACTGAGAACTGACCCGGTAGCCCCATAAATTGTCACTGAGAATTGACCCATGTGAACACACTTCCCCGACGGTTTTGGTTGGGGGGATTTGGAGTGATCGACATGGGATTTTTG
>NZ_SZNL01000002.1:193154-289994 GCF_005068605.1 Sulfitobacter sp. 15WGC | reverse complement strand
GTGTATCGCTAAGGAAACCTTGTTGCAAATGCAATCTTTGGTTGAAGTTTGATTGCTGTTGTCTCGCGCTTTTTCTCAGAGGCAGAGGCAGAGGTCCGATCAGCACCCCGCTCTTGAAGACAGTCAACGTGGCCCGCCGTCCAGCGGCAACGCGCCCCGCCTATCCGAACCTCAGGCCGCAGGGCGGCTCAGGTTCACCCGGTTCCGGCCATGGGTTTTCGCCGTGTAAAGCGCCCGATCCGCCCGCGCCATCAAGGCTTCAGCCGAAAGCGGGTGGCCTTCCTCTTCCATAGGGCCGACGGAAAGGCCGATGCTGATGGTCACATGGACCGGCTGGGGCGTGCCGGGAACGACAAAGCCGCGGTTGCCGATATCGGCACAGATGGCCGCCGCTGTTCTCTCTGCATCCGCAAGGCCGGTGCCGGGCATGACGATCAGAAATTCCTCCCCCCCGATCCGGGCCACAAGGTCCATGCCACGCAGGTTGTTGCGCAGCCGTTCCGCCGTTTGCACCAGAACAGAATCCCCCGCGGCGTGGCCGTAACGGTCATTGATGCCTTTGAAGTGGTCCAGATCGGCGACCATCACCGAAAAGGGGCGGGCGGTCGCAACGGCATGTTCCGCGATATGGTCCAGATGGGGCAGGGCATAGCGGCGGTTGTGCAGCCCTGTCAGCGGGTCGAAAACGGCGGCCTTCAGCCCCGTGCGCACCGTGTCGCGCAGTTGGTCCGTCATTCGCTTGCGGCGCAAGATCGCATGCAGGCGCAGCGCCATTTCCGCCGGGTTGAAACCTTCGGTCATCAAATCATCCGCCCCTAGGTCAAGGGCGGTGGCGGCAAGCGCCGCATCCGGGGCCAGTTGCACCACCAGCAGCCCGGTGTGGCGGGTCTGGGCGTTGGCCCGCAGGGTCGAGATCAGACGCAAGGCTGCCGTGGCGGGCACGGGGTCTTTTGGCAGAACCAAAACGAAAGCGTCGGGCGGTCCATTGGCGGCGGCGGCGCGAATGGCCTCCTCCGGATTGGCGAGGGTGAGGTGCGCGCGCAACTGAGGGCGGAGTTGTTTCGCCCAATTCACGCTCACCGCGCTGTCGGAATGGATGATCACACAGTGGCTGCGGGCGGTGAATTCCGCCGCAGGCTCCGCCAGCCCGAGCGCGCGGGTCGTATCCTCACGCATTTCCCATTCGTCCGCCGCGTTGCGGGCGCGGATGAGGCTGCGGGTCCGGCCCAACAGCAGCGTGCAATCGAGCGGTTTCAGCAGCACATCGCTTACCCCCGCTTCGAGCGCGGTAAACCGGTCGACGGCCTGATCACTATTACCGATGGCCAAGACCGGTAGCTGCGCGGTATCTGGAGAGGCTTTGAGCGCGCGACAGAGGTCCGCCGCGCCACCACCCGGCAATGTCAGCGCGCAGATCACCAGATCTGGCGGGTTTTCCCGCAGGCAGGCCAAAGCCTCTTCCATGTCTTCGGCCTGAACGACGTGATAGTATGCCGCACAAAGCTTGACCTTGAGGGCGATGCGATTGGTCGCGATCGCATCTGCAATAAGGATGGTCCCTTGCACGACAACTCCTTCACCGTACAAATCAGTTTGATGCGAGAGTCTTTGCCCCCTAATGGTTAACAAAGGGTTTCCAACCTTCAGCAAAAAGACGGTTTTCCAATGTCCTATACCCAAGACACCGCTGAGACTTTGGCGCTTCAGGCGCTGGGCTGGCTGGCGGCGAATGATGATCTGTTGCCGGTGTTTCTGGGCAGCACCGGTGCCTCCGAAGCGGACCTCAAAACACAGGCCAGCGACCCTATTTTTCTGGGCGCTGTGCTGGACTTCCTGATGATGGACGACGCGTGGGTGATCGGGCTTTGCGACCATCTGGCGATCCCCTATGAGCGGATCATGCAAGCCCGCGCGGCGCTGCCCGGGGGGGAGCAGGTGCATTGGACTTAAGAAATGTTAAAGCGCTGCTGTTCGACAAGGATGGCACGCTTTTCGACTTCGCCGCGACTTGGGAGCCTTGGGCCGAAGCCTTCTTGCTGCGGGTCTGTGAGGGGGATCGCGGGCTGGCCGCACGGGTGGGCGCGGGCATTGGCTTTGACCTCGCCACGCGCCGTTTCGCCCCGGACAGTATCGCCATCGCCGGCACGCCGCAGCAGGTGGTCGATGCCTTGGCCCCGCATTTTCCTGACCGCCTGCCAGCGGATCTGTTGGACATCATCAACGCCGAAGCCAGCGCCGCGCCACAGCGGGAGGCGGTGCCGCTAAGACCGTTTCTGCAAGGGCTTCGCGACCGGGGTCTGCGCCTTGGCGTGGCGACGAACGATGCCGAACACCCCGCGCGGGCCCATCTGCTGGCGGCGGGGGTGGTCGATATGTTCGACTTTATCGCAGGATTTGACAGCGGCCATGGAGGCAAGCCGTCGCCGGGGCAGTTGCACGCCTTTGCCGCCCATGTGAACCTTCCCGCGGCCTCTGTCGCGATGATTGGGGACAGTGTTCACGATATGGAAGCCGCGCGGGTGGCGGGGATGCTGCGGGTCGCGGTGCTGACCGGCCCCGCCACGGCGGAAGACCTCGCCCCATACGCCGATCTGGTCTTGCCGGATATCGGCCATTTGGCGCAGCGCTTGGCCTGAGGGCGCTTTATTTTTCGACCATGCGCGCGCCTTCGAGCAGCCCCTCTTCAAGGGTATCGCCATGCAGGACCGAGATATCGCCCGTGGTCTCCAACACCACGGCGCGCACGTCCGAGAAGCGCAGGGCATTGGCCTCTCGCAACTTGGCGATCAGATCGGCGCGCGCGACGCGGGTCTCGCTGAGGGCGGCATCGAAAATCTCACCCTCCCGCATCAGGATCACGGGTTCGTTCTGTACGGCCTGCTCGAAGCTGTCGGAAGCCTGCCGTATCTTCGCGATGACGAATTGCGCGCCGAGCAGGGCGGAGATGGCCAAGGTCGGCTGGGCAAACTCCGGCCAAGTGGTGGCCTGACAGGCGCCCGCGAGCAGCGAGCCGGTGGCGACCGTGGCGACAAAGTCAAAAGCGGTCATCTTTGAAAAGGTGCGCAGCCCGATGACCCGGACCACGATGATCACCCAAGTCAGCGCAATGGCCGAAAGCAGCAGCGCCCGGGCGAGGATATCCAGTGGGAGGTGATCAAAGAACATCAGCCATGCCCCCCATTCAATGCCCGGCCCCGTTGGATAAAGAACCGCCCCAGAAGCACCACCATCGCCATGGCAATCAGGCCCAGATAGCGCTCATAGACGCCATCAATGCCGGTGGGCAGAAAAAAGAATGGCGGGGCCGAAACCAGCCAGAGAAGCGAGATCACCTTGAGCGACTTGGCAAGAAAGCTTGATATATCGGCGAAGCCTCTCGACAGCAGCCAAGGCACGGTGAGCATGATCAGGCCGAGCGCGTAGACCAGATAGATATGGATCACCACACCGTCGGAATCGCGGTCTCCGTATTCGTTGCGCGCGCCCACCAGAAAGACGATGAGCCCCAGCAGGGCGAGCCCGATGGTGGCGATGCTCCACCAGCGGTCGCCGAAATGCACATGGGCGCAAAGCAGGGCGCAGGCGATGAGCGCGGCGGAGAAGGCATAAATGCCGATGTCGACGATGAACTCATACCGTCCCGCGCCCAGATCGCTGATCGTGTCGGCGATCCAATCGTGATCCGGCACCACGAAATCCGCGATCAGGATCGATACGGCGAATATCACACAGCCAAGAATGGCCACCCAGCCCAGACAGACCATAAACCCCGGCGCGCTGTGCTGCCGGGGTGCTGTGACGTCATTGTTCATGTTGCGTAACCCTTCTTGGCCGCCTTGGTCGGACCCAAAGCATCAGTCCGAAAGCCGCGAGCGTTCTTCGGCGTTGGGGCTGCCGGCGGGAGCTTCGTCCAATGTGGCCTCGGGGCGGTGCAGGTCTTCTTGAGGTTTCTTGGGCGGTGTCTTGTTCTCGTCCTTGGGGTGTTTGGGATCATCGCTCATGAAAAGTCTCCTCAGGCTGGGGAGAGACGGGGCATCGCCTCTTCTTCCTTTACCGAACGCGCAGCATATGGCGGCGGTTCCGCGGGCGGCGCGGGCCGGGACCAAGGCAATTTCCCGACAACTGTATTCATCAGGTCAATCTTAACCACTGCCCCCGCAATCTGGGGTTGGGAAAATGGGAATGAGGCAATCATGCACGGGCTTATCAACCGCAGCATCCAAAACTACTTCTGCGCGAACTACGGGCAGAGGCTCTGGGCCGATGTGGCCGCGCGGGCCGGGTTGGATTTCACCGAATTCGAGGCGATGCTGACCTATCCGGATCACGTCACCCCGGCGGTGCTCGAAGCGGTCTGTGCTGTGCTGGACCGGCCCCGGGCCGAGGTGATGGAGGATGTCGGCACCTTCCTCGTGGCGCAGCCGGGCTATGAAGCCGTGCGGCGCTTGCTGCGGTTCGGCGGGGTCAGCTTCAGCGATTTCCTGCAATCGCTCGACGATCTGCCGGACCGGACCCGCCTTGCCCTGTCGGAACTGCATCTGCCCCCGGTCGAACTGCGCGAAGACCCTGATGGCCAATATTCCCTGATCTGTGAGGCGCCGCTCGTCGGCTACGGCTATCTGATGATGGGCGTTCTGCGGGCCATGGCCGACGATTATGGCGCGCTGGTGCTGCTGGAACATTGCGGGCGATCCGAAGGCGTCGAGGCATTGAAGATCATTCTGGTCGAGGCCGAATTCTCGGAAGGGCGTCGGTTTGAGCTTGGGGCGCGGGCATGAGTGGCGTAGGTCACGATCCGGCGGTTCTGGACAAGCTTTGCCCGATGCATCTGCTGCTCTCGGCCAGCGGCAGGATCCGCCACGCTGGGCCCACGATCCAGAAGTTGCGCCCGCAGGCGCCGCTGGCAGGGCGGCGGTTTCTGGATACGGTCACCGTCAAACGGCCCCGTGGCATAGCGGGAATGGAAGACCTGCGCCGGGCCGCCGGGGTCAAATTGCACCTCGCTTTTCGTGACGCCCCCCGGACCGAGTTGAAGGGCCTGCTGGTGCCGTTGGGGGATCGGCGTTTGATCGTGAACCTCTCTTTCGGGATTTCGATTTTCGACGGGGTGCAGGACTATGCGCTGACCAATGCGGATTTCGCCGCCACCGATCTGGCGATCGAGATGTTGTACCTGATGGAGGCGAAATCAGCAGCGATGGAAGCCTCGCGCCGTTTGAACCTGCGTCTGCAAGAGGCGCGGATCGCGGCGGAGGAACAGGCCTTTACCGATACGCTGACGGGGCTGAAAAACCGGCGCGCGCTCAACGCGGTGCTGGAGCGGTTGATCTCTGCCGGTGAGGGGTTTGCCGTGATGCATGTCGATCTCGACTACTTCAAAGCGGTGAACGACCGTTTGGGCCATGCGGCGGGCGATCATGTGCTGCAAGTCGTCGCCCGGATCATGCAGCAAGAGACGCGCAGCTCTGACATGGTGGTGCGTTTGGGCGGGGATGAGTTCACCGTGGTTCTGCCCGATGTGCGCAGCGAGGGCATCCTGCGCGGGATCGGCCAGCGGATCATCGACCGGCTCGAAGAGCCCATTCATTTCAATGGGGAGGTCTGCAAAGTCTCCGCCAGCATCGGCACGGTCTGGGTTCAGCGGGGGGACCGGCGATCGCGCGACGTGGTTTTGGCCAATGCCGATGCCGCGCTCTATGCCTCGAAACATGCAGGCCGGGCGCGGCATACTTTCTTTGACCCGGCTCTGCGCGCGGGGGGCGGGATGGTCGCCGCGCCTGCAGAAAAGGGCGGCGGCTAATCGCTCGGTGGCAGTCCGGGGCAGGGCGGAAGGGCACGGGGGCAGTGGACCGCGCAGATCGGCTGGCGTATCACAAGGGCATGAAATCGCCCCTGCATCTGCTTCGCCGCCTGCGCCAACGCCTGCACAACGCCCGCCGCCGCGCGCGCTTTGCTGCCTCCTTGCAGCATTTGCATGGGCCGAGCAAACTTGACGTTGCCCCGGGCGAGGTGGTGCTGATCGCCTTGGTGCGCGACGGCAGCTATTACCTCGACGCTTTCTTTCGCCATTACCGCGCGATGGGGGTGCAGCATTTCGTCTTTATCGACAACGGCTCACGCGATGACACCATCGCCCGGATCAAGGCCCAAAAGGGCACGGTGATTGACCGCTGCACCCTGCCCTTGGCCGAATACGAAGACCTGATCCGCCAATACCCGGCACAGACCTATGGCAAGGACCGCTGGTGTCTCTATGTCGATATGGACGAGATTTTCGATTTTGAAGGGCGCAGCCAGATCGGCATCAAGGGGCTGACCGCCTATCTCGACCGGCAGGGCTATACCGCTTTGGCAGCACAGATGCTTGAGATGTTTCCCAAAACCAGCCTCGCGGCGGCGGCGGGGATGCCCTACAAACAGGCGCTGCAATCCTTCCTTTATTACGACATCAGCGCGGTGCGCAAAATCGATTACCACAGCCCGGAGATTCCGTTCTCCGCCTTGCTGGCCGACAACGAACTTTCCAATGAGGCGGTGAAATTCGCCTTCGGCGGCGTGCGTGGCAAGGTCTTTGGTGAGAACTGCTGCCTGACGAAACATCCGCTGATCTTCAATGGGTCCGAGGTCACGCCCGCGCCGCATCCGCATCTCTCTTCGGGGTTGCGGGTGGCGGATATGACGGCGGTGATCAAACACTACAAATTCGCCAATGACGCCGCCGCGCGGGATGCCGAGACGCTGGGCGCGGGCAACCTGTCTCATGGCGAAGACGCGCGGCGCATGGCGGTGATCGGGCAGAACCCTGATGTCTCGCTCTTCTCACTGGATGCGCGGCGCTGGAACCGGGTCGAACTTCTCTATCGTGCGGGCTTTCTGGTGCCGTCGGAGGCCTATAGCGCCCATGTCGCCGCTTGGCGTGAAGAGCATGCCGCATGAGCATCGGTGCCGTCGTCATCGGCCGGAATGAGGGCGCGCGGTTGGAGCGGTCCTTGCAAGGACTGGCGGGGCAGGTGGCGCAGATCGTCTATGTCGATAGCGGCTCGACCGATGGCTCCGTCGCCATGGCGCGGGGGCTGGGGGCCAAGGTAGTCGAGCTGGACATGCAGCAGCCCTTCACCGCCGCGCGGGCGCGCAATGCGGGCATGGCGGCATTGGGTGAGGGGATCACGCTGGTGCAGTTCCTCGACGGGGATTGCATCCTGCGAGACGGTTGGCTGGCGGTGGCGGAGGCCCATCTGAGCGCTCATCCGCAGGTCGCCGTGGTCTGCGGCAGACGGCGTGAGGAAAACCCCGAAGCCTCTGTCTACAACAGGCTGATCGACCGCGAGTGGGATACGCCCGTGGGCGAGGCGCTTGCCTGTGGCGGTGACGCGCTGATGCGCTTGGACGCGCTGCGCGCTGTGGGCGGCTACCGGGCCGAGATGATCGCCGGGGAAGAGCCGGAGCTTTGCCAAAGGCTGCGCCGCGCGGGCTGGCAGATATGGCGGCTCGACGCCGAGATGACATGGCATGACGCGCAGATCACTAAGGTCGGTCAGTGGTGGCGGCGCAGCCTGCGGGCGGGCCATGCCTTTGCCGAAGGGGCCGCGCTGCATGGCCGCGGGCCGGACCGGCATTGGGTGGCCGAAACGCGCCGCGCGCTGCTCTGGGGGGCGCTTCTGCCCGCCGTGATCCTGCTCTTGGCGCTGATGCTCCCTTGGGCTGGGCTTGGGCTGGCTCTGCTCTATCCGCTGCAACTGTTGCGGTTGATGCGGCGGGGCGGGGCGGCTTGGGGCTTCTTCACCCTGCTGGGCAAATTCCCCGAAGCCTTGGGCGTGCTCAAATACCACATGCGCCGCGACGGGCGGATCATCGAATACCGCTGAGGGCTAGCGCGCCCGCCATGCCGCAAGCGTCAATCGCGGCAGGATCGCGAAACAACGGGCATAGCGCGGCACCAACCGCTGCGGGCTTTGCATAGCCCGCCAGAGCCACTCCAAAGCCAGCATCCGCATCCATTTCGGCGCGCGGCGCTGCCGCCCGGCGAGGAAGTCCAACCCCGCCCCGATCGAGGCGAAACCCACCCCCGGCGCGATGTCGCGCCCGCGCGCGGCAAGGATCTCTTGCTTGGGCGCGCCAAGGGCCAGAAAACACAGACGCGCGCCGCTTTGGGCGATCTCCCGCAGGGCGGTATCCGCCTCGGCGCTTTCGGGGTTAAAGCCCATGGGCGGGGCGGCGATATGGCAAATCTCCAGCCCCCGCAGGCGGGTCCGCAGGGCCGCTGCGGCCCCTTGCAGCGCGTCTTCGTCGCTGCCGAAAAAGGCGACAGGCAGCGACTGCGCGGCGGCCAATTCGCAAAGCGGCAGGATCAGATCGGAGCCGGGCATCAGCTCGACCGGCTGGTTGGCGAGTTGCGAGAGCCAGACCACGGGGCGGCCATCGGCCACGATGAAATCCTGCGCGCGATAGGCGGCGGCGAAGCCCGCATCGCGGGGCAATTTAGTCAGATGGTCGAGGTTGAGCGTGGCAAGGGCGAATCCCTGACCCGTGGCAAAGCGCGCGCGCAGCGCCTGAAACAATGCGCCCCGCGTCGCCACATTGACCTCCACGGCGGCAGGGCCGGTGCCATACTTCATGCCGCGCCTTCCGCCGTCACGCCGGGGATGGCAGGCGAGGGAACATAAGCTTTGCCCGCTATACCATTGATATCCTGTGCCATCTACCAATCACGTCCGCGCCAGAGTGAACCTGCGGCAAAACTAGCGGGATGACAGGGCTGGGGCCAGATGGTATTTTCGCCCGGCCCCATCCTGCCGCGCCCCGAGGCGGCTTTCGCGAAGGACGTCATGCCAAATCCCGTCGCCTACCTGATGTTGCTGATCTGGCCCTTCGTCTGTCTGGCCCTGTTTCGCAACCTGCCGCTTCAGCGGGCGCTGATCTGGTCGATCCTTGGCGGCTATCTGTTCCTGCCCCCGCTGGCGGAGTTCAACCTGCCGCTGGTGCCGGGTCTCGACAAAGTGTCGATCCCGAACCTGAGCGTCTTGCTGATCATCTGGCTGGGCACGCAGGAGAAATTGCACATCTGGCCCGCCTCCCGTCTGGCCGGGCTTTTGGTGCTGGGGCTGGTTTTTTCGGCGGTGCCCACGGTGCTGACCAATGGCGATCCGATTTTGTTTCAGTCGATCCGCGGCTTTGAGCCGATCCTTTTCCCCGTCGACACGCTGCCGGGGCTTTCGATCCGGGACATCGGCTCGGTGCTGATTGGGCAGGTGCTGATGCTGGTGCCCTTCCTGCTGGCGCGGCAGTTCCTTGCGGATGAAAAGGGGCTGCGGGAATTGCTCTTGGCCTTCATGGTTGGCGGGGTGATCTACTCCGTGCCTTCGCTGTTCGAGATACGTTTCTCACCGCAGCTCAACACATGGATCTACGGGTTCTTCCAGCATTCCTTTGAACAGATGATGCGCAATGGGGGCTTCCGCCCCATCGTGTTCCTGCCCCATGCGCTGTGGCTGGCGCTGTTTATGTGTATCGCGCTGCTGTCGGCGGTGGCGCTGGCGCGGCAGACCCCGGTGATCGACCGCTGGAAGATGCTCTTGCTGGCGGGCTATCTCGCCGTGGTTCTGCTGCTGTGCAAAAGCCTTGCCTCGCTGGCCTATGCGCTGCTTTTGGTGCCGATGGTGCTGCTGACCCCGGCGCGGTGGCAGATCCGTCTGGCGGTGGTCTTTGCCATCGTGGCGGTGATCTATCCGATGCTGCGCAATGCCGGTCTGGTGCCGCTCGATGCGATCCTTGCACAGGCCGAGGCGATCAGCGCGGACCGGGCGCAATCTCTTGGCTACCGCTTCATGAACGAAGAGCAACTGCTGGCGCGGGCCGCCGAGAAACCGTGGTTCGGCTGGGGCGGATGGGGGCGCAACCTGATCCGCGATGCGACGAACGGCAACATCCTGTCGATCCCCGATGGCCGCTGGATCATCGTTTTCGGCACTTTCGGCTGGCTGGGCTATTTATGCGAGATGGGCCTTCTGGCGCTGCCGATCATCCTTGTGGGGCTGCACCTCTACCGGAGGGGCGATGCGGGCCTATCCCCATGGCTCGCGCCGCTGCTTTTGATCCTTGGCATTACCATGATGGACATGTTGCTCAATGCCACGCTGACGCCGCTTACTTGGCTCACGGCTGGGGCGATCCTTGGCCATGCGGAAGGGTTGGCGGCGGCGCGCAAGGGGCGGAACAGGATCGACGCTCCAGCGTTGAACGCAAAGCGGACGGTTTTCTAAACCGCGTCCCATTCACGGCGCTGTGAAGCGATTTGGGCCGAAAGTGACCCTAGGGCACGTTATCGGCTCATTTTCGCCAGATTTGCCTGTTGTATGCTTCACCCGAAGCTTAAATTGAACCTCAAGGGTGCCGCACTCTGGCCAAGCGGGCGGTGGGACATGTGTCGCAATGAATAGCACGGACAACACTCTTTCGCGTGGTGACATCGCGATCGTCGGCATGTCGGTGACGGTGCCCGGCGCCGAAGGGATTGATGCCTATTGGGCGAACCTGCGCGATGGGGTGAGCGCGCTCAAGCGCCGCGAAGCGGCAGAGCTGCGCGCCGCCGGAGAGAGCGCCGAGCGGATGGCCCGGCCAAACTATGTGCCCGTCACCGCCGATATGCCCGGCTTTGACATGTTCGATGCGGAGTTCTTTGGCTTTTCGCCAAAAGACGCCGCCATCCTCGACCCGCAGCACCGCAAGTTTCTTGAGATAGCTTGGGAGGCAATGGAGCAAGCGGGGCATATGCCCGAAAGCCTCTCCGGCCCGGTGGGCGTCTATGCTGGCTGCGGCATGGGAAGCTATTTCTATTTCAACATCTGCTCGAATCCAGACCTCGTCGAGGACGTGGGCATGTTCCTGCTGCGCCATACCGGCAACGACAAGGATTTCCTCTCGACCCGGGTGAGCCATGTGCTTGACCTCAAAGGCCCGTCGATCAACCTGCAAACCGCCTGTTCGACCTCGCTGGTGGCGATCCACTACGCGGCTCAAGCGCTGCGCGCGGGTGAGATCGACATGGCGTTGGCTGGCGGGGTGACGATCGAACTGCCGCAGGGGCGCGGCTATGAATTCAAGGAAAACGAGATCCTTTCGCCCGACGGCGAATGCCATGCTTTCGACCACCGCGCGCAGGGCACCGTCTTTGGCTCCGGCGCAGGCGCCGTGGCGCTCAGACGGTTGGAGGATGCTGTCGCGGATGGTGACCACATCTGGGCGGTCATCAAAGGCTCGGCGGTCAACAACGACGGCGCGGCCAAGGCGGGCTATCTGGCACCTTCCGTGGACGGGCAGACAGCGGCCATCGCCCGCGCGCTCGATGATGCGGGCGTGGCGGCGCAGAGCATCGGCATGGTCGAATGCCACGGCACCGGCACCTATCTGGGTGACCCGATCGAGGTGGCCGCGCTGACCCAAGCCTACCGCGCCGAGACGCAGGCCGAAGATTTCTGCCGCATCGGATCGGTCAAGACCAATATCGGCCATCTTGACACCGCGGCAGGCGTGGCGGGGTTGGCCAAGGCGGCGCTGTCGCTGCACCACCAGCAGATCCCGCCCTCGCTGGGTTATGAGGCGCCGAACCCGGCGATCCCTTTTGAGGGCTCGCCCTTCCGCGTCAATGACCGGCTTTACGACTGGCCCGCGCAAAGCACCCCGCGCCGCGCCGCGGTCAATGCGCTTGGCGTGGGCGGCACCAATGCGCATATGATCTTGGAAGAGGCACCGGCCCGCGCGGCCTCGGAAGCCTGCGATTTCCCTTTCCATGTGCTCTGCCTCTCGGGGCGCAGCAAAGCGGCATTGAACGCCAACAGCGCCGCGCTCGCAGCACATCTGCGCTCCCATCCCGAACAGCCCTTGGCCGATGTGGCTTTCACCCTGAAAGAGGGCCGCCGCGGTTTTGACAAACGCCGCGTCTTGGTCGCCGAAAACCATGCGGAAGCCGCGGCCCTGCTGGAGGCGGGCGACAGCCGCCGTGTCTTTACCCATGACCACCTCGGCCCCGATCCCGAAGTCGTTTTCATGTTCCCCGGCGGCGGCGCGCAATATGCCGATATGGCCCGCGATCTTTACGAGACTGAGCCGGTCTTTGCCGAATGGATGGACCGGGGGCTGGCCCATCTGGCCCCGCAGCTCGACTACGACATTCGCGCGATCTGGCTGCCAGAGCCTGAGGGCCGCGCGGCAGCCGAGGCAAAGCTGAAACGCCCCTCGGTGCAATTGCCGCTAATCATGATCGTTGAATATGCGTTGGCGCAGCTTTGGCTGTCTTGGGGCGTGAAACCCGCCGCAATGGTGGGGCATTCCATGGGCGAGAATGTCGCCGCCTGTCTTGCCGGGGTGATGCGTTTTGAAGACTGTATCGACCTCGTTCTGCTGCGCGGGCGGTTGTTTGACGAGGTGCCATCGGGCGGGATGATTAGTATCGCCGCGGCGCTAGAGCGGATCACGCCGCTTCTGGGCGAGGCCCTTGATATCGCCAGCGTGAACGGCCCGGAACTGATCGCGGTTTCCGGCCCCGAAGACGCGCTAAAGGCGCTGCAAGAGCGGCTCGACGCCGCCGGTCTTGACCATCAGCGCATCGCCATCGACATCGCCGCGCATTCGCGGATGTTGGACCCGATCCTCGACCGATACCGGGCCTTTCTCGCCACGCTTGACTTGCGCGCGCCGCAGATGCCTTTCTTGTCGAACCGCAGTGGTGAGGTGATCACGGCGCAGATGGCGACGGACCCCGATTATTGGGTCGAACAGCTCCGCCACACGGTGAATTTCGCCGATTGCATCAATACTCTGAGCAGTGATGCACCGCGGGTTTTCCTTGAGGTCGGGCCGGGCAAGGCGCTTTCCGCCTTGGCGCAGATGCACGCTAATGTGGCCCCGGGGCAGGTGATGTCTTCGCTGCGCCACCCCGAGCAAGAGATCGCGGATGATGCCTATTTCCTCGGGGTGATCGGGCGGCTCTGGGCCTGCGGGGTCGAGGCCGATTGGGCGCAGATTTGGGGCGAGGCACGGCGCAACCGCGTGGTGCTGCCGACCTATCAATTCCAACGCGCGCGCTATTTCATCGAGCCGGGTGAGGCGGCGGCGCGCCCTGCCGAGCAACCGCTGCAACGGCTGGATGATATCGGCGACTGGGGCGCGCTGCCGCATTGGCAACCGCGCTATGCCGAACGGGATTTGGACCTCTCCGGTCCACTGAACTGGCTCGTCTTTTCCGATACGGCGGGGCTGGGGGCCGAGGCCGCGGCACGGTTGCGGGCCGCAGGGCATCGGGTGGTGGAGGTCACGGCGGGGGATGCCTTTGACCGCGTCAGCGCCGATCATTTCACGCTCGCCGCCGAACAGGGGCGGTCGGGCTATGACCAGTTGATCGCAGCGCTTGAGGCCGATGGGCGGAGGCCCGACCGGATCGCGCATTTCTGGCTGACCGATGATCAGGCCGCCCCGCGCCCCGGCTCCAGCCGGTTTGACCGCAATGTCGAACAGGGGTTTTGGAGCCTGACGTGGCTCGCGCAGTCCTTGGCCGAGGCCGAGAACCCCGCGCCGCTGCACCTCAGCGTCTTCACCACCGGTGCCGCGCAGGTCGCGGAGGAGGGGCTGGCCTATCCTGAAAAAGCGCTCATTTCCGGCCCCGTCGGGGTCATGACGCGCGAAGTGCCGGGGCTGACGGCGGCTCAGATCGACTTGCCCGACGCCGCCCCCGTGGCGCCTTCCGGGTGGTTCGCGAAACCGGTGGCGCCCGCGCCGGTGATTGACCCCGCGGACCTGATCGAAGAGCTTTTGGCGACCCCCGCCAACCTCCAAATTGCCCATCGTGCTGGCCGCCGCTATGAGCTGGGCTTCCGCGCCGCCGCGCTGCCCGAGGCTGATCTGCCGGGCTGGAAGTCACAGGGAAGCTACCTCATCACCGGCGGTTTCGGGGGCATCGGCCTGACCCTCGCGGCGGATATTCTTGAGATGCCCGGCACCCGCGTGATCCTGCTGAGCCGCGCGGCCCTCCCGATGCGCCATGAATGGGACAGCTACCTTGCCAGCCACGGCCCGGCGGATGCCACGGCGCGGCGTCTGCGGGCTATCCTGCGGCTTGAGGCCAAGGCGGCGCAATCGGGCGGGGCGGTCGAAGTGGCCCGCGCTGATGTCGCCAACCTTGCGCAGATGCGCCGGGTGATCGACGGCCTGACCGCGCGCCACGGCGGGCTGACGGGGGTGATCCATGCCGCGGGGGTGCTGGACGACGCGCCTCTTTTGGCCAAAACGGATGCGAATATCGACGCGGTGCTTGCGCCCAAGGTGCAGGGGCTGCGGGTCTTGGATCAATTGCTGCCCGATGGCGCACTCGACCTCATGGTGCTCTTCTCCTCGACCTCCACCGCGACCCGCGCGGCGGGGCAGGTGGATTATGTGGCGGCCAATGCCTGGCTCAACGCCTTTGCGCAATCGCGGCGCGCGGCGCAGACCCGCGTGGTGGCGGTGAACTGGGGCGTTTGGGCCGATGTCGGCATGGCGGCAGAAAGCCTTGGCGGCGGCGGTGCCGTGGCGCTGCCCGCCCGCCCGATCAAGGCGGCGCTGCTGGAAACCGCCGGGTCGGGTGAGAGCGGCGCGCCCGAATTCACGACCGAGGTTACAGCCTCGCATTGGCTGCTTGACCAACACCGCACCTTGGATGGCCGCGCGATCATGCCCGGCACGGGCTATATTGAGCTTTTGGCCGAAGCGGCGGCGGCCCAAGGGCTAGACGGCTTCACCCTGCAAGACCTCTATTTCCTGCGCCCCCTGCCGTTGGCCGATGGGGCGCGGCGTCGGATCAAGATCACCCTGACGCCTGAGGGCGCGGGCTTTGCCGCCGAGTTGCGCAGCGCCTGTGTGGTCAACGGCAAGCCCGCGTGGCAGTTGCATGTCCAAGCGCGGCTGTCTCCGGCGGGCGACAGTGCCGAACCGCTTGACCTCGCGGCCATCGCCGCCCGTTGTAGGGATGTGGCCGAGGCCGCCCCCGGGCGCCATCTGCCCGCTGTTCAAGAGGCACATTTGAAGTTCGGCCCGCGCTGGCATGTGTTGCAATGCACCGCCCTCGGGCAGGGTGAGGGCATCGCCACATTGCACCTGCCCGAGGCAGCACAGGGTGATCTGACCGATGGCTACCTGATGCACCCCGGTCTGATGGATATCGCCACCGGCTGGGCCATGGCGCTGATCCCCGGCTATGCCGCGCGCCACCTTTGGGTGCCGCTGTCCTATGGGGAAATCACGCTCCACGCCCCGCTGCCTGCCGAGGTCCGCTCGCATGTCCGTCTGGTCGAGGGCACGGGGGCCGAGGGTTTGGCCCGTTTCGACGTGACGATCACCGATCCGCAGGGCACGGTTCTGGTCGAGGTTCGTGATTTCGCGATGAAGCGGCTCGAAGCGGCCTTTGCCGAGGTGCCCCCGCCCGACGCCCGCGAAGTGACCTTTGAAGATGCTGACAGCAGCGAGAGCCTCAGCCCCGCCGAAGAGCGTCTGGCCCGTCTGGTGCGCCAAGGCATCCGCGCGCAGGAGGGGCCAGAGGCGCTGCGCCGCGCGCTGGCGCTGGAGGCGCCGCAGGTCATGGTCTCTTCGCTGCCCTTGCAAGGGCTGATCGCGCAGGCCGATGCGCCGCTGACCGATGCCGCCGCCCAAGGGCAGAGCTTTGAGCGGCCCGATCTCGACGGCTCCTTCGTTGCCCCGCGCAATGGGATCGAAGAGCGGTTGGCCGAGATCTGGTCGAACCTTTTGGGCGTCAGCCCCGTGGGGGTCGAGGACAGTTTCTTTGACCTCGGCGGCCATTCCCTGATCGCGGTGCGCCTCTTCGCGGCGGTCAAGCGTGAGTTCAAGGTGGAGTTCCCGATCTCCGTCCTTTTCGAAGCGCCGACCATCGCCAAATGCGCAGCGCTGATCTCGACGGAGCGGGGGGATCTGGCGCAGGCGGAGGTGGTCGAGACAGAGGCGGCGACCTCGCAACAGCGCTTTGACTACCTCGTGCCGCTCAACCAGTCCTCGCGAGACGCGACACCGCTGTTCGTGGTCGCAGGGATGTTCGGCAATGTTCTGAACCTGCGCCACCTTGCCCTGCCGTTTAGCAATGAGCGCCCGGTCTATGGGGTGCAGGCCCGTGGGCTGATCGGGGACGCGGCCCCTCATGAAGAGGTGCAGACCGCCGCGGCGGATTACATCGCCGAAATCCGCGCGTTGCAACCCCAAGGGCCTTATTTGCTGGCCGGATACTCCGGCGGTGGGATCACGGCCTATGAGATGGCGCAGCAGTTGAAGGCGGCGGGGCAGGAGGTGGCCGTTCTTGCGATGCTCGACACGCCGTTGCCCGTGCGCCCGTTGCTCAGCAAGATCGACAAGGTGCATATCAAGCTGGCCGAACTGCGCCGCAAAGGCCCGGCCTATCTGCTGGAATGGGCGCGCAACCGCTGGGCGTGGGAGCGTGAGCGGCGCCGGGCGCCGCAAGAGACGAGCGGCGAGGGCGAGGGGGTTTCCTTCAACAGTTTGCGCATTCAGGCGGCGTTCCTCCGCGCGGTGGGACGGTATGAAACCCCGCAGTGGGACGGACCAATGACCCTCTTCCGCCCGCCGCTGGATCGGCATTGGGCGGTCTCTGACGGGCAGTATGTCACAGCGGAGAAGGAATATGTCTATGAGGACAACCAGTGGCGGCAATATGCGCCGCGCTTGCAGGTGATCGAAGTGCCGGGCGATCACGTCAGCATGGTGCTGGCCCCGAATGTGACCGTGCTGGCCCAAGAGCTTGCCGAGGTGATTGCGGCAGCCCTGCCCGAAGGCGCAGGCTACGACCACACCCAAGCCACGGCGGCGGAATGATGCAACAACCGCCCCGCCTTCTGGTCGTCATCCTCAATTACCGCACCGCAGAGATGACCCTGCGCGCGGCTGAGGCCGCTTTGGCCGATATGCCCGATGCGGGTGCCGAATTGGTGATCGTCGACAATGACAGCGGCGATGGCTCTGCCGCGCTTCTGGCGCAGGAGATTGCCGCGCGGGGCTGGGGCGCGGGCAACCGGGTACGGCTGATCGCATCGCCCCGCAACGGCGGCTTTGGCGCGGGCAACAACTTGGCCATGCGGGCGGGGATGTCCGACGGGTCCGCGCCGGATTTCGTGCATGTGGTGAACTCGGATGCTTTCCTCGATCGCGGCTGTATCGGGGCGCTCTTGGACCACCTGCAAAACCACCCCCGCGCCGGATTGGCTGGCAGCCATGTCCGCGGGGAGGATGATCTGCCCCATGCGACTGCCTTTCGTTTCCCCTCTGCCGCCGGAGAGTTGGAGGCCGCTGCGCGCTTTGGCCCGCTGACGCGGCTGCTCTCTGCCTCGGTCGTGGCGCCGCCCCTGCCTGAAAAGGCGGCGCAGGTTGATTGGGTGGCCGGAGCCAGTGTCATGATGCGGTGGGAGATGTTGGCCGAGATCGGCCTCTTCGACGAAGCCTATTTCCTCTATTATGAGGAAACCGACCTTTGCCTGCGGGCCGCGCGGGCGGGTTGGGACTGCTGGTATGTGCCGCAGGCGCGCTGCGTGCATGTCGGCTCGGTCTCCACCGGGATGAAGGAATGGCGGCGCATGCCGCGCTATTGGTTCGACAGCCGCCACCGCTATTTCGCCAAGAACCATGGCCGCGC
This sequence comes from Sulfitobacter sp. 15WGC, assembly GCF_005068605.1. NCBI lineage: Bacteria > Pseudomonadati > Pseudomonadota > Alphaproteobacteria > Rhodobacterales > Roseobacteraceae > Sulfitobacter > Sulfitobacter sp. 15WGC. The sequence continues at coordinate 272,317 of NZ_SZNL01000002.1, read as the reverse complement.
CTATGCTGCACTGGCCACCTTCGCCCGGCTTGCCGGGGGCGGGTTGCACCATCTGCGCTGCCTGCTCACCGGGCGCCGCCCCGAAGACGCGCCGGGTTTCTATCGCGACCTTGCGGCCCATGCGCTCACCGCGCGGCGCGCGGCCCCCGCCGTTCAAGACCCAAGCCGTAGCCCCGCCACGGAGGACCGTTGATGACCGTCAGCTTCAAGACAGACCCGTTCACCGCCCTCTTGATGGGCGACGAATCCCTCACCATCGCCTGCGGCGACATGCTGCTGGCGGGCGGGCACCGGATCGCTGCCGTGCTCACCCGCGACGACGCGGTGCGCGCTTGGGCTGAGGGGCAGGGGCTGGCGCTTTGCCGCGATGCCGAGGAACTCTTGCCGATGGGGCTGGCCGCCGACTGGCTGTTGAGCATCGCCAACCTGCGGCTGATCCCCGATGCGGTTCTGGCGCTGCCCAAACGCGGGGCGGTCAACTTTCACGATGGTCCGCTGCCGCGCTATGCCGGGCTCAACACACCCGCTTGGGCGATCATCAATGGCGAGGCGCGGCATGGGGTCAGTTGGCATCTGATCGAGACCGGCGTCGATACCGGCGACCTGCTGGCGCAGCGCGATGTTGATATCGCAGCCGATGAGACGGCCTTCAGCCTCAATTCCAAATGCTACGCCGCCGGGATGGAAAGCTTTGGCGAGGTTCTGGCTCAGTTGGAAAGCGGCAGCCTGCAAGCCACCGCCCAAGACCTGAGCCAGCGCAGCTATTTCGCGAAGGACAAACGGCCCGAGAACGGCGGGCTGATCGATTTTACCAAAACGGCGGAGGAGATCGGCGCGCTGGTTCGTGGCCTTGATTTCGGAAGCTATTGGAACCCGCTGACCACGGCGAAAATTCTGGGCACGGGTGGCGCGGTGCTCTCCGTGTCCCGCGTGGAACGCGCGGCGGGGCAGGGCGGCACGCCCGGCGAGGTTGTCGAGGTTGACGAGGCGCGGCTGATCGTGGCGGCGCAGGACGGGCATATCGCCCTTCATGACCTGCGCGATATGGCGGGCGAGAGTGCTGCGCCCGCGCAGTTCTTCGCCGCCGGGGATATATTGCCTCAAACGGCTGGCACGGCTCCGGCACCGGCTGGGGAGGCATATTGGCGGCGTGCTTTGACCGGGTTCGACGCGCTGCCGGTCCCATTGGCCTCGACTGCCGAAACGGCATCGACATGGAACGTTCGCGAACTCGCTCTGCCGCAGGGAAGCGACCCACTGCACCAAGTCGCCGCCGCCGCCCTCGTCGCGCTGCGCAGCGCCGGGGCCACCGAGGGCGGCATCGCGATGCTGCGTGAAGGCGCGCCGGCGCCGCTCATCGCCGATTGGCTGCCGATCACCATCACGGCAGAGGCGGAGACACCGGTGGCGGCGTTGCTGGCCCAGCTGGACCCCCAACTCACCCGCGCGAAGGATGCCGCGGGTTTCGCCCGCGACCTGCCGCTGCGCGATCCGGCAATTGACATGGCTGCCGCCCCGGATTTCGCGATCTCCTTTAGCGATGAACCGCTTGTGGGGGCAGCGCTGACCCTCTGCCTCACCCAACGGGGGGCGCGGCTCCATGCCGACGCTGCGCGGCTGTCCGACGCCGCGGTCGACCTCCTCGCCGCGCGCTTTGAGGCGGCCTTTGCCAAGATCACCGACGCCTCGGACTGCAGCACCGTCTGGGCGCTTCCAGATACCGAGGCGCGGATCTTGGCCCGCGTCAACGCGACGACGCGCGCCTATGACCCCCACACCATCCACGCCGCTTTCGAGGCGCAGGTGGAGCGCACCCCCGACGCGCCCGCGCTGGTCTTTGAAGGTGAGACGCTGAGCTACGCCGCATTGAACGCCCGCGCCAACCAATTGGCGCATCTGCTGCGCGATAGGGGGGCGGGGCCGGGGATGCCGGTAGCGCTTTGCGTCGCACGGGGGGGGGACCTGCTGGTCGGCACGCTTGGCATCCTGAAAGCCGGAGCCGCCTATGTGCCGCTCGATCCAGCCTATCCGGCAGACCGTCTGGCGCATTACCTCGCGGACAGCGGCGCATCTATCGTGGTCACGCAATCGGCCCTCACCGCCAGCCTGCCGCCGCATGACCCGCGGGTGGTTGAGATCGACCGTGACCCGCGCCTTGCCACAGCACCGACGGCGAACCCCGCCGCCAGCGCCGGGCCGGATGACCTTGCCTATCTGATCTACACCTCCGGCTCGACCGGGACGCCCAAGGGCGTCATGGTCAGCCACGGCAATGTGGCGAATTTCTTTGCCGGGATGGACGACCGGATCGACCATGAGGCGGGGGCGGTCTGGCTTGCCGTGACAAGCCTCAGCTTCGACATTTCGGTCTTGGAGCTGTTTTGGACCCTCGCGCGGGGGTTCAAACTGGTGCTGGCGGGCGATGACAGCCGGGCGCTCATGTCGAACGGCCCAATTGCCACGAGCGACCGCAGGATCGACTTTAACCTGTTCTATTGGGGCAATGACGATGGCGTCGGCCCCAAGAAATACGAACTGCTGCTTGAAGGGGCGAAATTCGCCGATGCCCACGGGTTCAACGCGGTCTGGACGCCCGAGCGGCACTTCCATGCCTTCGGCGGCCCTTACCCCAACCCCTCCGTCACCGGCGCGGCTGTGGCGGCGGTGACGCAGAACCTCGACGTGCGGGCAGGGTCCTGCGTGGCGCCGCTGCACCATCCCGCACGGATTGCCGAGGAATGGGCGGTGATCGACAATCTGACCAATGGGCGCGTCGGCCTCGCCATCGCCAGCGGCTGGCAGCCCGACGATTTCGTGCTGCGCCCGGAGAACACGCCGCCCGAAAACAAGCCCGCGATGTATGACGCCATCGACCAACTGCGCAGGCTCTGGGCCGGGGAGCCGGTAGAATTCCCCCGCGCCGATGGCACGCCCCATGCGGTGGTGACCCAGCCGCGCCCCGTCTCTGACAAACTGCCGATCTGGGTGACCACGGCGGGCAATCCGCAGACTTGGAAGGAAGCGGGGGAGATTGGGGCCAATGTGCTGACCCACCTGCTGGGGCAGTCTGTGGAAGAGGTCGCCGAGAAGATCAGGATTTACCATGACGCCCTGCGCGCGGCGGGCCATGATCCGGCGGACCATCGGGTTACCGTCATGCTGCACAGCTATCTCGCCCAGACCCGCGCCGAGGCCGAAGAGACGGCGCGCGGCCCGATGAAGGACTACCTGCGCTCGGCGGCGGGGTTGATCAAACAATACGCATGGGCCTTCCCGGCCTTCAAAAAACCGGCGGGCACGACGAATCCGTTTGAGATCGACCTCGATGGCCTCTCGTCCGAGGAAATGGACGCGATCCTTGAGTTCGCCTTTCAACGCTATTTCAACGACAGCGGCATGTTCGGCACCGTGGCCGATGGTCTGGCGCGGGCCGAGCAACTCAAGCGGATCGGCGTGGATGAGATTGCCTGTCTGATCGACTATGGCATTCCGACCGACAAGGTGATGGCGGGGCTTGCGCCCTTGGCCGAGGTGTTGCACCGCGCCAATGCGGGCGGGCAACCGGCGGCAGATGACCACTCCATCGCCGCGCAGATCATTCGCCACGGGGTGACCCACCTGCAATGCACGCCTTCAATGGCGCAGATGATGGTGATGAACGACGAGGCGCGCGGCGCTTTGGCGCGGATCAAATCGCTGATGATCGGGGGGGAGGCGCTGCCCGGCACCCTGCTACGCGCCCTGCGCACGGCGACCTCGGCAAAGATCCAGAACATGTATGGCCCGACCGAGACGACGATCTGGTCCACGACCCATATGCTCGACGGTGCCGAGGCCACCACCGCGCCCATCGGCAGGCCAATCGCCAATACGCAAGTTCATATCCTCGACCCCGCGCGGCAGCCGCTGCCCATCGGTGCGCCGGGGGAGCTTTGGATCGGGGGCGATGGTGTCACGCAGGGCTATTGGCAACGGGCCGAGATGACGACGGCGCGTTTCATCGACGATTCTTTCACCGGTGGGGGTCACCTTTACGGCACGGGCGATCTGGTGCGGATGGACGCCGAGGGCGTGCTGCATTTCGAGGGCCGCGCCGATGCGCAGGTCAAGATACGCGGCCACCGGATTGAGCTAGGCGAGGTTGAGGCGCGTCTTGCCGAATTGCCGGAGGTGCGCCAAGCCGTGGCGGTGCTTCGCGAGGATGCCGGGCAGGGTGGCGCGCAGTTGATCGGCTATGTGGTCGCGGAAAAGACGGTGGATAGCGACGCCGCGCGGCGGCAATTGGCGGCGCATCTGCCCGATATCATGGTGCCGCAGGCCATCGTCACACTCTCTGCCATGCCACTGACGCCGAACAAGAAAATCGACCGCAAGGCGCTGCCCGCCCCGACCCGGCAAAGCGCGCCCACAAATGCCGCGCCGCAGGCCGAGACGCCCGCGGTCGGCAGCCAAGCGGCGATCGCGCAGGTCTGGAGCGCGCTTTTGGGGGTAGGGGACATTCGCGGCGAGGATAATTTCTTTGCCCTCGGCGGCCACTCGCTGCTGGCGGTACAGGCGCATCGCGACATCAAGGCGGCTTTGGGCGTCAGCGCCCTGTCGATCACCGATATCTTCCGTTTCCCGACCCTGGCCGGACTGGCGGCACATATCGACGGGCTGGGGGGCAAGACCGCCGCACCGGCCAAGACGCCTTCTGCCGCCGAGACGCCGGCACGGTCCGAGACCATGTCGAAACGTCGCCTCATGCGGGCCGCGCGTGGCCGCGGGCGGGGGTGAGGTGACGGCGGAGGGCGAGATCAGGGCGGCTGTTCAGGCTCTTTTCGACCTGCCGGTCGCCGTCGCCGTGACCCGCCCCGGCAGAGCCTATCCGCCCTTGCTGGCGGGCGAAGCCACCCCCATCGCGCGCGCAGGGCCCAGACGGGTCGCCGAATTCACCGCCGGACGCCACGCGGCGCGGGAGGCAATGCAGGCGCTTGGCCATCCGCCCGCGCCGGTGCTGGCCAGCGCCGACCGCGCGCCGATTTGGCCACCCGGCCTGACCGGGTCCATCAGCCACTGTGACGACTGGTGCATCGCGGTTCTGGCGCGCAGGGCAGAGGTGGAGACCCTCGGCGTCGATATCGAAGACGACAGCCCGCTGCCCGCAGACCTGCTCAGCGAAATCTGTCTTCCGGCGGAAATCACCCGCCTCGGCGGTGCGGACCTAGCGGCTGCGAAACGCATCTTTTGCGCCAAGGAGGCGGCCTATAAGGCGCAGTACCCAGCGACCAAGGCGCTTTTTGGCTTTGATCGGCTCGAGGTCACCCTATCTGGCGATAATACCACCTTCGACGCGCGATTTACCCAAGACACAGAAGGCTTTAGCCGCGGCAATAAGCTGCCGGGGCGGATCGCGTCGGTGGCGGGCCACCTTGTCAGCGGGGTGGCGATTGGGCAGATTGATCGCAAAGGAGCTTGATCTCATGGTCGCACTCTCACGCCGTCTCTTTCTGGGGGGCGCCGCGCTTGCCAGCCTCGGCGGCGGGTCTTGGGTCTTTCGCCGGGCGCAGTTGCAGGACCGGGCGGAGGAACTCTATGCCACGCCGCTGAGCGCGCCTTCGGGGCCGATGCAGGTCTATCATCTGGGGCATTCGCTGGTGGGCCGCGACATGCCCGCGATGCTGGCGCAGTTGGCGGGGGCGGGGCATAGCTATCACAGCCAGACCGGCTGGGGCAGTTCGCTGCGCGACCATTGGGAGCCGGATGTGCCTGTGAACGGGTTCGAGCGCTCCAACGATCACGCGCAGCACCGGCCCGCCCGGGCGGCCATCGGCTCGGGCGATTACGGCGCGGTGGTGCTGACCGAGATGGTCGAGATCGCCGATGCCATCCGCTATCACGACAGCCCTGACTACCTTGCCCATTGGGCGCGGCTGGCCCATGCCGCCCGGCCCGATATCCGCGTTTACCTCTATGAGACATGGCACCATACAGATGACGGCCACGGCTGGCTGAAGCGCATCGACCGGGACTTGAATAAATACTGGCGGCGGCAGGTGATCTACCCCGCTTTGCTGGAAGCGGAGGTGCCCATTCATCTGATCCCCGCCGGGCAGGTCATGGCGGCCTTTGTCCGGGCGGTCGATGCCGCCGGTGGGGTGGGCGGTATCATCAGCCTGCATGACCTCTTTTCGCGCGATGAGAATGGCCGCCCCGATACGATCCACTTTAACGATCAGGGGGCTTACCTCGTGGCACTGACCCATTACGCGACCCTCTATCACCGCGACCCGGCAGGGTTGCCCCACGAACTGCTGCGCGCCGACGGCACCCCGGCGCAGGCCCCAAGCGCGGAGGCCGCGCGGCTGATGCAGCGGGTGGTCTGGGACGTGGTCCGCGCCCATCCCGACAGCGGGGTCGCGGCATGAGCGGTCTGGGCGGGCTGTTCTCGGTCCTGATGGTGGGCCACAGTCTTTTCGGGGCCGACGGGCCGGATATGCTGCAAGAGGCGCTGCGCGCCGGGGTGGGCCAAGGCGAGGTGCGCGCGCAGATCATCAACGGCGCGCCCCTGCGCTACAATTGGGATGAATCGGATCGGGCCGAGGGCGTGGATGCCCGTGCGCTGCTGCCCGAAGGGGACGTCACCCATCTCATCCTGACCGAGGCGATTCCGCTGGCCAATCACACCCGCTGGTCGGACACCGAAGTCTATGCGCAGGCCTTCTTTGGCCTCGCGGCGGCGGCCAATCCGGAAGTGAAAGTCTATCTGCAAGAGACATGGCATTCGCTGAAAAGCGGCAGCGGGGAGCCGGTGGCCTATGACGATCACGCCCATATCCCGTGGCGCGAAAGGTTGGAGAGCGATCTGCCCGTGTGGGAGGAGATCGCATCGGCCATGCGCGCGGGGCGCAGTTCCGAGAACGCGACGATTGAGGTGATTCCAGCCGGGCAAGCGATGGCCCGTCTCTATGATGAAATCGCCGCCGAGAACCTTCCCGGGCTGACCGGGATCGACGCGCTTTTCGCGGATGACATCCATCTGAACGACCTCGGCCACTACTTCGTCGCCATGGTGCAATATGCCACGCTGACGGGCAAAGACCCGCTGGGGCTGCCGACGGATTTCAATGATCGCTGGGGCAAGGCTTTCGACACGCCCCAGCCTGATCTTGCCCGCGCCTTGCAGCGGGTGGCCTGGGAGGCGGTGCAGGACTATCAGGGCGGTGCCGTGATGCCGGCGCCCCCCGCGACGCGGCCCGTGGCCAAGGACAACGCCCAGACCGCGCCGATAGCCCCGACCGGCCCGCCCGCGCCCAGCCCGGCCAGCGATGCGCCCGGGGCGGCGAAACCTCTCGATCCGCCCGCCTCATTCGAGATTACCGCCCCTGAGGAGGCCGTTGCGGGCACCCGCGATATGGGCATCGGCCTCGCCGCCATTGCGGATTGGAGCGTGCAAGCGCCTTTCCTCGACCTGATGAAAACCGCCCGCCCGTGGCTTGGCCATGTGGCCGGGCGTTTTGGCGGGATGGAATATGCGCAGCTGGTCGAAGGCGGCTATCTCAATGCCGAGGGCTGGCCGGTGAAGATGCCGCGCGAACTTGGCAGCATCGGCACGTTGATCCTCACCGACCTGCCGCCGCAGGCGGCGACGCTTAAAGGCCGCTATCTGCTCCGCTTCAAAGGGCAGGGCGTGATCGAGGTCACGGGCCGGGCCGAGAATGTGCGCTATGGTAAGAACGAGGTGCGGTTCGACTATGCGCCGGGGCCGGGCAGTGTCGACATTCGCATTCAGCGCATGCACCGCAACAACCCGCCGCGTGAGATCACCGTGGTTCGCGAAGACCGCGTTGCCGATTACGACGCCGGGGCGCGTTTCAACCCTGATTGGACGCGGCATCTGACCGGGATGAAGGTGCTGCGCTTCATGGATTGGATGGCCACCAACGACAGCCCCATCGCCACTTGGGAAGACCGTCCGCGCCCCGAGGACGTGACCTATGCCCTGCGCGGCGTCCCGGTGGAGGTGATGGTCGCATTGGTCAATGAACTGGGGATCGACCCGTGGTTCAACATGCCGCATCTGGCGGATGATGGCTATGTGACCGCCTTTGCGACCTATGTCGAAGAGGCGTTGGAGGGCGAACGCAAAGCCTATGTGGAGTTCTCGAACGAGGTGTGGAACTGGCAATTCGCCCAGACCCAATGGGCCGATGAGATGGCGCAGGCCCGCTGGGATGAGGCCGAGAAGGGGATGCAGTTCTACGGCCTGCGGGCCGCCGAAGTGGCACGCATCTGGACGGATGTCTTCGGCGGAGAGGCCAAGGCGCGGTTGCGCAATGTGATCGCGAGCCAAACCGGGTGGCTGGGGCTTGAGCGCGAAGCCTTGGAAGCGCCGCTTTACGTGGCCGAGCAGGCGGGCAACAGCGCCCCCGCCACGGCCTTCGATGCCTATGCGATCACCGGGTATTTCGGCGGCGTGCTGGGGTTGGAGGAGAATGCCGAATTGGTCAGCGGCTGGCTGTCGGACAGCCTTGCCAAGGCCCGCGCCGAGGGGGAGGCGCAGGGGCTCAGCGGCGGCGCTTTGGCCGAGTATATCGCGGCCCACCGCTTTGATGCGGCAACAGCCCATGCGGCGCAGGACCTGCGCAACGGGGGCACCAGCGGCTTGGAGACTGACACGCTGGCCGATCTCGTCGGCCGCGTTTGGCCCCATCACGCTGCCGTGGCCCGGGCGCATGACCTCGATCTGGTGATGTACGAAGGCGGCAGCCATGTGGTCGGCCTCGGCGCGCAGGTGAATGACGAAGGGCTGACCGCGTTCTTCCACCATCTGAACTACGCCCCCGAGATGGGCGCGCTCTATACCGATCTGATGGCGGGCTGGTTGGCCGTGGGCGGGCAGATTTTCACCCATTACTCCGATGTCTATGCGCCGACGAAATGGGGCTCTTGGGGGGCGCTGCGCTATCTGGCGGATGACAATCCGCGTTGGCACGCTTTGGCCGCATGGAAATGAACAACGGCGCGTTCCAAGGGGTGAGTGTGTTGATCCCCGCCCATGATGAGGCCGACTGGCTGCCCGCCTGCCTTGACGCGCTCTGCGCCTCCGCGCCGCTGGCGGGGCCGGTTGAGGTGATCGTCGTGGCCAATGGCTGCTCGGACAACACCGCCGAACGCGCCCGCGCGGCGATCCCGTCGTTCGAGGCGCGGGGCTGGGTGTTGCGGGTGCTGGAACTGGCGCAAGGTGGCAAGCTTGGCGCGTGGAACGCGGGCGAGGCGGCGGCGCGGGGGGCGGTGCTGGTCTATCTCGACGCCGATGTGCTGGTGTCACCGCCCCTGCTGAGCCAGTTGCAAGAGGCGCTGGCGGGGGACGCACCGCGCTATGGCAGCGGGGTGCCGCGGGTGACGACCTCGGGCGATTGGGTGACGCGCCATTACACACGGTTCTGGCGGACGACCGGTTTCATGACCCATGGCGTGCCGGGCTTTGGCGTCTTTGCGATGAACCGCGCCGGGCGGGCGCGGTGGGGGGCGTGGCCCGATATCATCTCGGATGATACTTTCGCGCGGCTGAACTTTCGCCCCGAGGAGCGTATCGCCGTGCCGGCCCGCTATGACTGGCCGATGATCGAAGGTTTCGCGCCGTTGGTGCGGGTGCGCCGGCGGCAAGATGCAGGCGTCGTCGAGGTGGCGCGGCTGTTCCCCGAATTGATGCACAATGACGATCCCCATGACCGACTGCGCCCCTTTTGGCGGCGGGCGCTGGCCGACCCCTTGGGCGCGCTGGTCTTTGTGGCCGTGCGGCTCACGATCCATGCGCCGGTTCTGCGCAGTACGAACCGTTGGGTGCGGGGGCGCTAGCGGGTGGCCTCTTGCATGTGCTGGGCGAGTTTCGCCGCCTCGCGGGCGACATCGTGGCGTGCGAAGACCCGCCTGCGGGCTTTTGTGCCCATTTCCTCTAACGCGGGGAGGGGGGCGTCGTGCAGGGCGGCCATCGCCTCGGCCAAGGCCGCCACATCGCCTGCGGGCACCAGCCATCCGGTCTCGCCCGGCTGCACCAATTCCGGCGTGCCTGCGATATAGGTGGCGATCACCGGGCGGGCGGCGGCCATCGCCTCCATCACCACCATGGGCAGGCCTTCGGCGAAACTGGGCATCACAAGTGCATGGGCGGCGCCGAGTTCTGCTGTCACGCGGGCTTCATCGACCCAGCCGGTGAGGGTGATGCGCCCTTGCAGGCCTAGGCGGGCGACGTCGGCCTCGATCACGCCGCGCAGGGGGCCGTCGCCGATCAGGGTCAGATGCAGATCGGGGTGGCTCTCGCGCAGCCGGGCCATGGCGTCGATCAGGGCAAGCTGGCCTTTCTGCTCTACAAACCGTCCGATGGAGACGAGGCGGCGCGGGCCATCGGGCAGGGGGGCGGGGGCCGGGAATTTGGCGGGCTCGATGCCGCAATGCACGACCTTGATGCGCGGCCAATCCGCCGGGTCGGCCCAACGGCACAGCTGGCTGCGCCCGAACTGGCTGATCGCCACGGCAAAGGCCGCGTGGTGGATTTTCGCGCCGAGCGAGAGGGCACGCGGGCTGTCAAATTCCTCGGGCCCGTGGGTGGTGAAACTATAACGCGGCCCGCCCAGCCTGTGGCAAAGCATCGCGACCATCGCGGCGTTGGTGCCGAAATGGGCGTGCAGATGTTGGGTGTCACTGCCCTCCAGCCGGGTGCGCAGATAACAGGCCTCGGCCAGATAGATCAGATGGCGGGCCAGCCCCGTCTCGGCCCGGCGGGCGGCCTGCCAGACGTCGCGCAGCGCTTGGCCGAACCGCCGCGGCGCGCGCAGCATCAGGCGCAGACTGGCACGGGCGAGGGCGCTGCCACCGGCGGCCAGCACATAATGGGTCGCTGCCGCCTCGGCCTTGTCCTGCGGATCGACCAAGGGCACATCGGGGCCGCGCATGGCGAAACGGTCCACCTCATGGCCCGCCGCCTCTAGCGCCGCGATCTCGCGCCGGATGAAGGAATGCGAGGGCTGCGGATAGGTGTTGAGGATATAGGCGATCTTCACGGGCGGTGCGGCCTTAGCTTGGGGCTGATAAACCTTGTTACCCGCCCGCTTGCCACTGGCACAAGGGCGGGCGAGGCTTTAGGCTCTCGCAGAGAACTGGCAGAGGCGCAGCAACGGGTGTTTTCCAAGCTTTCCCAAGCGGTAACGGGCAATCGCCTGATGGCACGGGCACTGCGCTCGACCTCTTGGATCATTTTGGGTTATGGCGGGTCGCAGGCGATCCGGCTGGCGTCGAACCTGATCCTGACGCGGCTGCTCTTTCCCGAAGCCTTTGGCCTGATGGCGCTGATACAGGTGGTGATCGTCGGGCTGACGCTGTTCTCGGACGTGGGCATCGCCCCCTCCATCGCGCAGAGCAAGCGTGGCGATGATCCGGACTTCCTGAACACCGCTTGGACAATCCAAGCGATCCGGGGGGCGTGTCTGTGGCTGGCCGCCTCTGCATTGGCATGGCCGGTGGCGGCGTTTTACGACGAGCCGCTCCTGCTGACCTACCTGCCCATCGCGGCGTTGAGCCTTGTGGTGGCCGGTTTCAATCCGACACGGATCGAAACGGCGCATCGGCATCTGCAAATGGGGCGGCTGACGCTGCTGGACCTGACATCGCAGGTGATTGGCATCGCGGTGATGATCTTGGGCGCGGCGCTCTATCAATCGGTGGCGGCGTTGGTGATCGGCGGCGTGGTGGGGGCCGTGGCGAAACTGGCGTTGACCCATGCCTTTCTGCCGGGGCCGAGCAACCGCTTTCGCTGGGAGCGTCCGGCGGTGCGCGAATTGGTGCATTTCGGCAAATGGATCTTCCTGTCGACCATGTTCTGGTTCTTTGCCAGTCAGGGGGACAAGGCGATCTTGGGCAAGTTCCTCTCGCTCGAAGGGTTGGGCATCTACAACATCGGTTATTTTCTGGCGAGCTTTCCGCTGCTGCTGGGGCAGAATGTCACCGGGCGGGCGATGATCCCGATCTACCGAGAGGCGGGGGGCGGCGATCATCCCAAGCTCAAGCGGATGCGCTATGGGCTGAGCGGCGGGCTGCTGGCGCTCTTGGTGGTCATGGCACTGGCGGGGCCGTGGTTGGTCTCGGTCCTCTATGACCCGCGCTATCTGCAAAGCGGCGCGATCTTGGTGATGCTGGCGCTGGCGCTGATGCCGCAGGTGATCGGGATGACCTATGATCAAGCGGCTTTGGCCGCGGGGGATTCGCGGCGGTTCTTCATCTCTTCGGCCTCAAGGGCCAGCCTGCAAGTGGGGCTGCTGCTGGCGGGGGTGATCGCTGCCGGTTTGCCGGGGGCGCTGATCGGGTTGGGGGCCGCGATGGTGCTGTCGCATCTGGTGCTGATCTGGCTCGCAAGGGCGCATGGCGTCTGGGACGCGCGGCATGATCTGACCTTCGCCCTCTTGGGGCTGGCGCTCGGCGCGCTGGCGCTTTGGCTACATTGGGACCGGGTTCTGGGGTTGAGCGCCACGGTCTAGGCGGTTCAGCCCTTTTGCTTGCGGGCCATTCGCGCGGCGCGGCCCTCTTTCCCGGCCTTCAGGCGCTCCTGCCAAACCTTCCCCAAGGTCCGGCGCTTTTCGCGCGGGCTAAGGTCGGGGATCGAGACGACAGGGATCAACCCCGTCTCGCGCGTCATCTGGCGGGCTGAGCGGATCACCGGGCGGCGCAGTTCCAGCAGAAAGGCCACGATCAGCGCCAGCGCCAAGCTGGCCATCCCGCCCACCGCCGCGCGTTTCTTGCGGCTGAGCGATACGGGGTAATCGGGCAGTTCGGCCTGCTCCAAGGTGATCAGCTTCTCGCCCCGCTGGTCGGATTCGAGAGAGAACCCCACCTCCGCCTCGTTCCGGCGGGCGGTGATCACCTCCAACTGGTCTTGCAACTGGGTCAGGCGGCGTTCGAACCGGGCCAGCTCCCGCTCAACCTCGGGCGAGGTTTGCAGGCTGGCGGTCAGGGTTTCGCGCTGTTCTTGCAGAAGGTCGCGCTGCGTGGTCAGGCTTTCGAGCGTGGCATCCAACTCGGCCTGTTCGCGGGCGATGGTGGCGGCGCGGGCATCGGGGTTGACCCGATCGCGCGCCAGCCGCGTGGCGATGATTTCACGGTCAAGTTCAAGAATGGCGTCATTGAGGCTGCTGATCTCGCCGCGGCGAAACTCAAGACTGCCTTCGAGCGACAGGTCGTTTTCGGCCCGGTAATCGGCCAGTTCGGCCTCAAGTTCCGAGATGTCGCGGATCAAGTTCTGCTCTTGGCGCTGGAAAAACTCCAAGGTTTCTTGGGTCTGGCTCTGGCGTCGGGCGGCGGACATCTGGCGCGTGCGGTCGGCGAATTCGCGGGCCACGGCCTGCGCATCGGCGGGGTTGTCCATCTCGGCGGTGAAGGTCATGACCGAGATGGTGCCGTCATCCGCATAGCCTTCGCGCGGGGCGGCGACGCCGGTGATGGTGACCGAACGGCGCAGCAGATCGACTTTCTCGGACATGCGCAGCGCGGTCAGATCGTCATAAAGATCAAAGCGTTGAATGATATCGACCAAGGTGCCGCGCGCCATCAACTGCTGTTCGATCAATTGCAAACGCCGCGCCGAAGACCCTTCGACCGTAGAGGGGGCCAGATCATTGGCGATCTTTGGCTGCTCGATCTGGATGACTTCGGAGGATTGGTAGACATGCGGGGTCGCAAGCGCCCAGTAGACCGAGGCGATACAGCCCAGAAGCGTGATCAAAATGATCACGCCCGCGCGGCGGCGGATCATGTCGATGAAGTCATCGAATGTATAGATCGGTCCCATGTGCCTCTTTCCAACCTGCCCAAAGCCCCCGACCGTTGCCCGGCGGAGTTTCCCTGCCTAGATCAGATGACTTGGGCGATAATAGGGCGCAAGCAAGGAGGGCGACAGGGGGTGTCAGGCATATTTCGGCAGGCTAGAAGCCCGCGCCCGGTTCAGCACGATGCCCAAGAGCGGCACCTGACCTTCGAGCATCCGTTCGCACTCGCGCAGGTGACGCGCCATGGTCTGGCTGCCGTCGGAAATCAGCAAGACCCCGTCCAATTGCGGCAAAAAGGCCGAGAGATCGTCATGCTCCAGCATCGGCGGCATGTCGTAGAGGACGATTTCAGGCTGGAGGGAGGCCCGCAGGCGCAGCAGGGTTTCCGCCGTGGCACTGTCTTGCAGGATTTCGGCGGCGTTCACCTCGGCCCGGTCGTTCAGGCCGAGGGCGAGCGTATCGCTTACCCGCAGCATCCCCTTGCCGAGGTCGGCGCGGCCACTGAGCAGAGCGCTCATCGCGCCGGGGGCCCGCATGTCAAAGGCGTGGGCCAGACCGGGGCTGCGCATGTTCATGTCCATCAACACGGTGCGCGATCCCGGCACCCGCGACAGGCTCAACGCCAGATTGGTCGCGGAAAAGCTGTTGCCGCAGCCCGAGGTGGGGGCGGTGACGGCGATATTGACCCAGCGATGCTCTAACGTGGTTTGACGCAGGCGCGTGCGCAGCAGGTCAAAGGCCCGCGCCGCGGCGCTGTTGCGGTGATCATCGACCAACGGCATGTCGCCGCCGGGGCCGGGGGTGGCGATGGGCAGGTCTTGCCAGCGCGGCGCACGGTCGTCACCGAAGTAGCGGGAAACGGCAGGGGCGGCGGGCAGGCTGTCTTCAAAGGTCAGGTCGCCTTCGGAGAAATCGCCGTCGAACTCATCCTCATGGTCGATCACGGTGCGGCGCGGGCGGATGCTGTGCCGCATCCCCGGGCCGCCGAACTGCGCTGTCACATCGCTGTTGTCCGCGCCGAGGGCATCGGATGCGTAGAGGTCTCTCATCGTCTTCCCTTTCGATTTCTTGAACATGAGGCGCTGGATTTCTCATTATTGCCGGGCGCGGCGAGCATCGCTCAGCACCCGGTTCGGCGCAAGACGACGCCGACGGTTTTCAGCAGAATGGTCAGGTCCATCGGCAGCGACAGATTGCGGCGATAGGCGGCGTCGACCTCATTGCGATAGGTGAACCGGCTGTTGTTGCGCGCCGAGACCTGCCACAGCCCGGTGATACCGGGGCGCAGCGCGAAATAGGCTTTTGCATCGCCATACATCTCAAGCTGGTCGGGCATCATGGGGCGCGGGCCGATCAGGCTCATGTCACCCTTGAACACGTTCCACAGCTGCGGCAGCTCATCCAGCGAGGTGGCGCGCAGAAAAGCGCCGACCCGCGTGATGCGGGGATCGTCCTTCAGCTTTTGCATCTCGTCCCATTCCGCTCGCATCGCCGGGTTCGCGGCAAGGTAGCTCTCCAGCACCGCGTCGGCATCGCGCACCATGGTGCGCAGCTTCAGGATGGAGAAGCCTTTGCCGCCCCGCCCAAGGCGCTTTTGCGTATAGAAGGGCTGACCGCTTTCGATCCACAGCGCCAGCGCGCAAAGCGCGATGATCGGCAGGGCGATGGGCAGGGACGCGAGGATCAGCAGCCGGTCGAGAAGCGGTTTCGCGTAGCGGCCATAAAGGCCGGTCGGACGCAGACGAAGGGCCGCCAGCGCGCGCGGCGCGGGCAGCACCGCAGTCCCCGCCACGGCAGGCTGCGCGCGGCCCAGCACCGGACCGGCGATCACTTCCATCGAGCCATAGGCATGGCTGTGCGCGTCAAAGTACTTCATTCCAAACCCCCCAGGGTTCAATCGCATTCATTCGGACCGTTTCGGCCCACGGCACCTTCGCACCGCTCCGTCTCAACGACCTATCCGGCCTATACGTTCAGGTAGGATATGTATCATTTGTTACCACCTTTTCGCCTTATTCGATCCTTTTTCTCAGAAACAGACTGTTTCGCGGGGCGGCAGGCAGGTGGATATTTAGGAGTGAGTTGAGGGCGTCATGGGGGCGCCATGGGGTACAGGTGTGTGGCGTTCGATGGCGGAGGGGAGGGCGTGCGCAGGCGTAGGTTGGGTATCAAGTTGTTAATAAATAACAGTCTTTTGGGGTTCTGGGGTTCCGGGTGATCATCTGCCTTAGGTGTCGGCCGCCAAGCCTGTACGCCTTCGGATAGCGAGCGTGCCGAGGCGCAAGTCACCACCCGTCGCGCAATTCTCACAATAATGTCAGGGCGATAAATGGGCGACAGTTGGGCGCAGGGGGCAGGTGGGTAAACGCCAAAAACCGCGGATCGGCTGCGCGATTCCGAGGGGATTCTTTAGTGCCTCTGGAGGCTTGTCTTGTAATTCTGGATGAGAAAAGTGGCAGCCCGTAGGGGAATCGAACCCCTCTTTCCAGGTTGAAAACCTGGCGTCCTAACCGATAGACGAACGGGCCACTCTTTGTCAGGTCAGTGCAGCGTTTGGTGTGTGCTGCTCTGTCTGTGAGCGGACGTTTAAGTAATACTGCGGGGGGCTGCAAGCGGAAAAATGAAGTTTCTTCAGAAAAAATTTTCAGGCCCGCGCGGCGTCCTCCAAACGCAGTTGAACGGTGCGCCGACCGCGGAAATTGTTAATGTCGAGACGGCCTGCGAGGTGGAAACGCGCGCCGCCGTGGTTTTCCAGCGCGGGGCCGAGGGGGCCGTCGTAGGCGCCAAAGGAAATCGCCTCTAGATTCGCGCCGAGGCCGTCGCCAAAGCTCACTTTCAGGTGGTTCTCGCCTACGCGTTTGGCAAAGCGGATTTGCATGTCCGCAAAGGCATAGCGCGGGGCAGGGGCGCCGGCGCCGAAGGGGCCGGCTTGGTCGACCATCTCGGCCAGTTCCACGGTGGCCGCGCCGGGCATCATCATGCCGCAGAGGTTGAGGTCGGCAGGTCCTGCCAAATGCGCGCCCTGTTTGGTGAGCAATTCGCCCAAGCGCGCCATTGCCGCGTCGATCTTGTCTTCCGCCACCGTCAGGCCGGCTGCCATCTTGTGCCCGCCGCCCTTGATCAGCAGCCCTTCGGCGGCAAGGCGTTGGATTGGCGCGCCGAGGTCGATACCGCTGATCGAGCGGCCCGAGCCCTTGCCGATGCCGTCTTCGACGCCGATAACGATAGAGGGGCGGTTGGCGGCTTCTTTTAGGCGTGAGGCGACGATGCCCACCACGCCGGGATGCCAGCCGGGGCCAGCGGCCCATGCCAGCGGCCCGTCAAAGCCGCGTTCTTCGGCCTGTGCCATGGCACTGGCGCGCACAGCGGCCTCAACCTCGCGGCGGTCGGTATTGAGTTGGTCAAGCCGTTCGGCGAGGGCCGCGGCCTCATGCGGGTCTGCGGTGGCCAAGAGCCGCGCGCCAAGGTCGGCCTGCCCGATGCGCCCGCCCGCGTTGATGCGCGGGCCGAGTAGAAATCCGAGGTGATAGGCCGTGGGGGCCGTGTCCATCCGCGCCACATCCGACAGGGCGGCAAGACCGGGCCGCGCGCGCCGAGCCATGACCTTGAGCCCCTGACGCACGAAAGCGCGGTTCACGCCTGTGAGCGGGGCCACATCGGCGACAGTGGCCAGCGCCACCAGATCGAGCATCGCCATCAGGTCTGGCCCCTTGCGCCCCGCTTCGCGCAGTTGGCGCCCCACTTCGACGAGCATCAAGAACACGACCGCAGCGGCGCAGAGATGCGCCAGCGTGCCGTCTTCGTCCTGTCTGTTGGGGTTCACCACGGCCAGCGCATCGGGCAGCGTTTCGCCGCCAAGGTGGTGGTCCAACACGATGACATCCGCGCCCTTGGCGGCGGCGATGGGGCCATGGGACAGCGTGCCGCAGTCGACGCAGACGATCAGATCATGCTCAGCGGCGAGGGCCGACATCGCCTCGTCATTGGGGCCATAGCCCTCGTCGATACGGTCGGGGATATAGAGCGTCGCGCGGTGGCCCATGTCGCGTAGCCAGACCAGCAGCAGCGCGGCGGAAGAGCCGCCGTCCACGTCATAATCCGCGAAAATCGCGATGCGCTCGCGGTTTTGCAGGGCCGAGAGAAACCGCGTCGCTGCCGCCTCCATATCGCGCAGGGATCGGGGATCGGGCAGCAGGTCGCGCAGGGCGGGGGCCAGAAAGCCCGCCGCTTGGGTATCGATCACGCCGCGGCGCGCCAGCACTTGGCACACCGGATCGGGCAGGCCCGCGCGCTGCACCAGCAGTTCCGCCGCGCGGGTCAGTTCCACGTCAGGACCGATCCAGCGCCGCCCGGTCAAAGATGTTTCGACACCGAGAAAGCTCATGCGGACCTCATTTGGCCGTTATGGAAGGGGGTGGGGAGGGCCAGTCTGGCCCTCACTCCGCTGGGGTGCGGTAGTTGATGCGACGGACCGAGCCGGTGCGCGAGCGCATGATCAGCGTCTCGGTGGTCAGCCAGCCCGGCTCGCGTTTCACGCCCGGCAGGATGTTGCCGCCGGTGACGCCTGTCGCGGCAAAGATCACGTCTTGGGTGACCATCTCGTCGCGCGAATAGACGCGGTCGAACTCGGTGATCCCGGCCTTGGCGGCGCGGCCCTTTTCGTCTTCGTTGCGAAACAGCAGGCGGCCATACATTTGCCCGCCCATGCATTTCAGCGCCGCGGCGGCCAGCACGCCTTCGGGCGCGCCGCCTTGGCCCATATACATGTCGATGCCGGTTTCAGGGTCGGCGCAATGCATCACGCCAGCCACGTCACCGTCGGTGATCAGACGGATAGCGGCACCGGTGGCGCGGACCTCGGCGATCATGTCGGCGTGGCGCGGGCGTTCGAGGATGCAAACGGTGATGTCGGACGCCGCGCAGCCCTTGGCGCGGGCCAGCGCTTCGACGCGCTCACCGGGGCTCATGTCGAGGGTGACGACATCGGTCTCAAAACCCGGGCCGATGGCGAGCTTGTCCATATAGGTGTCCGGCGCGTGCAGCATGGACCCGCGCGGGCCCATGGCGATCACGGTCAGCGCGTTGGGCATGTCCTTGGCGGTCAGCGTGGTGCCTTCCAGCGGGTCGAGCGCGATGTCCACGCCGGGGCCTTTGCCGGTGCCGACCTCTTCGCCGATATAGAGCATCGGGGCCTCGTCCCGCTCACCTTCGCCGATGACCACGACGCCCGCGATGTCGAGCATGTTGAGCTGTTCGCGCATGGCGTTCACGGCGGCTTGGTCGGCGGCTTTCTCGTCACCCTTGCCGATCAGCTTGGCCGAGGCCAGCGCGGCGGCTTCGGAAACGCGGGCGAGGCCCAGAGAGAGCATGCGGTCTTGAAATTCGGCGGAAGCGGTCATGGAGTATCCTTGGGTGCAATGTGTTTCCTGTCCTGTACCCTCGCGCGGGCCTCGGGGCAAGTTTTGGGTTGTGGAAGGGGCTGCCCCTTCGGCCGAAACTGCCTCCCCGGCCCGGAAACAAGCCGTAGGCGCCGGGCCATCGCCTGCCCGCCTCGTCACGCCGAAGGCGTGCCGGTCTATCTAGGCGCACCTTTGGTGCGACAGGGTAGGCGATTTGCTGGGGCTGGGTGGGCCCCGGCGGACGCACATTAGGGTTGAGCCATAAAGTGGCACGAAGCACCGCTCATCGCCCGCCCACCCACGGGCAGGCGATGGCCCTCAGCCTCAGACCTCTTCGATCCGGAGCGCTACCGGCTCACCGGCCAGCACGCCCGTCTTGTCCATATTCGCCAGCGCTTCCAGCAGTGCATCGCGGCTGGTCTTATGGGTCACGATCAGCACGGGGGCCGAGACATCCGCATGTTCATACTGGCGCATCCGGTAGATGCTCACACCCGCTTCGCCCAGCACCGTGGCGATTTTCGCCAGCGCGCCGGGTTTGTCGACCAGCGCCATGCGCAGGTAGTAGGGGGCAGGGCGCTGACTGCTGGCGGGGGTGGTTTGTTCAAGCGTCTCGGCAGGCTGGCCAAAGACCGGCCCGCGCAACCCGCGCGCGATGTCGCAGACATCGGCCATCACCGCGCTCGCCGTCGGCCCTTCGCCCGCACCGGCACCGCGCAGCACGATCTGACCCACGGCATCGCCTTCGATCACCACCATATTGGTGCCGCCATCAAGCTGCCCCAAAGGCGATGTTTGCGGCACGAGGCAGGGCATCATCCGCTGCTCCAGCCCGCGGCCGGTTTTCTGGGTCACGCCCAGCAGTTTGATCTTGTAGCCCATGTCGGCGGCGGCGCGGATGTCTTCGATGGCGACCCGCTCGATCCCCTCAAGCTGGATGCCATCAAAGTCGATCTTGGTGCCGAAGGCGATGGAGGACAGGATCGCCAGCTTATGCGCCGCGTCGATGCCGCCCACATCCAGTTGCGGATCGGCTTCGAGATAGCCCAACCCATCGGCTTCGGCAAAGATCTCTTGATAGGTCTTGCCCGAGTCCTCCATCCGCGTCAGGATGTAATTGCACGAGCCGTTCATCACCCCCATGATCCGGGTGATCTCATTCCCGGCAAGCCCTTCCATCAGCGTCTTGATGACCGGGATGCCGCCTGCCACAGCGGCCTCATAGCGCAGGGCCACGCCCGCGCCTTCGGCCTGTTCGGCCAAGGCTTGGCCATGGATCGCCAGCATTGCCTTGTTCGCGGTGACCACATGTTTGCCCGCCGCCAGCGCGGCCTCGGTCGCGGCCTTGGCAGGCCCATCCGCGCCGCCCATGAGTTCCACGAACACATCCACGTCATCGCGTGTCGCCAGTTTGACGGGGTCATCCTCCCAATCATAGGAAGAGAGTGACAGTCCGCGGTCCTTGTTCCGGGTGCGGGCCGAAACCGCCGAGACCGTCATCGCGCAGCCGGTACGGGCCTCTAACAGGGCGGCCTGCTGGCGCAGAATGCGCAGCACACCCACGCCCACGGTTCCCAATCCGGCAATCCCGAGGCGAAGCGGCTTAGACATGGCGGTGGTCCTTCTGGTCTGATCCGAAAGGCCCG
This sequence comes from Sulfitobacter sp. 15WGC, assembly GCF_005068605.1. NCBI lineage: Bacteria > Pseudomonadati > Pseudomonadota > Alphaproteobacteria > Rhodobacterales > Roseobacteraceae > Sulfitobacter > Sulfitobacter sp. 15WGC. The sequence goes on along the minus strand of NZ_SZNL01000002.1, from coordinate 251,476 downwards.
GCAGGCAGGGCCGGGCATAGCCGCGATGTAGCGGGTTCGGCGCCTGCGTGCAACGCGCATACGCATCACGGGGATGCCCGTTTATTCAGCGCTTTCGCTGTCCTCGGCGGCTTGGCGGGCGCGCCGGAGTTCGGCAGCACGCGCCCTGAGCCGTGCCACCCGTGCAGCACTGGCGGATTGGGCGCTTGTGCGGCTGACGCGCGCCGCGCGGGCTTCGAGATTGGCCGCACGCCCTGTGAGCGCCGCTTCGGTCCGCAGCGGGTCGATCCGCCCGGCGGTGGCTTTGGCCAAAAGCGGGTCGATCGGGACCAGATCAGGGTAGGGCGCGGCCTCCAACGCGGGCGTGATGGTGCGGTCGAGTTCGGGAAACTGCGTGCAGCCCGCCAGCAGCGAGACGCCCAGAAACAGGGCGATGGTTGAAAGGGGGCGGGGCGGGCGCGCTTGGGTCATGCCTCGTTCTGCCCAGCCGTGATCTTCGCGCAAGCGGGGTTTGCTTTTGAACGCTTGTTCATTAAATTGCCGCCATGGCAAGAACCACAGGCTCCCACTCCGATATCACCGGCCCGCGTGTCCGCGCCGCCGCGCTGCGGCTTTTCGCCCGGGGCGGCTATGCCGCCGTGTCCATGCGTGCCATCGCCGCCGAAGTCGGCGTGCAGGCCGGGGCGCTTTATAACTACACCCCCGACAAGCAGAGCCTGTTGTTCGACCTGATGCAGGCGCATATGACCGATCTGCTGGCCGAAACGCCCCATGATCCGAGCCGCCCCGCCAAGCAGCAGTTGCAGGATTTCGTGGCCTTCCACATCCGTTTTCACGCGGACCGGCCCGATGAGGTTTTCATCGCCTATATGGAGTTGCGCAATCTGACGGAGGAGAATTTCGCCGTGATCGAGCGCCTGCGCCGCGACTACGAAGATCGCCTTGAAGCGATCCTGCGCGCCGGGGTGGCCAGTGGCGATTTCGCCGTCGCCGATACCAAGATCGTGACACTGGCGATCATCGCCATGCTGACGGGGGTGAACACTTGGTACCGCGCGGGCGGACGGCTGTCGCTGGACGAGGTCGTGGCACAATATTGGGACATGGTGCGCAAGGCCGTGACCGCCTGAGCGGCCACGGCCTTTTGGGTCAATGGGCGGGGCGGATGAAGGTCCCGTTGTTCAGATCCCGCATCGCCTGCTGTATCTCGGCGCGGGTGTTCATCACGATCGGCCCGTGCCACGCCACCGGCTCTTCAATCGGCGCGCCCGAAATCAGCAGAAAACGCACCCCTTCCTCCCCGGCCTGCACCGTGACCTCATCGCCGGTGCCAAAGCGGATGAGCGTGCGGTCCCCGGACATGTCGCGGATGTTGACCTCTTCGCCGGCGACCTCTTTCTCCAGCAGCACGCCCGAAGGGGCAGAGGCATCGGCAAAAGCGCCCGCACCTTGAAAGACATAGGCAAAAGCCCGGCGGTAGGTGTCGATCCGAAAGGTCTTTTTCACGCCTGCAGGCACGAAGATATCCAGATACTGCGGATCGGCGGCGATGCCGTCGACGGGGCCGCGTTTGCCCCAGAACTCGCCGGTGATGATCTTGACCCTCGTGCCGTCGTCATCGGTCACCACCGGGATCTCGGCGGATTTCATATCCTGATAGCGCGGCGCGGTCATCTTCTGGGCCGAGGGCAGGTTGCCCCAAAGCTGGAAGCCGTGCATCTGCCCCTTGTCGTTCCCGCGCGGCATTTCTTGGTGCAGGATGCCCGATCCGGCGGTCATCCACTGCACGTCGCCCGCGTTCAGATCACCGGTATTGCCGAGCGAATCCGCATGGGCCACGGTCCCTTCGAGCACATAGGTGATCGTCTCGATCCCGCGGTGCGGGTGCCAAGGGAAGCCTTTCTCAAAGTCGCGCGGATGCTCGTTGCGGAAGTCGTCGAACAGCAGAAAGGGGTCAAGCTCCGACGGGTCGTGGAAGCCGAAAGCGCGGTGTAGTTTCACCCCGGCGCCTTCCATCGTGGGCGTGGCGCGGCGGGTTTCCAATGTGGGTCTGAGGGACATGATGCTCTCCTTTGCAGTTGCTCGGAAGATAGGGGGCGGCGGTCACCTCAACAATTGGCCCCGGCGAACGGGGCCTGTGCAAATTTGCGCAGCTTCAGCAATTTGGCACGTTCACCGCCAACCCTCCGAGGGAGGTTTCCTTGTATTTCTCGCTCATGTCCGCGCCGGTCTGGCGCATGGTCTCAATACAGGCATCAAGCGGCACAAGATGCGTGCCGTCGCCGCGCAGCGCCAGAGAGGCCGCCGAGACCGCTTTGATCGCGCCCAAGCCGTTGCGCTCGATACAAGGCACCTGCACCAGCCCTTTCACCGGGTCGCAGGTCATGCCGAGGTGATGCTCCAGCGCGATCTCGGCGGCGTTTTCGATCTGCTGCGGGGTGCCGCCCATCACGGCGCAGAGCCCGGCGGCGGACATGGCGGCGGCGCTGCCGACTTCGGCCTGACAGCCTGCTTCGGCGCCTGAGATCGAGGCGTTGTATTTCACCAGCCCGCCAATCGCGGCGGCGGTGAGCAGGAAGTCTTCGATATGCGCCTCTGACGCGCCGGGGACATGGTCGAGGTAATAGCGCAAGGTCGCCGGCATCACACCTGCGGCCCCGTTGGTCGGCGCGGTCACGACCTGCCCGCCTGCGGCGTTCTCCTCGTTGACGGCCATGGCGTAGACGCTCATCCAATCGTTGATCGTATGCGGGGCGGATTGGTTCTGTCCGCGCTCGGCCATCAGCGCGTCGTAGATGCCCTTGGCGCGGCGTTTCACCTGCAACCCGCCGGGCAGGGTGCCTTCGGAGGTCAGCCCCCGGTCTATGCAGTCGCGCATGACCTGCCACAGCCGTTTCGACCCGGCGCGCAGGTTCTCGGCCCCGCCGCGCGCCTCTTCATTGGCGCGTTTCATGCCTGCGATGGTTTTGCCAGATTTGGCCGACATCTCAAGCATTTCTGCGGCGGACTTGAAGGGGAAGGGCACCGGCGCGCCCTCGTCGGTGTCCTTGCCTGCCGCGAGTTCCTTTTCGGTCATCACGAAGCCGCCGCCGATGGAATAATAGGTCTCGCGTAAGGTTACGTCGCCTTGGGCATCGGTGGCCATCAGCATCATGCCGTTGGCATGGCCCGCAAGCTTGGTGTCGTAGTCAAAGATCATGTCGCGCTCAGGGTCGAAGCGCAGTTCGGGCAGACCGTCGACGCTGATGCGGCGGGTTTGTTTGATCTCTTCCAGCACCTTTTCGGCGGCATCTGCGTCATAGTCCTCGGGCGTGAACCCGGCGAGGCCGAGGATCGTGGCGCGGTCGGTCGCATGGCCGACGCCGGTAAAGGCGAGGCTGCCGTGCAGCGAGGCGCGCAGCCCGGCGAATTGGAAGGGTGATGCGCGCATCTGGTCAAGGAAACGCCCCGCCGCCACCATCGGCCCCATGGTATGCGAAGACGAGGGGCCGATGCCCACTTTGAACATGTCGAAGACCGAAAGAAACATCAGGTGGCGGACCCTTTTATGGTTGCGGGTGGCGGGCGCGGTGGGACGGGTATCGCCCAGACCTTTGGCGCATTGCAAGCGACCTAGGCCCGATCCAACCATTTCCCGCCGCCCCGTGGCGCGCCGAAAGCGACAGGCCGTGCGCTCTGCCCGTCCTGTCGGCGTGCGGCACCGCCAAAAACCGCCGACTTGCCCCTCGCACCCTATGCCAATTCGCCCTATAACGCGGCAAACGCCTGCAAGGGAGTACCCGATGTCCGGAGACCTATCACCGATCGACAAGGCCAAATTCGTGGCCGCGAAACGGGCGTGCGAATTCGTGGAAGACGGGATGCGCGTGGGGCTTGGCACCGGATCGACGGCGGCGTGGCTGGTGCGCTGTCTGGGCGAGATGGTGCGCGACGATGGGCTGCGGATCAAAGGCGTGCCGACCTCCTCGCGCACCGCGCAACTGGCGCGGGATGTGGGGATCGAGGTGATCTCTCTCGATGAGGCGAAATGGCTCGACCTGACGATTGACGGGGCGGATGAATTCGACGGTGACCTGAACCTCATCAAGGGCGGCGGCGGGGCCTTGCTGCAAGAAAAGATCGTGGCGACGGCCAGTGACCAGATGGTCGTGATCGCCGATATCGGCAAAGAGGTGCATCATCTGGGGGCATTCCCCCTGCCGATCGAGGTGATTCCCTTTGGCTGGCAGACCACGCAGGCGCTGGTCGAAGAGACGCTGATCTCGATGGATGTGCTGGGCCAAAGCTCGACCCTGCGGATGAATGGCGAGGTGCCTTTTATCACCGACGAGGGGAACTATATCCTAGACCTGCGGCTGGGGCGCATCGGCAACGCACGGCAATTGGCGCTGGTGCTGAACCAGATGCCCGGTGTGGTGGAAAACGGCCTGTTCATAGATATCTGTGACGCGGTTGTGATCGGTTACGGGGATGGCAGGGTCGAGGTGCGCGACATAAATGAAGGCACCGTGGCGACCGACCGTTTGGAATTCGTCGAGACCGACAACCTGTTTTCCGACCTGAGCGATTAACGCCCACAAAGCGAGACACGCGCGACCCCGCGCAACACCGAAATATGCGCGATCCCGCGCAAGACCCAAAACGACTAAGAGAGGCGCCAAATGGCCAAGAATGAATTCGATTACGACCTGTTTGTCATCGGTGGCGGCTCGGGCGGTGTGCGCGCGGCGCGTGTCGCGGCGGGCGAACATGACGCCAAGGTCGGTCTGGCCGAGGAAGACCGCTATGGCGGGACCTGCGTGATCCGGGGCTGCGTGCCCAAAAAGCTGATGGTCTTCGCCTCGGGCTATGCCGATGTGGTGGATGAGGCGAAATGCTTTGGCTGGGATCTCAAGGCCGGGCCGTTTGACTGGCATGACTTCAAAGGCCGTCTGAATACTGAGTTGGACCGCCTCGAAGGCGTCTATCGCAAGCTTCTGAAGAACTCCGGCGTTGACACATTCGACGCCCGCGCGCGGATCAAGGACCCCCATACCGTGGCCCTGTCCGACGGCACCGAGAAGACCGCGAAACACATCCTCATCGCCAGCGGTGGTCGCCCCGTGCGCCCCGAGATCGAGAATGCGGAACTGGGGCTGGTCTCTGACGATCTGTTCCATCTGGAGAAGCTGCCCAAGTCGATCCTGATCATCGGCGGCGGCTATATCGCCTGTGAATTCGCCTGTATCCTCAACGGTTTGGGTGTCGAGGTGACGCAATACTACCGCGGCGCGCAGATTCTGCGCGGCTTTGACGACGAAGCCCGCGGCATGGTGGCCGAGATGATGCAGGAAAAGGGGATCGACCTGCATTTGGGCACCAACATTCTGGAGATGACGCCCAGCCACGAAGACGGCAGCGGCCCGATGAAGGTCAAGCCGACCAACGGCACCGAAAAGATGTTCGACCAAGTGCTCTTTGCCACGGGCCGTCGCCCGAACAGCGATGACATGGGGCTGGAAGACCTGGGCGTGAAACTGGGCCGCAGCGGTGAGATTGAGGTGGATGAATACAGCCAGACCGCGGTGCCTTCCGTCTATGCCATCGGCGACGTGACCAACCGCATCAACCTCACGCCCGTGGCGATCCGCGAGGGCATGGCCTTTGTCGAGACCGTCTTTGGCGGCAATCCGACGCCGGTAGATCATGATCTGGTGCCTTCGGCGATCTTCACCCAGCCCGAGATGGGCACCGTGGGGCTGAGCGAGGAGGCCGCGCGGGAGGCGGGGCCGATTGAGGTCTATGCGACCTCCTTCAAACCGATGCAGGGCGCTTTTGCGGGCAAGGCCGACCGGGTGCTGATGAAGCTCATCGTCTGCGCCGAGACGCGGGTGGTGCTGGGCTGTCATATCGTCGCACCCAACGCGGGCGAATTGATCCAGATGGTCGGCATCGCGGTCAAGATGGGCGCCACGAAAGAGCAGTTCGACGCCACATGCGCGGTGCACCCGACCATGTCCGAAGAACTGGTGACGATGCGTAATCCGACCCGCACGGCTTGAATATCACGCGAAAGCGTACAATTTTTGGAACGATAGGCCGCATGGGCGGCCCAGAGGGGAACATATCAATGGCAGGAAATTCGCAAGGCCCCTGGGGGGGCGGCGGAGGCGGCAACCGGGGCAACGGCGGAGACCGGGGCAACGACGGGCCGCAGGGGCCACGCGGGCAGGGCGGTGACCGCCCCCAGATGCCCGAGATCGACGATCTGGTGCGCAAGGGGCAAGAGCAGCTGCGCGTCTTGATGGGGGGGCGTGGCGACGACCGGGGCAATGGCACCGGCGGCGGCGGTCGCGGCTCTGGCGGGCCGGGCGTGACACGTTCGACCCTTGGCATCGCGCTTTTGGCCGGTGTGGCGCTTTGGGGCTTCGCCAGCTTCTACACCGTGCGGCCCGAACAGCAGTCGATCGAACTGTTCTTGGGTGAATTTTCCGGCATCGGCACCGAGGGTCTGAACTTTGCCCCATGGCCGCTGGTCACGGCCGAGGTGTTTGACGTCACCACCAACCGCACCGAAGAGTTGGGCGTGCGGCGCGGCGGCGGCGGCAACGAAGGCTTGATGCTGACCACGGACGAGAACATCGTCGACATCGACTTCCAAGTGGTCTGGAACATCAAGAACGCGCGCGACTTCAAATTTTCGCTGCGCGATCCCGAAGCCTCGGTTCGGGCGATCTCGGAATCCGCCATGCGCGAAGTCATCGCGCAATCCGAACTGGCGCCGATCCTCAACCGGGATCGTGGCGCGGTGGCGGATCGGGTGAAGGAGCTGATCCAAAACACCCTCGACAACCGCAATACCGGCATCAACGTGCTGCGTGTCAACGTGAACAAGGTTGACCCGCCCAGCCAGACTGTGCAGGTCACCGACGCCAATGGCAACACGACGACCCAGTCGGTCGTCGATGCCTTCCGCGACGTGCAAGCCGCCGAGCAGGAGCGTGACCGGGTCGAGCGCCAGGCCGACGCCTATGCCAACCGCCGCACCGCCGAGGCACGCGGTGAATCCGCGCAGCTTCTGGAAGCCGCCGAAGGTTACCGCGCCCGCGTCGTGAACGACGCGGTGGGTGAGGCCAGCCGCTTTGAAGCCGTCTTGGAAGAATACCGCAACGCGCCGGATGTGACGCGCAAACGTCTGTATCTTGAGACCATGGAAAAGGTGCTGGGCGACGTGGATAAGGTCATCCTCGAAAACGGCAGCGGCCAAGGTGGGCAGGGCGTCGTTCCCTATCTGCCACTCAATGAATTGCGGCGCGGCGGAGGGTCGAACTGATGCGGAAAACAAGTCTTATCATCCCCATCGTGGTGATCGCCATCGTGGGCATCCTGTCGGCTGTCTTTGTGGTGGACGAGCGCGAGAAGGCGCTGGTGCTGCGTTTCGGCCAGATCAAACAGGTCCGCAACGAGCCGGGCATCGGGTTCAAAGTCCCGCTTTTGGATGAGGTCGTGCGCTACGAAGACCGCATCTTGTCGCTGGAAACCCCGGTGATCGAAGTCACCCCCGCCGATGACCGGCGCCTTGAGATCGACGCCTTCGTGCTCTACCGCATCGACGATATGGTGCAGTACCGGCAAGCTTTGGGTGCGGGCGGTGAACGTCAGGCCGAAAGCGAGATGGGCGGCATCATGGAAAGCCAAATCCGTGCCGTGCTCGGCTCGCAGGGCGTGACATCCAACACCATCCTGTCGCCCGAACGGGCCGACCTGATGGAGCAGATCCGTGTCCGCGCCGATGCCCGCGCGCAGGCGCTTGGCCTCAAGGTGGTGGATGTGCGTCTGCGTCAGACAAACCTGCCCGAGCAGAACTTCGACGCGACCCTGCAACGGATGATCGCCGAGCGTGAGCGTGAAGCGACCGACGAACGCGCCCGTGGCCGCGAAGCCGCGCAGCGTGTCATCGCCCTTGCTGATCGTACCTACGAAGAGATCCTCTCGGAGGCCCGTCGTGACGCGCGGATCATCGAAGGCGAGGCGGACGCTCAGCGGAACAACATCTTCGCGCAGGCCTATGGCAAGGATCAGGAATTCTTTGAATTCTACCGCTCGCTCAGCGCCTATGAGCAGGCTTTGCAGGGGCAGAACTCCACCATGGTGATGTCGCCGGATAGTGAGTTCTTTAACTATCTGCGGTCGGACCGCAGCGCCACGACCTCGGTCGATGCGATTGCACCGCCGCAGAGCCCTGCCGCCGATGCGCCCGCGGCTGAGCCAGCGCCGGAGGCAGATAACGCTGCGGCAGAGGATACGCAGGAGGAGGCTGCCCCCGCGGCCCCCGCCACGCCAGCCCCCGCCGCACCGGAGGCTGAGACAGATCTGCCAGCGGCGCTGGAAGAATGACGCTGGTTCTACTGGCTCTAGGGTCGGTTCTGATTTTCGAGGGGCTGGTGTACGCACTGGCCCCTTCGTTTTTGGAACAGATGCTCGAAATGCTCCGCCGCATCCCTGAGGCCGCGCTGCGCCAGCTTGGCGCGCTGGCGGTGGTGGCCGGGTTGATCTTGGTTTGGCTCGCCTTTCAACTGGGGTTGTGACGCCGCGCGGGCGGGGTGAATCGGCGTCCGTTTTGGCCACGACCTCGCAGGCCGGGGTCGCAAATCGTCACACTCCCACCCGTTGAAATGCCCGTGATCGGCCCCATCTTTGCTGTTGCAGCGCGTCCTTTCGGAATGCACTCTGCCCACGTTGGCAACAACAGGAACAATCAGGAGACGATGAATGCAGGCCAAGGCGGTTTCCCTGTCCACAACAGCACAACACACCCACTGGATGCGAGCGATGGCAATGGGGGTGATGGCGCTGACCCTCCTGATCCTGCAAGCCAGCATGGCGCTGGCCAAACCCGAAAGCCTCGCCCCGCTGGCCGAGAAAATTAGCCCTTCGGTGGTCAATATCACCACCTCTACCACGGTTGAGGGCCGCACCGGGCCGCAGGGCATCGTGCCCGAAGGCTCGCCCTTCGAAGACTTCTTTCGCGAGTTTCAGGACCGCAACAATGGTGAGGGCAACCGGCCCCGCCGTTCCTCGGCCCTTGGCTCGGGTTTCGTGATTTCCGAAGATGGCTATGTGGTGACCAACAATCACGTCATCGAAAGCGCGGATGAGATCACCATCGAATTCTTCTCGGGCGAGGAATTGGTCGCCGAGGTCATCGGCACCGACCCCAAGACTGACATCGCGCTTTTGAAGGTCGAAGCGGACGCGCCGCTGCCCTTCGTCTCTTTCGGTGACAGCAACGCCGCGCGGGTGGGGGACTGGGTGATTGCCATGGGCAACCCGCTCGGGCAGGGCTTTTCGGTCTCGGCTGGCATCGTGTCAGCGCGCAACCGGGCGCTGTCGGGCACCTATGACGATTACATTCAGACCGACGCCGCGATCAACCGCGGCAACTCCGGCGGGCCGCTGTTCAACATGGATGGCGAGGTGATCGGCGTGAACACCGCGATCCTGTCGCCCAACGGCGGCTCCATCGGCATCGGTTTTTCGATGGCGTCGAATGTCGTCACCCGCGTGATTGACCAATTGCAGGAATATGGCGAGACCCGCCGCGGCTGGCTGGGCGTGCGCATTCAGGACGTGACCGATGACGTGGCCGATGCCATGGACCTCAAGAAAGCCGTCGGCGCCCTGATCACCGATGTGCCGGAGGGGCCTGCGCGTGAGGCGGGGCTCAAAACCGGCGACGTGATCAAATCCTTCGACGGTGTCGAAGTGGTCGATACCCGTGGTCTTGTCCGTCAGGTGGGCAACAGCCCCGTGGGTGCGACGGTGCGCGTGACCGTGCTGCGTGACGGCAAGACCCAGACCATCAAGGTCGTACTTGGCCGCCGCGAAGAGGCCGATGGCGCGGTTCCCGACGGTATGGATGACAACGCCGATGAGGGGGCCGAGGTCGAGCCGCAGTCGACCATGCTGATGGGCCTGACCCTGATGCCGCTGACAGACGAGCTGCGCGCGGAACTCGGGGCCGATGACGATATGACCGGCCTTGCCGTAACGGATGTGGATCAAACATCGGAGGCCTTCGAGAAGGGCCTGCGCATGGGCGATATCATCACCGAAGCGGGGCAGGAGCAGGTGTCGACCATTGCCGATCTCGAAGCCCGGATCGCCGCGGCGAAAGAGGCGGGCCGCCGCTCTCTGCTGCTGCTGGTGCGCCGGGGCGGCGACCCGCGCTTTGTGGCGCTGTCATTGGCGGAGTGATCTGCCGTAACGGTTTGGAAGGGCGCCTGCGGGCGCCCTTTTGCGTTACAGGGTCAGCCGTTTTGTCGAGGCACCGCCACAAGTCCAAGCGCCCGTGCCGTGCTCAGCGACAGAACCTCGCTGTTCGGCCCCTGCCGAGCCTGATAGCGTCGAACCGCCGCCCGTGTCGCTTTGTCCATCTCGCCAGTGATTGGCCCCGCGTAAAACCCCCGCGCCTCGAGTGCCCGTTGCAGGCTGCTGTTGAACTCGGGCGTCAGCACGTCGGGGCAGGGGGTTTCGAACCAGTTGTCGACCCGTGCGCGCACGATCTCTTGCCGGGTTTCTGTCTTATAGACGGGCGGTTTGGCGATGCTGCCATCGGGGTTCATCTTGGCCGGGGTCACTTCGACCTGTTCGGTCACCGTCTCAATCACCGCAGGGCTGACCGTGCGGCCCCAGCAGCTTCCCTCCGGCGCGCCTGCGGGGCCGTTGCGGGTGGCCTCTAGCACCCCCGGCTCGGGGCGGGGCGTGGCCGGTGCCGCCGTCTCGCAACCCGTCAAGGCCGCGACGGCCAGCAGCAAAGCGGCGCAGCGCCGCGCGGTTCTGGGGGGGGAGGGGCTGTGTCATGCCGGTCTCTCGGGCTCGCCTGTTGTTCGGGGGGCAGACTAGCGGGATGCGTGGGCCTTGCCCACCGCAATGTCGGGCCCGCCGTGACCTTGCGAAAAGGGGGCTGGAACCGGCTGCCATAGCCCGTTAAACAAGGCCGAACTTTTAGGACGAAAGGGCATCATCATGGCCAAAATCACCTATGTCGAACACTCCGGCACCGAACATGTGGTCGAGGTGGCCAATGGTCTCACCGTCATGGAAGGCGCGCGGGACAATAACATTCCCGGCATCGAAGCCGACTGTGGCGGGGCCTGCGCTTGCTCCACCTGCCATGTCTATGTCGATCCGGCTTGGGCCGAGAAGCTGCCGCCGATGGACGACATGGAAGAAGACATGCTCGACTTCGCCTTCGAGCCCGATCCCGCGCGTTCGCGTCTGACCTGCCAGATCAAGGTCACCGATGCGCTGGACGGTCTGCGCGTGCAGATGCCGGAAAAGCAAATCTGATGCGGGGGATCGGCGCGGCACTGCTGGCGCTGATCGCAACAGATGCGGCGGCGGAGACCATCACCGCCGCGCATTACATCGCGCCCACCGGGCGCTACGCCCATGGCATTCTTGGCGACGCGCTGGAATGGGGCGGCTTGCAGGTCTCTCTGGCAAATGGCGGTGCGCGGCGCTTCCATCTGCCGCGCGACCATGTTTTCGAAGATATCGCCCCCCGGCTGGTGGATGTGACCGGCGATGGCGCGCCCGAGGTTCTGGTGATCGAGACGGACGTGAGCCGCGGCGCGGCGCTGGCGATTTACGGTCCCGAGGGCAAGATCACCGAGACCCCGCATATCGGCCAAAGCAACCGGTGGCTCGCCCCCATAGGTGCCGCCGACCTAGATGGCGATGGCGCTGTCGAGATCGCCTATGTCGACCGGCCCCATCTGGCGCGGGTGCTGCGGGTCTGGCGCTTTGCCGATGGGCGGCTCAGCGAAATTGCACAGATGACGGGGCTGACCAATCACCGCATCGGAGAGCGGCATATCTCAGGCGGTTTGCGCGATTGCGGTGCAGGGCCGGAGATGGTGCTGGCGGATGCCGATTGGGAACGTGTAGTGGGGGTGCGCCTGACAGGCGGGCAGCTTGCACGGCGCGATATCGGCCCCTTTGCGGGGGCCGAGAGCTTTGCCAAGGCGCTGGCCTGTGAATGAGGGGCGGCTGCGGCTCTGGTAGAGCCGCCATCCGTCAGCTCAGCGCGCGCCAGCCGATGTCGCGGCGGCAGAACCCTTCGGGCCATTCGATCCCATCGACCATCGCATAGGCACGCTCTTGCGCCTCGGCCAGCGTGGCCCCGCGTGCGGTGACATTCAGCACCCGCCCACCATTGGCCAAGATCGCCCCGTCCTGCGCCTTGGTGCCCGCGTGGAACACCATATTGGCGCTATCCTCGGGCAGGGCGGAGAGGCCCTTGATCTCGCTGCCCTTTTCATAGTCACCGGGGTAGCCTTTGGCGGCCATCACCACGGTCAGCGCGTGATCTTCGGCCCAGGTCACCTGCATATCGGCCAGCGCGCCCTTTGCGCAGGCCTGCATCAGATCAAAAGCCTGCGCGCCGAGGCGCATCATCAGCACCTGGCACTCCGGGTCGCCGAAACGGACATTGTATTCCACCAGCCGCGGCTGGCCGTCCTTGATCATCAAGCCGGCATAGAGCACGCCCTGATAGGGCATTCCGCGCTTGGCCATCTCGGCCATGCAGGGGCGGATGATCTCATTCAGCGCGCGTTCGGCGATCTCGTCGCTCAGCACCGGGGCGGGGGAATAGGCGCCCATGCCGCCGGTGTTGGGGCCGCTGTCGCCTTCGCCGACCCGCTTGTGGTCTTGGGCCGTGCCGATGGGCAGCACCGTCTCCCCGTCGCAGAGCACGAAGAAAGACGCCTCTTCGCCTTCCATGAACTCTTCGATCACGACCTCGGCACCCGCCTCGCCAAAGGCACCGTCAAACATCTCATCCACGGCGGCCAACGCTTCGGCGTCACTCATGGCGATGATGACACCCTTGCCTGCCGCCAGACCGTCGGCCTTGATCACGATGGGCGCACCTTGCTTTTCGACATAGGCGCGGGCGCTGGCGGCGTCGGTGAAATGGCCATAGCCCGCCGTGGGGGCCGCGCAGGCGTCGCAGATTTCCTTGGTGAAGGCTTTGGAAGCCTCCAGCGCCGCCGCTGCTTTGGAGGGGCCAAAGACATCGAAACCCGCCGCGCGCAGATCGTCGCCCACACCCGCGGCGAGGGGCGCTTCGGGGCCGATGACGACGAAATCGATGTTATTGCCCTCGCAGAAGGCCACAACCGCCGCGCCATCCATGATGTCGAGCTTGGCGCATTGCGCGATGGCGGCGATGCCCGCGTTCCCCGGTGCCACGATCAGCTTGTCGCATTTGGGGTTCTGCATAACCGCCCAAGCAAGTGAATGTTCGCGGCCACCGCTGCCGAGGATCAGGATATTCATGCCGCGCACTCCCTTGGACTTCGTTGCTCCGCGTTCTAAGCTGGGGGGCCCACAGACACAAGGTGCACAGATGGATCTGTTCGACGACCCCGCCCCCGGTGACAACAGCCCCGAATTCACGGTGACCGAGCTTTCGGGCGCGATTAAACGGGTGATCGAGGGGGAGTTCGGCCATGTGCGGATTCGCGGTGAAGTGGGCCGCGTCAGCCGCCCGCGTTCGGGCCATGTCTATCTCGACCTCAAGGATGACCGCTCGGTCATCTCGGGCGTGATCTGGAAAGGCGTGACCGCACGGCTTGAGACCCAGCCCGAAGAGGGGATGGAGGTCATCGCCACCGGGCGCATCACCACCTTTGGCGGGCAGTCGAAATACCAAATCGTCATCGAGGACATCAAACCGGCGGGCATGGGCGCGCTGATGGCGCTGTTGGAGAAACGCAAGGCGGCGCTGGCGGCAGAGGGGCTGTTCGCCCCCGAACGCAAACGCCCGCTGCCCTATCTGCCCGAGATTATCGGCGTTGTGACATCGCCCTCGGGGGCCGTGATCCGTGACATTCTGCACCGGCTGCGGGATCGTTTCCCGCGCAAGGTGCTGGTCTGGCCGGTCGCCGTTCAGGGCGCGAAATGCGCGCCCGAGGTGGTGCGCGCCATCCAAGGGTTCAACCGGCTCACCCCCGGTGGCGCGTTGCCCCGGCCCGAGTTGATCATCGTGGCCCGTGGCGGTGGCTCGGTCGAAGACCTTTGGGGCTTCAACGAGGAAAGCGTCGCCCGCGCGGCGGCAGCCTCGGACATTCCGCTGATCTCTGCCGTGGGGCATGAGACGGACACGACGCTGATCGACTTCGTCTCGGACAAACGCGCGCCCACGCCGACGGCGGCGGCGGAATTGGCGGTGCCGGTGCGGCATGAGCTGGCGGCATGGCTGGAGGGGCAGGGCGCGAGGATGCGTCAGGCGCTGAGCCAAGGGCTGACCCGTCGCAGCCAGCGGATGCGGGATCTGGCGCGGGCCTTGCCCCGGGCCGACACGCTGCTGGAGGGGCCGCGCCAGCGCCTTGATCGCGGGGGGGGAGAAACTGGCCCCCGCGCTGATCGCAGGCGTCCAAGGCCGCCGCGTCAAGCTGGCCGATATGTCAGGCGCTCTGCGCCCCGGCACCCTGCGCCGCCAGTTGGAGGCGGATCGTCAGCGTCTGGCGCAGCTCTCGGCACGGCTCGACCCGGCGTGGCAACGCAATTTGGCCGGGCAACGCGAACGGCTGGCCGCGCGGATTGACCGGTTCCACCCCGAGGTGCTGCACCGCCAAATCCTCCGCCGCCGCGAGCGGTTGGTCGATCGCACACAAACCTTCCGCCCCGAGGTTCTGCGCCGCGACCTGTCGCGCCAAGACCAACGGTTGAAAGAGGTGCTGGCCCGGCTGGCGCGCGCAGGCCGCGCCGATCAGGACCGCCGCCGCCGCCAGATCGACGCGATGGGCCGCACGCTCGGCACGCTCGGCTACCGCGAAACGCTGGCCCGTGGTTTCGCCGTGGTGCGGGGCGACGGTGATGTGGTGACCAGTGCGGAGGCTGCCAAGAAGGCGGCGCATCTGGAGATCGAATTCGCCGACGGTCGCTTGCCGGTCAAAGGCGAGGGCTGAACTGGCCTAGACCCCGACCTCCGGCCCAAGGCACAGCAGCGGCTCGGTCATTTCCCTCGCCTCATAAAGCGCGGTCTCGGTCGGGTCATTCTCGAACCGTGCGACCAGCCCGGTCGGGTTTTCGCTAAAGCTCCAGCATTGCGGGGCGGGGTCGTCTTCGTAGACAAAGCAGATCAGCCCATCGGCCTCATACCAGCGCCCCTCTTTGCAATGGCCATCGAGGAAGGACCACTGCACGCGCCGGTTCTCGCGATAGATTTCCGCCCCATAGGGCGCGCCGGACTGGCCGAAATAGAGCGTCTTGCCTTCCGTATAGGCTTCGAACTCCGCCGCCGACATCTCGGCCAAGGCAGGCAGTGGAAGGAAGGCGCAGATCAGGGCGAAGGCATGTCTCATGCCACCAGCCTGCCAGAAGCCCGCGCCCCGCGCCAGTGGGGTCAGCGCCGATGCCACCGCGCCACGCGCCGGTCCATCATCCGCCGCCAAAGCGGGGGAACGAGGGCAATCACCGCCATCACGGGCAGGGAATAGGGCAGTTTCGGCATATCATGGGTCACTTCCAGCGCCGGGAAGGCGCGGGCGGGGCGCATGTGGTGGTCCGAATGGCGCGGGGCGTTCAGCATCATCGCGGCGGAGTACCATTTGGGCGCGTTCCAACTGTGCTGCGGGCGCATCGGCTCGAACCGGCCATCGGGGCGCTGCTCTCGTCGCAGCCCATAGTGCTGCACATAGTCCGACAGCAGCAGTTGCATCTGCGCATAGGCCGCCAGCCCGATATAGGCGAGCAGCCCGTCGACCCCGCCTAGCAGCAGCGCCGTGAGCAGCGCCAGCGCCGCGCCAGTGAGGTAGAGCACGTAAGGGTGCAACCCTTTCGCCCCCGTCTTGCGCGCCCGCTGCGCGCTGTCGGCCTGCCACCCCGCGCGAAACTCCCCCCAGCTTGCGCTCAGCAGAAACCGCCAGAACCCCATGCCCTTGGGCGCGGAGTTGGGGTCAGCCGGGGTGGCGGCGGCGGGATGATGCACCCGCAGATGGGCCGAGACGTGGTGCCCGTGCAGCAGCGAGATATAGATCGCCGTGCCAATCCGCCGGGGCAGGCGGCGGCGGGCGTGGATCAACTCATGGGCGTTGGAATTGCTGATCTGGCCCAGAAACAGGCCAAGGGCGGCAAAGATCAGGGCGCGGTCCAGCCCCTCAAGATGCGGGGCTGCGCCAATCGCCCAGACCCCGAGCGGCAGCAGCAGGAAATGCGCGGCGGCCAAGGTCAGCGTCAGGGCGCGGCCCGAGCTGTCGGAAAGGCGCAGCGCGCGGCCCAACCGGTCCATAAAGGCCACATGCACCGTGATCGACAACAGCGCCAGCACGGGCCAGACCCCGCCCCAGAGGGCGGCCGCGGCGATCAGCACCGCCGGTGTCAGACTTGCGATCACATACCACAGCATGCGTTTTCCCCTGCGACCCCACGCCAATCGGCTCGGCCCCCGTATTCTGCCCGCCGCAGGGGCCGTGCACAACGCAAACACCCGCGCGATTGTCGCTTTTTGATCGCGCCTAGGGCTTTGGATTTGTTACCAAGGCGGAAAGCAAGGCGGGGGGAGAGACATGGCGCTGGACGATCACGGCAAGGCTGCGGCGGGGGAGCCGCGAAAGGGCGTTTGGAAATCCGGCAAGGGCAAGGGGCGGCATCACCCCAAGGGGCGGCAGTTGGAGGATACGGCGTGGGAGGAGGTCCGCGCGCTGTTGGGCAACCGCCCGCGCGCCCGCGATCTGCTGATCGAGTTTCTGCATCTGATCCAAGACCGCTTTGGCCACCTGTCGGCCGCGCATCTGCGCGCCTTGGCCGAAGAGATGCGCCTGTCGATGGCCGAGGTCTATGAGGTCGCCAGTTTTTACGCCCATTTCGACGTGGTGAAAGAGGGCGAGACCCCGCCGCCCGCGCTGACCATCCGCGTCTGCGATTCGCTGTCTTGCGAGCTGGCCGGGGCGCAGGCGTTAAAAACCGCGTTGGAGGAGGGGTTGGACCCGACCGAAGTGCGCGTGTTGCGCGCGCCCTGCATGGGGCGCTGCGACACGGCGCCGGTGCTGGAACTGGGGCATAACCATATCGACCACGCGACGCCCGAGAAAGTTCTTGCGGCCATTGGCGCCGGAGATACCCATGCCCACCTGCCTGGCTATGAAACTTACGAAACCTACGCGGCATCAGGGGGTTACAACGCGCTGTTGAACCTGCGTCAGGGGGGCGATTGGGAAGCGGTGCAGGAGCAATTGTTGCAGGCTGGGCTGCGCGGCCTTGGTGGGGCTGGTTTCCCCTCGGGCAAGAAATGGGGCTTCGTGCGCGGCAATCCCGGCCCGCGCTATCTGGCGGTGAATGGCGATGAGGGCGAGCCGGGCACCTTCAAGGACCGCTGGTATCTCGAACGCAGGCCGCATCTCTTCCTCGAAGGGATGCTGATCGCCGCTTGGGCGGTGGAGGCGGAGAAAGTCTTTCTCTACATGCGCGACGAATACCCGGCGGTGCTGGAGATCCTGCGCCGTGAGATTGGCGCTCTGGAAGGTGCGGGCCTCATTACGCCCGGCTATGTCGATCTGCGCCGCGGGGCGGGCGCCTATATCTGCGGCGAGGAAAGCGCCATGATCGAAAGCATCGAAGGCAAGCGCGGATTGCCGCGCCACCGCCCGCCCTATGTGGCGCAGGTCGGTGTCTTTGGCCGCCCGACTTTGGTGCATAACGTGGAGACTCTGCATTGGATCGCCCGCATTTGCCGCGAGGGGCCGCAGGTGTTGAATGGGGTCGAAAAGAATGGCCGCAAGGGGCTGCGGAGCTATTCCGTTTCGGGCCGTGTGGCGCGCCCGGGGATGTATCTGCTGCCCGCAGGCTCGACCATCACCGATATCATCGCCTCGGCGGGGGGCATGGCAGAGGGCCATCTGTTCAAAGCCTATCAACCGGGTGGGCCGTCCTCGGGGCTGTTGCCCGCGTCGATGGCGGATCTGCCGTTGGACTTTGACACGTTGCAGCCACATGGGTCTTTCATCGGCTCGGCGGCGGTGGTCGTCCTGTCGGAACACGACAGCGCGCGGGCCGCCGCCCTCAACATGCTGCGGTTTTTCGAGGATGAAAGCTGTGGCCAATGCACGCCCTGCCGGGTCGGCTGTGAAAAGGCGGTGAAGCTGATGCAGGAGGACCGCTGGGACCAAGACCTGCTGGAGGCGTTGTCGACCGCCATGGTCGATGCCTCGATCTGCGGGCTGGGGCAGGCGGCGCCGAACCCGATCCGGCTGGTGATGCAGCATTTCCCCGATGAAATCTGACCTCGCCCCTCCCGGCGGGCTTGATCTGCCCGGGCGCCCTTCCATCTGCGCGGGCAAGCCTATAGATCAAGACGAAACTGCATGGGAGACGCCGATGGCCTTCTTCACGAAGCTCAAGGACCGCTTGTTCAAATCCTCGTCTAAACTCGACGAGGGGTTGGAGGCAATCGTCAGCGATGGCGGAGAGGCGGAGGCCGAAGCGGCCCCCGTGGATGCGGTGATGGACCAGCCCGGCGCGGCCTCTGACGTGATGCCCGACGGGCAGGAGGACAGCGGCCCGATGTTGGCGGCAGAGCGGGAGGCGGCGGAAGAGCCGACCCCCGCGCCTGAACCCGCCCCGGAACCCGAGACGCTCCCAGAACCCGAGCCGCAGCCTGCGCCTGAACCGCAGCCCGAACCGTCTGAGCCCCAGCCGGACCCCAGACCCGCGCAGGACCCCCCCGCCGCTGACCCCGAGCCTGCACCGACCCCGGAGGAAGTTCCCGCGGCGACCGACCTGCGCCAAGCGATGACCCCCGTCGCCCCGGCGCTGGACGAAACCCCAGCCGAGGCCGCCGCCGCCAAACCGGGTCTTCTGGGCCGTCTCATGGGGCGCGGCGCCGCGCAGCCCGTGGTGCGCCGGACGCTGGATGACGAGATGCTCGAACAGCTCGAAGAGCTGCTGATCAGCGCCGACATGGGCGTCGACACGGCGCTGCGGGTCACCGCGAATATGGCCGAGGGGCGCTTTGGCAAAAAACTCTCGGTGGCTGAGATCAAAAAACTGCTCGCCAGCGAAGTCAGCCGGATCATGGAGCCTGTGGCTCGGCCCTTGCCGCTCTATGCCAAGACCCCGCAAGTGGTGCTGGTGGTCGGTGTGAACGGCTCGGGCAAGACGACGACCATCGGCAAATTGGCCTCGCAATTCCGTGCGGCGGGCAAGAAGGTCGTGATCGCCGCAGGGGATACCTTCCGCGCCGCCGCGGTAGAGCAATTGCAGGTCTGGGGCGAACGCGCCAACGTGCCCGTGCTGACCGCGCCCGAGGGCAGCGACCCGGCGAGTCTTGCCTTTGACGCCATGGGCCGCGCGCAGGAAGAGGGGGCCGATCTGTTGCTGATCGACACGGCGGGCCGCTTGCAAAACCGGGGCGACCTGATGGAGGAATTGGCCAAGATCGTCCGCGTCATCCGCAAGAAGGATGAGACCGCGCCGCATAACACCCTATTGGTGCTGGATGCGACGACGGGGCAGAATGCGGTCAATCAGGTGAAGGTCTTTCAGGAGATCTCCGATGTCAGCGGTCTGGTGATGACCAAGCTTGACGGCACCGCCAAGGGTGGCGTGCTGGTGGCGCTGGCGGATCGCTTTGGCCTGCCCATTCATGCCGTGGGCGTGGGCGAGCAGATTGACGATCTGTCGCCCTTTGACCCGGATGAATTCGCCGCCGCCTTGGTGGGCACGGATGGCTGAGAGTACACTGGCCGCCGAAAGTGGCGGCCCTGTTCAGTCATGGGTGCCAAGCTTTCGTTCGATCCAGCGCAGAACGGTCAAAACCAGCACCACGACCCCTGCGGTCAAACAGGCCAGCAGGATTTGTCCCGCGCCGCAGGACAGGCCGATGGCCCCGGCCAGCCACATCGACGCGCCGGTGGTGATGTTGCGCACCTCTCCGTTCGAGGTGAAAATGATCCCCGCCGCGAGGAAGGCGACGCCTGCGGTCACCGCCTCGATGAGGCGCAATGGATCGAAGCGCATCTGGTCGCCATCGCCGAACTCCAGACTGCCAAGCTCTTGCCCGATGATGATGAAGAGACAGGCGGCGATGGCCACCATGATATGGGTCCGCAGCCCCGCAGGCTTGTCGCGCCGTTCGCGCTCATACCCGACGACCCCCGCCAGAAAGGCGGCCATCAGCAGCCGCGCCGCGGCGACGGTGACCGGCACTTTGGAAAAACTGTGGGTAAGATCGGCGATCAGGCTTTCAAACATGGAAATTCCGTTGGTGATAAAGGCTTTGAAGTATAAACCTCTCGCCGCGGTGGTGGTTCCGCGATGACCGATTGGATCCTGTCGATCGAAGGCACCCCCGCGGGCCACACCGCGGCCCTGTGGCTGGCGCTTTCCGCAGCCTTCCTGCACGCGGTTTTCGGCGCGCTGCAAAAGGGGCGGCATGATCCGTGGCTCACGCGCGGGGCGATCGATGTCTCTTATGGCGTGATGGCGGCCCCCTTTGCGCTTTTCGTCGTGCCTTGGCCCGAGCCGCATATGTGGGTGATCTTCCTCGGCGCTTTCGTGATCCATGTGATCTACAAGCTGTTGCAGGCATGGGCCTATACCAAGGGCGCCTATACGGTGGTCTACCCGGTGGTGCGCGGCACGGGGCCGCTCTTTGCCGTGGTCGGCGCCTATCTGATCTTTGGTGAGCGGTTCAACGCGGTGCAATGGCTTGGCGTGGCAGTGCTGCTAAGCGGTATCTTCGGCCTTGCTCTTTATAACCTGCGCAATCTGGTCGCCGCGCGCGATACGCTGCACGCAGCGCTCGGGCTGGCGGTGCTGACGGGCTTGTTCGTGGCGCTTTACACCACATATGACGCATACGGCATCCGCGCCACGGCGGATCCTTTCACCTTCCTTGCATGGTTTTTCATGATCGACGGGTTGGTGATGCCGGTGATCGCATGGCGGCGCTGGCACGCGATGGAGAACCCACCCGAGGTGGCGCCGCTGATGCTGCGCGGCTTTATCGGCGGGATCATCGCTTTTGCGAGTTTCGGGTCGGTCATGCTGGCCACGCGGCTCGACAAGGTGGGCGAGGCGGCGGTGCTGCGCGAGACCTCGACCGTCTTTGCCGCGCTGATCGGGGTGCTGGTGCTGAAAGAAACCGTCGGCCCGCGCCGCATCGCGCTGATGGCGCTGATCGCAGCCGGGGCGGTGATTGTTGAAATAGGCGGCTAAAGGAACAGGCATGTCAGAACCAAGAGAGATCAACCCAATGTTGCGGGCAGGCTTGGAATACGGGCCGGTCTTGGCCTTCCTTGTGGCCTATCTGTGGCTCAAGGATAACACCTACACCTTCGGCGGGACGGAGTATGACGGCTTTATCGTCGTCACCGCGATGTTCGTGCCGCTGCTGGTGCTCTCGACCGGCGCGCTTTGGGCGCTGACGGGCAAGCTGAGCCGGATGCAGGTCGCCACCGTGGTGCTGGTGGTGATTTTCGGCGGGCTCTCGGTCTGGCTGAACGATGACCGCTTCTTCAAAATGAAGCCGACGCTGATCTATGTGCTTTTCGGCGGCCTTCTGGCCGTCGGCCTGCTGCGCGGGCAATCCTACCTGAAATACGTCATGGAAGAGATGATGCCCCTGCGCGATGAGGGCTGGATGCTGCTGACCAAACGGCTGATGTATTTCTTCTTTGGTCTGGCGCTGGCGAATGAGGTGATCTGGCGGTTCTTCTCGACCGACACATGGGTCTACTTCAAAACTTTCGGCCTGACAGCGGCGATTTTCGTTTTCTTCATGGCGCAGGGCAAGCTGTTCGAAGCCTACGGCGAAAAGAAAGACCATGGCTGATCCGCTCAAATTTAACGAAGGCCCCGCGCGAAACTGTTGACCTGTAGCGTCGCGCGGCGTAATCCACCCCGCGTGGCGATTTGTTACCGGATTGTGGGCCACGTTAAACATGCCGCTAAAAGGTCAGGATGAAAGACCCCTTTCGCTTGGCCGCGTCTGGGGTTTTTTTTATGCCCGCGAGGTCGGGCCGGAAGGATGAGATAGATGAGCAACGACCGTCACGCGCGCACCCAAGCGATCCACGCAGGCACCCGCCGCAGCCAATATGGCGAGGTGAGCGAAGCGATCTACCTGACCCAAGGTTTCGTCTATGACAGCGCCGAACAAGCCGAGGCGCGTTTCGAAGAGATCGGCCCGGATGAGTTCATCTATGCCCGCTATGGCAACCCCACGGTGGCCATGTTCGAGGACCGCATCGCCACGCTAGAAGGGGCCGAGGATGCCTTTGCCACCGCCAGCGGCATGGCGGCGGTCTCGGGCGCGCTGATTTCGATGCTGAAGGCGGGCGATCATGTCGTCTCGGCCCGGGCGCTATTCGGGTCTTGTATCTATGTGCTGGAAGAGATCCTTGGCCGCTACGGGGTGGAGGTCACTTTCGTCGACGGCAGCGACCTCTCCGCTTGGGAGGCCGCGATCCGCGAGGACACCCGCGCGGTGTTTTTTGAATCCGTGGCCAACCCCACGCTTGAGGTGATCGACATTGAGGCCGTGGCCAAGCTCGCCCATGCCAAGGGCGCGCTGGTTGTGGTCGACAATGTCTTTGCCACGCCGGTCTTTTCGCGCGCGATCTCGCAGGGCGCGGATGTGGTGGTCTATTCCGCGACCAAACATATCGATGGGCAGGGCCGTGCGCTTGGCGGTGTGGTGCTGGGCAGCCGCGAGTTCATCCGCGGCACGCTTGAGCCTTACATGAAACACACCGGCGGCTCGATGAGCCCCTTCACGGCTTGGATCATGCTCAAAGGGTTGGAGACCATTGACCTGCGGGTGCGGGCGCAGGCGGCCAGCGCACAGGAATTGGCCGAGGCGCTGGAAGGTCACGCGGCCTTGGCGCGGGTGCTTTACCCGGGCCTTGCGGGCCATGCGCAGAACGCACTGGCGATGCGCCAGATGGGGGCAGGGGGCACGGTGCTGTCCATTGACCTCAAGGGCGGCAAGGCGGCGGCTTTCGCATTCCTGAATGCGTTGCAGGTGGGCGTGATCTCAAACAACCTTGGCGACGCCAAGACCATCGTCACCCATCCGGCCACCACCACCCACCAGCGTCTGCCGCAGGACACCAAAGATCTTTTGGGCATCACGCCGGGGCTGGTGCGGATCAGCGTGGGGCTGGAATATAGCGGCGATCTCAAGGCCGATCTGCTGCAAGCCTTGGATGCGGCGGCGCAAGCCTGACCTGATGTGTCGCGGGCGCGGTGGCATTTTGGCCCCGCGCATCATACATTGAGAGCGACAGACCGGAGGGCCGCGCAATGAACATCGTGACTGAGATGTCCGAGACACCGGACCGGGAGGCGGCGCAATCCGCGCTCGCCACGCTGCGCGCTTGGGCCGAAACGGCCACCCCGGCCGAGATTGCGGCGCTGGACCCGGCGATGGCGCGGATGCTGGCCCCCACCGAATATCCCGCCCTTAGCCGCGCCTATCCCGAAGATTTCACAGCGGGCGACAACTACCGCGCCAGCCTGCCGGATCTGCAAAACGGCCCCTCCAGCCTGATCCGCGGCGCGCAGCAGTTGATCCAGCATGTCGGCATCTCAAACTTTCGCCTGCCGATCCGCTATCGCAGCCGCGAGGGCGGGGATCTGCGGCTTGAGACCTCGGTCACCGGTACGGTCTCGCTCGATGCGGAGAAGAAGGGCATCAACATGTCCCGCATCATGCGCAGCTTCTACCGCCATGCCGAGGCGACCTTTAGCTTTGAGGTGATCGAAGCGGCGCTGGACGACTACAAGGCCGATCTTGAGAGCTTGGATGCCCGGATTCAGATGCGCTTTTCCTTCCCGATGAAGATCGGCAGCCTGCGCTCGGGCCTCACCGGCTATCAGTATTACGACATCGCGCTGGAGTTGGTGGAACAGAACGGCGAGCGCAAGAAGATCGTGCATCTCGACTATGTCTATTCCAGCACCTGCCCCTGTTCGCTGGAACTGAGCGAACACGCGCGTCAGACCCGCGGGCAATTGGCGACGCCGCATTCGCAGCGCTCCGTCGCGCGGGTATCGGTCGAGACGCGGGACGAGGGCGATTGCCTGTGGTTCGAAGACCTGATCGAGATTTGCCGCCGCGCCGTGCCGACCGAGACGCAGGTCATGGTCAAACGCGAAGACGAACAGGCGTTCGCCGAGCTTAACGCCGCCAATCCGATCTTTGTCGAGGATGCCGCGCGGCTGTTTTGCGAACAGCTTTTGGCCGATGGCCGGGTGGGCGATTTCCGCATCGTCGCCAGCCATCAAGAAAGCCTGCACAGCCACGATGCGATCAGCGTGCTGACCCAAGGCGAGACTTTTGCCGCGCAGAGCATCGACCCCAAGCTTTTCAACACCCTCTTTCACGTCGGCTGACCCCGCACGGCGCGGCAATCGCGCATTGGTTGTTCGCAGCCCGCGCCGCGCCCCTTTGCGGGGCATTTCGCCTGTCTTAGCGCGGAAATGGCGAATATCGCCCTGTCAGCCCTGCAAGTCCCGACCAGCGGCTATGCGAAAACGTCGGTTCTGCTGCGGCGCAGCATTGCCTATTTAGCGGTCATCGAAATACTGGAAATTGCAAAGGCAATCAGATGACCTACCAGAGCACTGCTCACCCCGCCCACTCCGTCTCTCCCCTCGAAGGGCTGCGGCGCGCCGGCGCCGGTCTGCGCCGCTTTTTCGCGGGGATCGGCCATGGCATCATGATGGGCTCCACCGCCCAACGCCGTTTTGAGCAGGTCCAAGGCCTGCAAGCGAAAAGCGACGAAGAACTGGCCGCCATGGGCATCAAACGTGACGACATCGTTCACCACGTTTTCAAAGACCTCTACTACATCTAAGACGACACGGACCGGGGCCAAATCGCGCCCCGGTCCCGTCTCGGCTTGACAGCGACGAGCGGCCAAGCCAACGCTGCGCGCATGTTGGATATACGACCTGTCGGATATGTCGTGGGCCTTTTGGTGGCCGTGCTCGGCCTTGCCATGATCATCCCGATCTTGGTCGATCTGGCCGAAGGCCGGGGCCAATGGTGGGTCTTTGTCGAAAGCGCGCTGATCACGACGCTGGGCGGCGGTATGATCGCCCTCGCCAGCGCCAATGGAGTCCGCGAAGGGCTCACCATTCAACAGACATTCATGCTGACCACTGGCGTCTGGCTGATGCTGCCGCTCTTCGGGGCTTTGCCCTTCGTGCTGGGCGCGACCGAGGCCAGCGTGACCGACGCGATGTTCGAGGCGATGTCGGGGCTGACGACCACCGGGGCCACGGTGCTGACCGGGTTGGAAGACCTGCCCAAAGGTCTGCTGATCTGGCGTGGGATCCTGCAATGGCTGGGTGGCATTGGTATCGTCGTTGTCGCCATGGTCTTCCTGCCTGAGCTGCGGGTCGGTGGTATGCAGATCTTCAAATCCGAATCCTTCGACACTTTCGGGAAAATCCTGCCCCGCGCGGGGCAGATCGCGACGCAGATTTCGGTGATCTACCTCTGGCTCACGCTGGCCTGCATGCTGAGCTATCTGGCCCTTGGGATGTCTACCTTCGACGCGACGGTGCATGCGCTGACAACGGTCTCGACGGGTGGTTTTTCTAACTACGACGCCTCCTTCAGCACCTTTTCCGGCCCCGCCGAATATGTCGCCGTGATTTTCATGATCCTCGCCGCGCTGCCCTTCGTGCGCTATGTGCAGCTGATCAACGGCAACCCCGTGGCCCTGCACCGCGACCCGCAGGTGCGCGGCTTTTTCATGACGATGACCTTTCTGGTGGTGATCGTCTTTTTCGTTCTGCGCAGCGGCACGACCTATGAATCCGAGCGGGTTTTGCGCGAAGCGCTGTTCAACATCACCTCGATCATCTCGGGCACCGGTTATGCCTCGGCGGACTATATGCAATGGGGCAGCTTTGCCGTGGCGCTGTTCTTTTTCATCGGTCTGATCGGCGGCTGCGCGGGCTCGACCACCTGTTCGATCAAAATCTTCCGCTATCAACTGCTCTTTGCGTCGATCCGCGCGCAGCTACGGCGGATCCGTTCGCCCCACGGTGTGTTTACCCCGCGCTACGACGGCCGCCCGGTGGGGGCGGACGTGCTAAGCTCGGTGATGTCCTTCTTCATGTTCTTCGTCGTATCGCTTGGCCTGATCTCGGTCGCGCTGAGCCTGACGGGGTTGGATTTCGTCACCTCCGTCTCGGGGGCGGCGGCGGCGCTGGCGAACATCGGCCCGGGATTGGGAGAGATCATCGGCCCGGCGGGGAACTTCAGCAGCCTTAATGACACGGCGAAGTGGATATTGATCATCGCCATGTGGATCGGGCGGCTGGAACTGATGGCGGTCTACGTCATGTTCACCGCCAAGTTCTGGCGCGCTTGAAGCGCGAAAGGGCGGCGCCGATGGCACCGCCCTTTGTCTTTGTCGCTAGGGGCTGAGCCCCCCGCGTTATTCCCAGCAGCTGACCAAGACGGTCATGCCCTGCGCGCGCAGCGTCAGGTCGCGCGGCGCGATCGGGCCTGTGGCCCCCTGCGCCTGTTTGCTGCCCAGCCCGGCATCCTGCGCTGCCTTGAGGATCACATCACCATCAAGGGCAAAGCTCACGTCTTCGGGCAGTTTGCGGTCCGCTTCCGTCTGGGGAAGCAACATGCCCACGACGTGGCCATTCTCATCAAAGACCGGACCCCCGGCATCGCCAGGCTGGGCCTTGACCGAGAGGCGCTTGAGGGTCTCATCTCCGTTCAGGCCCTTGAGGTCCGACAGCGCGCCAAAGGTCAGTGTCGCGGCACTCAGCACGCCCTCGTAGGAGTAGCCCGCGACGGAGATTTCCGATTGCAGGCGCGGGGCCGCGTTGCTGAATTCGGCCACGGCCAGCGGGGCGAGGCGGCTTTCGGGTTTGAGCAGGGCTAGGCCGCGCGCCTCATCGGTGGCGACCACCGTGGCATCGGTATCGGCGTCCAGTGTCACCCGCCCGCAAGAGCCCACGACTTCGCTGGTGGTGACGACCGCGCCATTGCCATCGATGAAAAAGCCGCTGCGGGCGATCTTGGGCTGGCGGATTTGCAGGCCGGCGACCAGATCAATCGCCTGCGCGTCGCTGTTGCCTGCGGCAGCATCGAGCACGCCGGGCAGACGCGTGAGGCTTTTCGACATCTCGGCCACCACGCGGCGGCGGCGGTCTTCGTCCCCGGCGGGCCAGATCAGCGTGAAGCCCTTGATCTGACCGTTCTCCAACGAGACCTGCGTCTGGCTGATGATGCTGCCGTTTTCGCCGATCAGCTCAAAGGAATTGCGCTTGCGCTCGCGCGGGCCATCCAAGGGGACGATCTCAAGCGTTTGCATGATGTCATAAAGGCCATAGAGCGTATCTTGATTGCCCGGCTGGCTGATCAACAAGACCCGCGCGCCGATGTTGCCGCTGCTGTCGTAATGGGCAAAGGGCGGCTCGTAGCGGGCGAAGTCGACTTCGGCGGTGGGCATCATGATCTCGATCCCGGCCTTCTCGTCGCGCACCAGTTGCAAGCCCAGCCCGTCGAGCACGGCGTTATACTGCGCCATTAGCGCGGCGCGCTGGCGGGTGGTCAGCACACCGGTCTGCTCATAGCTGTTGGCGCCTTGCCAGGCGCGCATGGAGGCACGGGTGCCGCGGCCAAAGGCACCGTCAATCGCGGCGTCGTAAAAGCCCGCCCATTGCAGGGCGATTTGCAGGTCTTTGCGCTCCTGCGCCGAAAGGGCGCGTTCCGAGCGGCGCGCCTCTGCTGGGGTCTCATCCGGTTCGGGCGGGGTGGGGGCCGGGGCGGTCTCGGCCTCTGCGGCTTCGGTTTCACCCTCCGTCGCTGCGGGATCAAGCGGGGTTGTCGTGACATCGGGGGTGGTGCTGCCCGCGGCGGCTTCCTCTGGCGCAACGCCATCCACGCCCACGGGTGCGTCGATCACGCCGGTTTCCAGAACGTTGTCACCCACGGGCCAGAACTGCTGCTGGAACCGGCTGGATTGCTGGATGAAGCTGTCGCGCGGCACCAGACCGTCGCGCACATAGCTGCGCAGCACCAGTTCCGCATCCTCGCGCCGGTAGGGGCCTACGGCGATGCCGTACCAGCCGCCGCCCAAGGCAAAGCCATTCACGTCATCCAACAGGGTCTCATAGGCGCGCGCCCGATCCGTGGCCTCGGCCAAGGACGGCTGCGCCTCGATCTGAACCCAAACGACATCCTCTGCCGATTGCGCCCGCGCAAGGCCCGCCCAGGTCAGGCTCAGGGCCAAGAAGATCGCCACGGGGGCACGTAGAATTCGCTTCATCGTCACTCAACTCTCGCAAAACCAAATCCGAGCCAGATTACGCCGGAAAGCGGCGCGAATGCCATGCCAAAGGGGGCGAAATTCTGATAAAGCTGTGATTGACCCCCATGGTTTGCAGACGTAGGAAAGGCGCGCATCATTAAGGGGCAATCACCATGTCTGACGCAGCGCAGAAACCACGCTCTTTCCAAGAGATCATCCTTGCTTTGCAGAGCTATTGGGCGCGGCAGGGCTGCGCGGTGCTGCAACCCTACGACATGGAAGTGGGCGCGGGCACCTTTCACCCGGCCACCACGCTGCGCAGCCTTGGCACGCAGCCTTGGGCCGCGGCCTATGTTCAGCCCTCGCGCCGCCCCACCGATGGGCGCTATGGTGAGAACCCGAACCGTTTGCAGCACTACTACCAGTATCAGGTGCTGATCAAACCCAGCCCGCCGAACCTGCAGGAGCTGTACCTCGGCTCGCTTCAGGCCATCGGCATCGACATGGCGCTGCATGACATCCGCTTTGTCGAGGACGATTGGGAAAGCCCGACGCTCGGCGCTTGGGGTCTGGGTTGGGAAGTCTGGTGCGACGGCATGGAAGTGTCGCAGTTCACCTATTTCCAGCAGGTCGGCGGGCATGACTGCCACCCCGTCTCGGGTGAGCTGACCTACGGGCTGGAGCGTCTGGCGATGTATGTGCTGGGTGTCGATCACGTCATGGACATGCCCTTCAACAGCCCCGACGCGCCGATCCCGCTGACCTACGGCGATGTGTTCAAACAGACCGAAGAGGAATTCGCGCGCTGGAACTTCGATACGGCCAATACCGAGGTGCTGCTCGATCAGTTCAATGAGGCTGAGGCGCATTGCAAATACATCCTCGAACAGCCCGCCGAGGACCCCAAGACCGGCAAGCGCATCGTCATGGCGCATCCGGCCTATGACCAATGCATCAAGGCGAGCCATATCTTTAACCTGCTGGATGCCCGCGGCGTGATCTCGGTCACCGAGCGGCAGGCCTATATCGGGCGGGTGCGGGCGCTGGCCAAGCAATGCGCGGATGCCTTCGTGCAGACCCGTGCGGGCGGCTGGACGCCCGAGGCGGACAGCGCGGCATGAGCGGGAAGATTGTTGGCATCGTGATCCTCGTCTCCGCAGTGATCGCCGGTGCGGCGCTCTATTACCTTCAGATCTACGGCTTTTACCATGATGTGCCCGAGGCCAAGGTTGAACTCGTCTCTCTGACGACGGAGGAGCCGGAGGAGATCGCGGCGGAGAACCTACAGGCCATCGACGCCGACAGTTCCCCGATCCGGTTTCGCGCCTGTTTCGAGCATGACATCAGCCTCGCCATGGCGACCGAGACCTATGAGATCACCGAGCATACCGATCCGCGCAACGCGCCGGGCTGGTTCGATTGTTTCGACGCCCCCGCCATCGCGGCTGAGATCGAGGCGGGCAGCGCGCTGACCTTCCTCGGCGGCAAAAACGTGCACTACGGCGTCGATCGGATCGTGGCGCTGACCGACGACGGGCGCGGCTATATCTGGCATGAGCTGAACGACTGTGGTGAGAAGTCCTATGACGGCACCGTGGTGGGTGAGGCCTGCCCGGAACGCCCCGCCGACTGATCTTATCGCCGCGCGCGGCCCCTTTCGGCGGAACCTTTTGCCGCTGCCGAACGCTTGTCCCCACATAGAACGGGGGCGAAAATGTCAGAGAAAACACATGAGGGGCTGAAATGGGTGATGCGCGCAGGCTATGGCGCGCGCGGGGTGATCTATACGATCATCGGCGCGCTGGCGCTTTTGGCCGCCCTGAAACGCACCCAAGCCTCGGGTACGAAAGACGCCCTCGCGGCGCTGCGGGATGAGCCCTATGGCATCCCCGCGCTCTTTGCCATCGGCATCGGGCTGCTGGCCTATCTGGTCTGGCGGGTCGCCGCGGGCGTGAAGGATGTCGAAGACCACGGCACTGACGCCAAGGGGCTGATCGCGCGGCTGGGGCAGATCACGACCGGGCTGATCCACGGCGGTATCGGCGTCTCGGTTCTCGCTCTGGCGATGAGCGGCAAGAACTCCGGCGGCAGTTCTGCGCAGGACTGGACGCAAAAGCTGATGGCCATGCCCGCCGGGCGCTATATCGTGGCCGCGGGGGCGCTGATCCTGCTGGGCGCGGGGATTTACTACGCCTACAAAGGGCTGAGCGGGAAGTATAAGGGCCATCTGGCGCGCACCCATTTCACCGAAAGCATCGACCCCATCGTGAAGATTGGCCTTGTCATCTATGGCGGCATTCTCGCGCTCGTCGCCTTTTCGCTGGGCTATGCGGCGCTCACGGCTAACCCCGAACAGGCGGGCGGTCTGGGCGAGGCGTTGCAAGACCTGCGCGGCATGGCCTTTGGGCGCTTCCTTCTGGGCGGTGCCGGGCTGGGGCTCATCGGTTTCGCGGTCTATAACTTCGTCGAAGCGGGCTACCGCGTGGTGCCAAAATTCTCCGACCCGGATATCCGCACCTTGTTGGATTAAACGCGGGGCGGGGGGCTAGACCCTCCGCCTAGCACTCGTTATCCAAGCCCCCGATGAGACGCCGCCGTCGCGGCAAGAATTGGGGGCCGCCCGTGCCAGATCTGCTGATTGAACTTTTTTCCGAAGAAATTCCCGCGCGGATGCAGAAACGCGCGGGCGAAGACCTGCAAAAGCTGGTGACCAACGGTTTGGTCGAGGCCGGTCTGACCTATGGCTCCGCTGCCGTCTTCACCACGCCGCGCCGCCTGACGCTCGCGCTTGGCGACATGCTCGCCGCCAGCCCGCGACAGGTTGAGGAACGCAAGGGCCCCAAGGCTGACGCGCCCGAGAAAGCCGTCGAAGGTTTCCTCCGCGGCGCGGGTCTGACCCGCGACCAGCTTGAGGAGCGCGACACGCCCAAGGGCAAGGTGCTCTTCGCCAAGATCGAGAAGCCGGGCCGCCCCGCCGCCGAGATCGTGGCCGAGGTGCTGGAGCAGACCATCCGCAATTTCCCCTGGCCAAAGTCCATGCGGTGGGGCAGTGGTAGCCTGAAATGGGTCCGCCCGCTGCATTCCATCCTCTGCGTGATCAGCGATGGGGCCGGGGCCGAGGTGGTGCCGCTGACCATCGACGGGATCACCGCCGGGAACACCACGCGCGGGCACCGTTTCCTCGCCCCCGACGAGATCGAAGTCGCGGGTTTCGAGGATTATCAGGACAAGCTCAGCCGCGCCTTTGTCGTGCTCGACCCCGCGACGCGGGCCGATACGATTTGGCATGATGCCACCAACATGGCCTTCGCCGCCGGGCTGGAAGTGGTTGAGGACGCAGGGCTTCTGGCCGAGGTCGCGGGCCTGGTGGAATACCCCGTCGTGCTGATGGGCCGCATCGGCGAGGATTTCCTCGGCCTGCCGCCGGAGGTGCTGCAAACCTCGATGAAAGAGCATCAGAAGTTCTTCTCGGTCCGCAACCCGAAGTCGGGGCAGATCGAGCGGTTCGTCACCGTCGCCAACCGCACCACCGCCGACGAGGGCGCCACGATCCTTGCGGGCAACGAAAAGGTGCTGGGCGCGCGGCTGTCGGATGCCAAGTTCTTCTGGGACAACGACTTGCGCAGCGTCACCACCGGCGCGGGCATGGAGACTTGGGTCAAGGCGCTGGAAAACGTGACCTTCCATAACAAGCTCGGCACCCAGGCCGAGTTGATCGACCGCATGGCGACCCTCTCGCGCGAATTGGCGCCGCTGGTCGGTGCTGACGCCGATGAGGCCGAAAAGGCTGCCCGCGTCGCTAAGGCCGACCTCAGCTCCGAGATGGTCTATGAATTCCCCGAGTTGCAGGGCCTGATGGGCAGCTACTACGCGCGCAGGGCGGGGATGTCGGATGCCGTCGCAGACGCCGCCAAAGACCACTACGCGCCGCTGGGACCGTCCGACGACGTGCCGACCGCGCCAGTGTCGATTGCCGTGGCTTTGGCCGAGAAGATCGACAAGTTGACCGGGTTCTGGGCCATCGACGAGAAGCCGACCGGTAGCAAGGACCCCTTCGCGCTGCGTCGTGCGGCCTTGGGTGTGATCCGGATTTTGGTGGAGAATGATGTGTCGCTGTCACTGAACGACGTACTGGGCCAAAGCGCCGAGATCGTCGGCGACCGTGACGCGGGCCGGGCTGACACTGCCGACATTCTGGGCTTCATCCACGACCGCCTCAAAGTCTACCTGCGCGACCAAGGCATCCGTCACGACGTCATCGACGCCTGCATCGCCATGGACGGCAGCGACGACCTCACCCTGCTGGTCAAACGCGCCCGTGCCCTGTCGGAAACGCTCAAAACCGACGATGGCGAAAACCTGATCCAAGGCTTCAAACGCGCCAACAACATCCTCAGCCAAGCCGAAGAGGCCGATGGCGTGGAATACTCCTTTGGCGCCGATCCGAAGTTTGCCGAGACGGAGGCCGAAAAAGACCTCTTCGCCGCACTCGACAAGGCAGAGGCCAAGATCACCCCGGCAATGGCGGCGCAGGATTTCTCGACCGCGATGGCGGCCATGGCCGAATTGCGCGGGCCGATCGATGCCTTCTTCGAGGCGGTGCAGGTCAACGCCGAGAACCCCACGGTGCGGCGCAACCGGCTTAATCTGCTGAGCCGCATCCGCACGATCTGTAGCGCCGTGGCGGACTTGACCAAACTGGACGGTTGACCCCAGAGGGGGCGAGATCCCTTGCCCCTTCTGCCTCAACCCCTATGCTGCACCGGAACGATTAAGGTGCCGCAGTGCAGAACGACCCCCATACCACGCTGGTGACCCCCACCGCGCCGATTGCCAATACCACCCACGGCGGGCGGGCCAAATGTTTGCAACGTCTCGTGCGGCTCGACCTGCCGGTGCCGCGCACCATCGCGCTGTCCTTTGACGCGGTGCAGCAGATCGCGCGGGGGCAGATGCCCGACGTGCAGGCGGTGGTCGATCAGTTCCCGAAGGGTGCGCTGCTTTGCGTGCGGCCCTCCAGCCAAGACCCCGATTGGGGCGGGCCGGGGGCGGTGCTGAACATCGGGATCAATGACGCGCTCTTTGAAAGCTACGCCGGCACCATTGGCGAAGGGCCAGCGGCGGCGCTTTATTCGCGTTTCGTGCAGTCCTACGCGGTCAATGTGGCCCGTCTCGACCCGGATATGTTCGACGATGTGAACGGCGATGGCCGCGCGGCGCTGATGGAATCCCTGCGCGCCTATGAGGCCGAGACCGAAGAGCGTTTCCCCCAAGACCCGGCGACGCAATTGGCGGCGGTGCTGCGCTCCATGGCGCGGGCGTGGAACGGCACCTCGGCGCGGCTGCTGCGGCAGGCCAAGGGCGCGCCTGCGGATGCGGGGCTGGGGCTGGTGGTGCAGGAAATGGCCTTTGGCGTGGGGCAGGGGCAATGCGGCTCGGGCGTGTTGCAACTGGTCGATAGCGACACCGGCCTGCCGCAGATCACCGGGCGCTATCTGAGCCAGAGCCAAGGGCGCGATGCGCTCGAAGGCGATGCGGCGGCGATGTATCTCACCCGTGATCCGCGCGGGCAATCGCTCGAAGAATTGGTGCCCGAAGCTTTTGCGGAGTTGAAGGATCACGCGGCGCTGATGCGCAAGAGGCTGCGGGCCGAGATGCAGGTCGAGTTTGTGATCGATCAGGGCAAGCTGCATATCTTGGACGGTGTGAAGGTCGCGCGTTCTTCTCGGGCTGCCGTGCGCATCGCCGTGGCGCTGGCCGATGAGGGGATCATCAGCCGCGAGGAAGCGCTGATGCGGGTACAGCCGCGCACGCTGTCGGAACTGCTGCACCGCCAAGTCGACCCAAGCGCCAAGCGTGACGTGATCGGGCGCGGCATCGCCGCCAGCCCCGGGGCGGCCACGGGGCGGATCGTCTTTTCCGCCAGCGACGCGCAGGCAAGTGCTGCACGCGGGGAGCCTTGCATCCTCGTCCGGCGTGAGACCTCGCCCGAGGATATTCGCGGCATGCATGCCGCCGCCGCCGTGCTGACCGAACGCGGCGGCATCACCAGCCATGCGGCGGTGATCGGGCGCGGCATGGGGCTGCCTTGCGTGGTCGGCGCTTCGAACATGCGCTTTGTGGTGACCCAACGGCAGATCATCGCCCCCGACGGGCGGGTCTTTGTCGAAGGCGACCAAGTTACCGTCGATGGCTCCACCGGGCAGGTGCTGGCGGGGGCGGCCAAGATGCAGGAGGCCGCGCTCGACGATACCTTCAACCGGCTGATGGGCTGGGCCGAGGACGTGGCTGATATTGGCATTCGCGCCAATGCCGACACGCCGACCGATGCCCAGACCGCGCGCAACTTCAACGCCCATGGCATCGGCCTGTGCCGGACCGAGCATATGTTCTTCGAGCCGGGCCGCCTCACCGTGATGCGCGAGATGATCTTTGCCGAAAGCGGCGAGGACCGCCGCGCCGTGCTCGAACGTCTGCTGCCCATGCAGCGCGAGGATTTCACCCAGCTTTTCCGCATCATGCAGGGCCAGCCGGTCTGCATCCGCTTGTTCGACCCGCCGCTGCATGAGTTCTTGCCCTCCGACAAAGCCGGGCAGCGCGAATTGGCCGAGGCGCTTGGCCTGCAAATGTCCGACGTGACGCGCCGCGTGGCGGCGATGACGGAGTATAACCCGATGCTGGGCCTGCGCGGCGTGCGGCTCGGGGTCACGGTGCCCGAGATCTACGAAATGCAGGCCCGTGCGATCTTTGAAGCGACCATTGAGGCCAGCCGCGATGGCGAGCCGGTGGTGCCCGAGATCATGATCCCGCTGGTCAGCGCTCGCCGCGAGGTGGAACTGGTTAAGGCCAGCGTCGATGCCGTGGCCGCCGCCGTGCGCAGCGAGCGTGACGCGAGCTTTACCTACCGCCTTGGCGTCATGGTGGAGACCCCGCGCGCCTGTCTGCGCGCCGATGATATCGCGCCGCATTGCGCCTTCCTCAGCTTCGGGACCAACGACCTGACGCAGATGACCTACGGACTCTCGCGCGATGATGCGGGCCGCTTCATGTCGAACTACGTCCAGCAGGGGGTCTATCCAGAGGATCCCTTCCATGTGCTTGACACCGATGGGGTCGGCGAATTGCTGCAACTCGGGGCGGAAAGAGGGCGCAAGGCGCAGCCCGGAATCACCCTTTCCATCTGTGGGGAGCATGGCGGCAACCCCGAATCCATCGCCTTTTGCCGCGAATCGGGGTTCGATTATGTTTCCTGCTCGCCATTTCGCGTGCCAGTTGCACGTCTGGCCGCCGCCCAACTCGCCATTGCCCACAAGATCGGGTAGGGGCGGCGGGCTCCAGCCCAATTTATACCATAATTCGGCGAGTTTCTGCACATAACGTCTGGTTGGGTTTACCGCCGGGAACCTTTTGGCTATCCGCCCCGCAGCCCTAACAATGATGCGAGGCGCATAATGCGTTTTATCCGGTCGATCTCTTTTGCTCTTTCCATGGCGCTGTGCAGCAGCCCGCTGGCGGTTCAGGCCAGCTCTGAAAGTGCGAGCGATCTTGCGCAGATTGAAATTCAAGGTCTGAAGTCCGCCGGTGCGGCGCGGCTTCAGGAGATGGTCGCACAGCCCGTGTCGGCCAGCGAGACAGATGTGAAATTCTCCACGGCTTGGATCGACAGCCAGCCCAAGGCCGAAGGCAACGCTGAGTTGCAGTGCCTTGCCGAAGCGCTCTATTTCGAGGCACGTGGCGAGACGGTCAAAGGCCAGTTCGCCGTGGCCGAAGTGATCATGAACCGCGTGAAATCCGCCCGTTTCCCCGGCACGCTTTGCGGCGTGATCAACCAAGGGACCGGGCGCAAGTATCAGTGCCAGTTCACCTACACCTGCGACGGCCACAAAGAGGTCATCAATGAGCCGCGCGCTTTTGCCCGTGTCTCGAAAGTCGCGCGTGCGATCATCGACGGCAGCGCGCCGAAGCTGACCAATGGCGCGACCCACTATCACACCACTGCCGTGAACCCCAATTGGGCGCGGGTCTATACCAAGACCGCGCGGATCGGGCAGCACCTCTTCTATCGCCACACATGGAAGACCGCCTCGAACTGAGGGGCGGGATGTGCCTTCGGGTGCTGGCCTGCCGCCGGTGGGCCTGCTAAATGTGCATCGAAGCGCCCCCGGTGGGGCCATTACCCTGATCCGATAGGCGCTGCCGATGTCCGACGACGAAATTCGACTTGCCTTTGCCCACCCTTCCGAGCGGGCAGAGACGATGGCCGGCCCCGAGCCGCGTGATCGTATCTCACTGCGCGATCACATCGTCGAGGTTGAGATCGGTGCCTTTCAGGCCGAGCGGGACGTGACCCAGCGGGTCTGCTTTAACGTGGTGGTCGAGGTGGCCCCCCTGACGGGTGTGGTGGACGACGATGTCGACCGTATCCTGTCTTACGACCGCGTGACCGAAGCCATCGCCGCCGAGCTTGCCGCCGAACGGCTCAACCTTTTGGAAACGCTGGCCGAACGGGTCGCCGACCGTATCCTGATCGAGCCGCAAGCGATGCGGGTCTTCGTGCGGATCGAAAAGCTCGACCGGGGCCCCGGTGCCCTTGGGGTCGAGATCGTCCGCGCGCGGGAGGAGGCGGCAGCGCAGGACGCGGACCAAAAGACCCCGCAGCCGCGCGTGGTTTACCTTTCCAATGCGGCGATTGCCTCGACGCGTTTGCCGGGATGGCTGGATCAATTTGAAGCGGCGGCGGAGCCGGTGATCCTTTGCGTCGGACCTTCCGACATCCCCGCGCCACAGGCCGAAGATGAAAAGGCGCAGCGCCACATCGACCTCTTGGCAATCGAACAGAACGCTTGGATGCTTTTGGCCCGTGATCCGCGCTGCGCGGTGGTCGGCAGCCGGACGGAGTTGGACTGGGCCATGAAGAACGGCCAGATCAGCATCTGGGCGCCTGCGCGGATCGTGCTCGACGCAGTGGACGGCCCCGCCGCCCCGCCAAGCGCAGCACCCGCTTTGGCCGCTTGGTTCGCCGAGAGTTCATCGGCCTGCGAATTGGTGCTGATTGGCGCGGAGCGGCCCGAGGGCGCGAAACTGCCGCTACGCCTACTTGACGTCGACCGCGCGGAGATCCTGTGATGACCGACTACCACCGCCCCTTGGTTCAAATCGGCCCCGCGCGGCCCGAAGCTGCGCTGACCCTCGCGGGCGGTTGGGGCTGGTTCACCCATGTTGAAGTCCTGTCGCGCGGGCAGACGCCGCGCGTGATCCCGGCAGATGCGCTCCCCTCCGCCGCGCGAGATGCATTGACCGCGCCGCGCCCGGCCATTGCGGGGTTGAGTTTCGACCGCCCCCGCGTGATGGGCATCCTCAATGCCACGCCTGACAGTTTCTCAGACGGGGGCCGCCATGCCGACCCGAAGGTCGCGGTTGCGGCGGGGGCGGCGATGCGGGCGGCGGGGGTCGATATGCTCGACATTGGCGGGGAATCCACACGCCCCGGAGCGGAGACCGTGCCGGAGGACGAAGAAATCGCGCGTGTTCGGCCGGTGATCGAAGGGCTGCGGGCGGCCGGGGAGGGGGCGATCAGCATCGACACCCGCAAGGCTGCCGTGGCCGAAGCCGCCGTGGCGGCGGGGGCGGATCTGGTCAATGACGTGGCAGGGCTGACCTTCGACCCGGCGCTTGCGCCCTTCTGCGCGGCGCGGGGGCTGCCGGTCTGTGTGATGCATGCCCAAGGCGACCCGGCCACGATGCAACGCGACCCGCGCTATGATGACGTGCTGCTCGACGTCTATGACTATCTGGCCGAACGCATCGCGGCGCTTGAGGCACAGGGCATCCCGCGCGCAAATATCATCGCCGATCCGGGCATCGGCTTTGGCAAGACGCTGGAGCACAACCTTGCGCTGCTCGCGCGGCTGAGCCTGTTCCACAGCCTCGGGGTGCCGATCTTGCTCGGCGCGTCGCGCAAACGTTTCATCGGCACGATCGGCGGCGGCGCGGCGGGGGAAGATCGCGCGCCCGGCTCCATCGCGGTGGCCCTGGCGGCGCTGAACCACGGGGTCCAAGTCTTGCGTGTCCACGATGTGGCGCAAACCATTCAATCCATTTTACTTTATCGTTCGGCACTGGCAGGTAAAGAGATATGACAAAGCTCTTTGGTACAGACGGCGTGCGCGGCACCGCCAATATTTACCCCATGACCGCCGACATGGCGCTGCGCATCGGTGCCGCCGTCGGGCGCTATTTCCGGCGTGAGAAACGCGGCGTGCACCGTGTGGTCATCGGCAAAGACACGCGCCTGTCAGGCTATATGTTCGAGAACGCGCTGACCGCGGGCCTCACCAGCACCGGCATGAACGTGTTGTTGCTGGGGCCGGTGCCGACACCGGCGGTGGGGCTTTTGACGCGCTCCATGCGGGCCGATCTGGGGGTAATGATCTCGGCCAGTCACAACCCGGCCAGCGACAATGGCATCAAGTTCTTCGGCCCGGATGGGTTCAAACTCTCCGATCAGGTCGAGCAGGAAATCGAAGCGCTGGTCGCCGAAGGGGTCGAGCCATCGGCGCCGGATCAGATTGGCCGGGCCAAGCGCATCGACGACAGCCGCTTTCGCTATATCGAACGGGTCAAATCCTCTTTCCCGCGGCAGATGCGTCTTGATGGGTTGAAGGTGGTGATCGACTGCGCCCATGGCGCGGCCTATCACGTGGCGCCGATGGCGCTGTGGGAATTGGGCGCGAATGTGATTCCCGTGGGCGTGGACCCGAACGGGTTCAACATCAACGATGGCTGCGGTTCCACCCAGCCGCAATCGGCGGCGGAGGCCGTGGTGGCCAATGGTGCCGATGTGGGCATCTGCCTTGATGGCGACGCCGACCGGGTGATCCTGATCGATCAGAATGGCCGCATCGGCGACGGCGATCAGTTCATGGCGCTGATGGCCGCGCGTTGGGCCGAAGAGGAGCGTCTTGCGGGCAAGGCGCTCGTCGCCACGGTGATGAGCAATCTGGGGCTGGAGCGTTTCCTGAACGACCGCGGCGTGCGGCTGGAGCGGACCGGCGTCGGCGACCGCTATGTGGTGGAGCGGATGCGCGAAGGGGGCTTCAACCTCGGGGGGGAGCAGTCGGGCCATATCGTGATGACCGACTACGCGACCACGGGCGACGGGTTGATGGCTGGGATGCAGTTTCTGGCCGAGATGGTCCGCTCGGGCAAGCCTGCCTCAGAACTGCTCTACCAATTCGACCCGGTGCCGCAGCTGCTGAAAAACGTGCGCTTCTCTGCCGGGCAGACCCCGCTGGAAGACGCGCAGGTCAAAGCCGCCATCGCGCAGGCCGAAGCCGATCTGGCGCAGGGCGGGCGGCTGTTGATCCGAAAATCGGGCACGGAACCCTTGGTGCGCGTCATGGCCGAACATGAGGACGCGGCACTGATGGAGCGTGCCGTCGACAGCGTGGTCGAGGCGGTGAATACGGCGGTGGGCAGCTAAGCTGTTCTACCCGCGCTGGAACAACCGTTTCAGCGCGCCGTATTGGCTGAGCCCGACCCCCGCAAGGATCAGCGCCATCGCGTAAAGCAGCGACATCGGCAGCGGCTCTGACAGGACCAGCGCGCCCAGCAGGACCGACCAGACCGGCACTTGGTAGTTCACCAGTGACATGAAGACCGGCCCCGCGGTGCGCACCACATAGACCCGCAAAAACGCCGCGCCCGCGGTGGGGATGAGGCCGAGAAAGGCCAGCACGGCCAGTATCTTGGGCGCGGGCAGGGGCGGCGGCCCCTCGCTGAGGAAGGCTGCGGGCAACATGACCACGGCACCGATCAGCATCAGCACCGTCCCCAGCCCAATTGGATCCACAGAAGGCAGCCGCCGCATGAGGATCGAGCTGACCGCATAGCAAGAGGCCGCGGCGACGCAGGCCATCCGCCCCGCCGTTTCCATCGCAGCGCCGGTGCTTTCAAACGCCTGCCCGCCGATCAACACGACGACGCCGATAAAACCGATGACAAAGCCGCCGACCTTGCGCGGGGTCATGCGCTCCCCCGGCAACAGGAAATGGGCCATGGGTAGGACGATCAGTGCCACGGAAGCCATGGTCACCCCGGCAAAGCCCGAGGTCACATATTGCTGCCCCCATGCGAGCAGCGAAAAGGGCAGGGCCGAGCTGATGATGCCGATGGTCACCAGCACGAGGATGTCGGAGGCAGAGGGGCGTGCGGTGAAAAGCGCGAACCCCCGCAGGGCCCAGAGCGCCAGCATCACCACCGCCGCCAACCCGATCCGTGAGGCGGCGAGCCAGAAAGGCGTGATCCCGGTGAGCGCCACTTCGGTAAAGAGGAAGGTGCCCCCCCAGACAAACCCCAAAAGGGCGATCAGCAGCCAGCTTGTCAGCGTGATTTGGGGCGTGGTGTTCATCGGGGCTCCGGCGTAAAGGCAAAGACCCCGGCGCGAGGCCAGGGTCGATGTCGTCTTATCTTTGGGGAGATTTGGCTCAGTTCTTGGCCTTGTCCACCATCTTGCCTGCGGAAATCCACGGCATCATCTCGCGCAGCTTTTCGCCGACCTGTTCGATGCGGTGCTCGTCATTGATGCGACGGGTCGCTTTGAACGAAGGCTGGCCCACGGCGTTTTCCTGCATGAAGTCACGCACGAATTTGCCGTTCTGGATGTCAGTCAGCACATCTTTCATGCGCTTCTTGGTCTCGTCGTAAGGCAGGATGCGAGGCCCGGAGACATATTCGCCGTATTCCGCGGTGTTCGAGATCGAGTAGTTCATGTTGGCGATGCCGCCTTCGTAGATCAGGTCGACGATCAGCTTCACCTCGTGCAGACATTCGAAATAGGCCATCTCGGGGGCGTAGCCCGCCTCGACCAGTGTCTCAAAGCCCATGCGGATCAGTTCGACCAGACCACCGCAGAGCACGGCCTGCTCGCCGAAGAGGTCGGTTTCGCATTCCTCGCGGAAGTTGGTCTCGATGATGCCGGAGCGGCCACCGCCGATGGCGGAGCAATAGGAGAGGCCGATTTCCAGCGCTTTGCCTGAGGCGTCTTTGTCCACAGCCACAAGGCAGGGCACGCCGCCGCCTTTGGTGTATTCGCCGCGCACGGTGTGGCCGGGGCCTTTGGGGGCCATCATGATCACGTCGACGCCTTCTTTCGGCTCGATCAGGCCGAAGTGGACGTTCAGACCGTGGGCGAAGGCGATGGCGGCACCCTCGCGGATGTTGTCATGCACGTATTTCTTGTAAGTTTCGGCCTGAAGTTCATCGGGCATGGTGAACATGATCAGGTCGGCCCAAGCGGCGGCTTCGGCGATGCCCATGACCTTGAGGCCTTCGCCCTCGGCCTTGGCGGCGGAAGCGGAGCCTCCGCGCAGAGCGACGACAAGGTTTTTGGCACCCGAGTCGCGCAGGTTCAGCGCATGGGCGTGGCCTTGGGAGCCGTAGCCGAGGATCGCCACCTTCTTGTCCTTGATGAGGTTCACGTCGCAGTCGCGGTCGTAGTAAACGCGCATGATCTTGTCCTTTGGTTTGTCTCGTTCTGGGTCTCACCATAGCGAAGTTGTGCTTAGTGGCCATTGTCATCGCAGAGGTATTTGTGAAAGGATGAAGATAGTTATTCGTGGTATCGCTCTAAAACGGAAAAATCATGCTTGATGATCTGGATCGCCGTATTCTGCGCTATTGGCAGGCGGAGCCGAGTCTCAGCCCCGGGGAATTGGCGGAGCGCTGCAATATCACCTCCGGCAAAGCGGCGCGGCGGATTGCGCGGCTGCAAGATCAGGTGATCGTGCAGGGCAGCGGGGTGGTGATCGATTGGGCGGCGCTTGGCTATGCTTTGGAAGTGTCCTTGCGGGTGACCTTGGATAAGACGCAGGCCAATGCTTTTGATGTCTTCATGGCCGAGGCGCGGCAGGTGCCTGAGGTGATCGAGTTGCAGACCTTTTTGGGGCGGGTTGATCTGCGGCTGTCGATCATTGCGCGGGACATGGGGCATTATCAGCAGATTTACCGCAGTCGCATCCTGACCCTGCCGCATATCGCTGAGATCGAGGCGCTGATGCATGTGGCGCGGATCAAGACGCAGGAGGGGCTGCCGCTGTGATCGAGCTTGATGACATTGACCGCGCTTTGCTGCGGGCGCTGGCGCGGGACGCCAATCAAAGTGCCAGTGCCTTGGGGCGCCGCTTGGGTCTGTCGCAGCCTGCGACATGGCGGCGGATCAAACGGCTGGAGGAGGGCGGCGCGATTGCCGGGCGGCGGTTGCGCTTGAATGCCGAGGCTTTGGGCTTTGGCGTTACGGTGTTTCTGGGGATCAAGCTGGCCACGCGCGGGCGGGTCAGTTTGGAGGATTTCGAGCGGGCGGTTTCGGCCATTCCCGAGGTGCAGACGGTGGAGCATGTTTTGGGGTTGTTCGACTATCGTCTGCGGGTCGTGGCGCGGGATTTGCCGGACTTCGAGCGTGTGCTCAGGCGGCGGATCATGACCTTGCCCGGCGCGGGGGAGGTGGAGGCCAATGTGCTGTTGAGCGAAGAGCGCCTGCCGGGGCCGCTTTAGCCGCATTTGCCTTTTGCCGTGGCGGGCCATATGCCTTTGCTTCGAATGATGGAGGAAGAACAATGGCATTGCTCGACACGGTAGACCCTTCGGGGCTTGATGAATTCAGCGTGGTCTTTACCGACCGGTCGCTCAACCACATGTCGGCGGAGTTTCAGCAGGTCATGCGCGACCTCTCGACCTGGCTGGGTGAGGTGTATAACGCCGATGCCGTGGCGCTGGTGCCCGGTGGCGGCACCTATGCGATGGAGGCCGTGGCGCGGCAGTTCGCACGGGGGCAGGATGTGCTGGTGGTGCGCAACGGCTGGTTCTCTTACCGCTGGAGCCAGATCATCGAAAGTGCCGATCTGACCAATAGCGCCGAGGTGATGAAGGCACGGATGCAGGGCAACGCCAGCCCCGCGCCCTTTGCGCCCGCCCCGATTGACGAGGTCACCGCCGCGATCCGCGCGCAGAAGCCGCAGGTGGTGTTCGCGCCGCATGTGGAGACAAGCTCGGGCATGATCCTGCCGGATGACTATATCAAGGAAATGGCCAGGGCGGCCCATGAGGTGGGCGCGCTGATGGTGCTTGATTGCATCGCCTCGGGCTGTGTCTGGGTGGATATGAAGGCGCTTGGGGTCGATGTGCTGATCTCGGCCCCGCAGAAGGGGTGGAGTGCCTCGCCCTCGGCCGGTTTGGTGATGATGTCGGCGCGGGCCGAGGCGCGGCTGACTGAGACCACTTCGGACAGTTTTGCTATCGATCTGCGCAAATGGCGCGACATCATGAAGGCCTATGAGGCGGGCGGCCATGCCTATCACGCGACCATGCCGACGGACGCGCTGCGCGTGTTCCGCGATACGGTGAAAGAGACGCGGGACTATGGGTTCGACCGGCTGAAAGAGGCGCAGTGGCGTTTGGGCGAGGCGGTGCGTCAGGCCTTGGCCGACCGCGGTGTAACCTCAGTCGCCGCAGAGGGGTTCGCCGCGCCGGGGGTGGTCGTGTGCTATACTGCTGATCCCGATGTGCAAAACGGCAAAGCTTTCGCCGCCCATGGCATGCAGATCGCCGCCGGTGTGCCGTTGCAGGTGGGGGAGCCCGATGATTTCCGCACCTTCCGTCTGGGGCTGTTCGGGCTGGACAAGCTCTATGATGTCGACGCGACCGTGGCGCGGCTGACGGCGGTGTTGGACGAGGTTCTGTAAGACCTTCTGCGCCGCGGTTCAGCGGCGCAGGCCCAGCCCCATTTGCATCAGCATCTTGCGCACCGGGGGCAGGGCGTAGAGCGCGTTGAGCCCCGCCGCGCGCGCGTCCCGGGCAAGCGGGCTGCTGGCTTGGCTGGCGCGGTTCAACAGGTCGATGCCTCGGACCCTGAGCGCGATATCGGGGTGGCGGGCCTTGTGATAGGCCTCAAGCATCTCGGCATCGCCGAGGCGTTCTGGCGCGGCGCGGGCGAGTTCCAGCAGGGTCGCCATATCGGTCAGCGACATGTTCAACCCCTGCGCGCCAATGGGGGGCAGCACATGGGCGGCTTCCGCCACGAGAGCCAGCCGTTCGGCAGAAAGCCGTTTGGCCTCTTGGCTGATGATCGGCCAGAGGGCGCGGGGGCTGGCGAGGGTGAGCGGGCCGAAGAGATTGGCCGACCGCGCGGTCGCCTCGGCCTCGAAAGCAGCGGGGTCAAGCGTGGCGCGGGCTTGGGTTGCGGGCCCATCGTCCATCCAGACCACGGCGGAACAGGGCATGCCGTCGCGATCTGGCAGGGGCACGAGGGTGAAGGGCCCGCCCGAACGGTGTACCTCGGTCGAGACATTCTCATGCGGGATCGGGTGGGTCACGCAGAAGGCTAGCGCCTTTTGCCCGTAGCGGCGGGTGGTGACCTCGATCCCCGCAGCCTCGCGCATCGGGCTGTTGCGCCCGTCGGCG
The DNA here is from genome assembly GCF_005068605.1 of Sulfitobacter sp. 15WGC. Taxonomy (NCBI): domain Bacteria; kingdom Pseudomonadati; phylum Pseudomonadota; class Alphaproteobacteria; order Rhodobacterales; family Roseobacteraceae; genus Sulfitobacter; species Sulfitobacter sp. 15WGC. Next base: position 206,762 of record NZ_SZNL01000002.1, on the reverse strand, counting down.
GCGATCACGAGCCGGGTTCTGATCCGGCTGCCATCGCTCAGCCCGACACGCGCTTCGCTTTGGCGGGTGAAAAGCGTGGTGGTGCCGGTGCCGGGGCGGAAATCGACCTGGGGCAACTCGTTCAGCCGGGTCAGGATTTCGCGCCGCAGCAGCCAATTGGGAAAGTTCCAGCCGAAGGGTGCGTCAGAGATATCGGCGGCGTCGAACTCGCGGGTCACCCGCGGCGTCGGGTCTTCGCCGCCCGCATCGACGATCCGCATGATTTGCAGGGCGGCGGCATGGGGGGCAAGACGGTCCCAAAGACCGGCGTCCTCCAGCAGGCGCCGCGCCGGTTGCAGCAGCGCGGTGGAGCGCATGTCGGCCCCCTTGGCGGCGCCATCGGTGACCGGCGGGGTGGGGTCGACGCAGATCACATCGAAGCCGGCCGCGCCAAAGGCCGCCGCCGCGGTCAGCCCGGCGATGCCGCCGCCGGAAATCAGGATATCGCAATCGAAGGTCATCAGCCCGCCACCCGTGTTAAAAATTCGCAAAGGTCTTGCGTATGGTAGTGGATGTGATCGCCTTCGCCACGTTCCGGGGCCACATGCACCGTGCGCATCCCCAGAGCGTGGGGCGCGGCGAGGTTGCGCGGATCATCCTCAAACATGGCGGCAGAGGCGGTCTGGAACCCGTCGATGCCAAAGACCTTGTCATAAGCGGCGGCTTCGGGCTTGGGCAGAAAATCGGCGTGTTCGACACCATAGACCGCGTCGAAAAGCCCCGAAAGGCCGCAGGCCTCAAGCACCCGTTCGGCGTAGGGCGCACAGCCGTTGGTGTAGACGATCCGTCGCCCCGGCAGCACGCGAATGGCCTGAGCGAGCAGCGGGTCGGGGGTGAGCCGATCCATCGGAATGTCATGCACCTCAGTCAGGTAGGGGCCGGGGTCGACACCGTGTTCGCGCATCAAGCCGGCCAGCGTGGTGCCATAGGTCTGCCAATAATGCTGGCGCAGGTGGTTGGCTTCGGCCCGGTCGACCTTGATCGCGCGCATCACCCAATCGACCATACGCGCTTCGATCAGGTCGAAAAGCCGCGCCTCGGGCGGATAGAGCGTCTGGTCAAGGTCGAAGACCCAGGTGGTGACATGAGAAAAAGCATCGCGCGGCATGGCGCAGAGGTAGGCCGAGACGCGCAGCCGCGCAAGCCCTGCCGGGTTGCGCAAATGGTCGCGGTGAGTAAGGTGGCGCAACTTTCAAGGACTGATAGCTGATGCCCGACCCCAAAACCGGCCCGACCGACGCCTATTCGATGATTCTGGAGGCCATCGACATTGGCACCTATCGCCCCGGTGACCGCTTGGTGGAGAGCGAATTGGCCGAGCGTTTTGGCGTCTCACGAACGCCGATCCGTGAGGCATTACAACGGCTTGAGACGCAGTCTCTGCTCATGCGCGATGGGCGTAGCCTGATCGTGGCCTCGCTGGATCACAACCAGATGGCCGAGCTTTACGTCGTCCGGGGCGAGCTGGAGGGGTTGGCCGCGCGTCTGGCCGCGCGCCATGCCACCGCCGAGGAGGTGCGCGTGCTGCGCGAGATGGTGGATGCCGACAACGCGCTGGCGGGCAATCCCAACGCGCTGGCACGGGCCAACAAACGGTTTCACAAGCAGATCCATCTGGCGTCGCACAACCGCTATTTGGTCCAGCAGCTTGACCTCGTGCATCGCTCCATGGCCCTGATGGCGACCTCATCCCTCGCGGTTGAGGGGCGCGGGGAGATTGCGCAGGCCGAACATAACCGCATCGTGCAGATGATCGAAGCCCGCGATGAGGATGGCGCGGATGAGGCGCTGCGCACGCATATCTCCGTCGCCTTCATGACCCGGTTGAAGCAGGAAGCTGCCCGGCGCGAGGATGATTTTTGAGCCTGTTGCGGGGTTTTACATAGCGCGGCAGAGTGTGGCCATGGGCGGTTTTGTCCCAGAAATGTGGGCTGCGATAGAGCTCAAACAGCGCTTTGGCGGCGGCCAAGGCGCCTAATGCGAAGTAGAGCGGGCAGGTGATGACCCAAGGCAGCAGATGCCGTTGACCCCGGTTTGAGACCGCGATGGTGGCGGCGCAGAAGTTCAGCATTTCCGACAGAATGAACAGCGCGAAGATCGCCGTCAGGACGGGTGGCGCAAGCCAGTCCGTGACCGGGTGATACAGCCCGAAAAAACTCAGCCACAGAGACCAGATAAGGGGCGCGAGGGCGAATTGCGAGACCGTGGCGAGAAATATCGCCTGCACGCCGATGAACCGCAGGGGGCCGAGGTCTTTCAGCAGGGCGCGTGGGCTTTGCATATGGACCGCCCAAGTGATGAGATATCCCTTCAGCCAACGGGATCGTTGCCGCACCCAAGGCCAAGGGCGGCAATTCGCCTCTTCATAAGTGGTGGTGCGCATCAGTTCGGTCACATAGCCGCGCCGCGCCAGCCGGAGACCCAGATCGGCATCCTCGGTCACGTTGTGGGCGTCCCAAGCGCCGAGCCGTTCAAGGATGTCGCGCCGGAAAAACAGCGTGGTGCCGCCCAGCGGGACGACCAGCCCCAGCCGGGCCACGCCCGGTAGGATCACCCGCCACCATGTCGCATATTCGATCGAAAAACAGCGGGCCATCCAATTGCCGCGGCTGTTGTAGAAATCCAGAACCCCCTGCAAACAAGCTGTATTTTCGGGGGCGTTGTGAAAGCGGGTGACGATCTGTTCGATCTGGTCCGGCTCCGGCGCATCCTCGGCATCCCAAACGCCGATGATGCTGCCGCGGCAGAAATCGAGTGCGTAGTTCAGGGCGCGGGGTTTGGTCTTGAGCGCCCCGGCATCGGGCACTTCGATCACGCTGATCCATGGCGGCAAGGAAGTGCGTGCGATGGTCTCACGGGTGAGCTTATCGCTCGCTTCGAGGACCAGAACCACCTCCAGCAGCGATTTGGGGTAGGTGAGCCGCGAAAGCCGCGCGATCAGCGCCTGCGCGATCTCTTCCTCATGCAGCAAGGGCACGATGACCGAGACACGGGGCAGGCGAAATCCCTTAATCTCTGCGGCATTCGGCGGCGACCGAGGGGGCTTGGGCCAGGTGAGAGAGGCCCAAAGGGCCGCAGCCTTGAGCCCGCTGGTCAGCAGCAGCGTCAGCGCGCCGCAGAGGAGAGCGAGGGTAAGAACGGCGGAGGGGAAGAACATCAGTAGCGCAAAGAGCGACAGCAAAACAGCTCGCAGCGCAAACCGTCGCTGCCAGCTGCGCACCCCCCAGTTCCGACAGCTTTCGGCATCCGCGACGCGGGTAACGGCATGTTCCGCGAGTTCCGCCGCATAGAGCCTGCCGATCTGGGTTCGCACCTCCCGGGGGTCGGCGACGACCAACACCAAAGTTTTCCCCCGCTCCCCCAAAGCCTTGCAAAGGTGAGGAAACTCCGCGGGGCGACCGCTGGCCACGAAAAGCCGGTCCCCCAATTCCAGCCATGGCACGGCCTCGAATTGCAGGCATAAATGCGCGGGTATCCGAGCCGCAAGCCGTTGATCGCAGGGGCTGCGGGTCAAGTCGACAGGTTGGGCGCCATACTGCCGGGCAAGGGCTTTGACGATGTCATCGGGGGCGACCAAGCCTTCGGTGGCCAGAACTTCGCCCAAGGGGGCGTCGATGCGGCGCTGTAGGTCCAGCCCGTGCAGCAGATCGCGCGGGCCGATGACCCCTGCGGCGATCAAATGTTGGCCCAACCGCATCCGGCGGGCGGGCGCGGTGGCCATCCGCGGCGCTGAGAGTTTCAGGCGAAGGTTGCTCATTCCGTGCCCCGTCGAGGTTCCGGAATGAGACTGGCAGGCGACCGTTAATCGAGAGTTAAAAGTCGCCTGTGCAATCAGTGCATGTAGAAAATTTTACGCGCTGCGCTCGGCCATCGCTTCGCTGAAGCGTTCGAACAGGTAGTAGCTGTCTTGCGGGCCGGGGCTGGCTTCGGGGTGGTGCTGGACGGACCAGATCGGGCGGCCATCGACGCGGATGCCGCAGTTCGACCCGTCAAAGAGCGAGACATGCGTCTCGCGCACGCCCTCGGGCAGGGACTGCCCGTCGACGGCGAAACCGTGGTTCATCGAGGTGATCTCGACCTTGCCGGTGTCGTAATCCTTGACCGGGTGGTTGGCGCCGTGGTGGCCGTGGCTCATCTTAACGGTGGTTGCGCCAAGCGCCAGCGCAAGCATCTGGTGGCCAAGGCAAATGCCAAAGACCGGCAGATCGGTTTTGTCCAGAACCTCGCGGATCATCGGCACGGCATAGGCGCCCGTCGCCGCCGGATCGCCCGGACCGTTGGAGAGGAAGACGCCATCGGGCTCATGGGCCATGATGTCCTCATAGGTCGCGGTGGCGGGCAGAACGGTGACATCGCAGCCCGCAGAGGCGAGGCAGCGCAGGATGTTGCGTTTCGCGCCATAGTCTACGGCGACGACCTTGTGCTTGGCTTCGGTCTGGGGCGCGTAGCCGTCGGGCCATGCCCACCGCATCTCATTCCAGCGATAGGTCTGGGCGCAGGTCACGTCCTTGGCCAGATCCATCCCTTCGAGCCCGGCAAAATCGCGCGCGGCGGCGACCAGCGCTTCGATGTCGAAGTTGCCATCCGGGTCATGGGCGAGGGCGGCGTGCGGCGCACCTTGCTGGCGGATTGCGCGGGTCAAGCGGCGGGTGTCGACACCGCCGATGGCGATGCGCCCGCGCGACGCCAGCCAATCCGACAGCGGCTGAATGTTGCGCCAGCTGCTGGGCGTGGTGGGCATCCATTTGACGACCATGCCCGCAGCGACCGGATCGCCGGTCTCATCATCTTCGGGGTTGGTGCCGACATTGCCGATATGCGGGAAGGTGAAGGTCACGATCTGGCCCGCATAGGACGGGTCGGTCATGATCTCTTGGTAGCCGGTCATCGCGGTGTTGAAACACAACTCCGCCACGGTCTGGCCGGTCGCGCCAAACCCCATGCCGTAGAAAATCGATCCATCCGCAAGGGCAAGGCAGGCGGTTGGGCGTGGGCGAGCGGGCGCGGACATGGGGCAGTCTCCGGGCAGAAAGGGGCGGGTAAACGGGTGGCAACCTAATCCCGCGCGGGCGCGGGGTCAATAGGCGGAGAGAAATGAGATATCGTTTCAGAACAGGGGTTTACCTATGGTCGCCCCCCATTGCTCCGCAGCGAGAGAGCCGCTAAGCTGCGACCCTTGGATTTAGCGAAACACAGGAAACCACCATGTCATTGCGGATGCGCATCTCGGATGCTTTGAAACAGGCCATGAAAGACAAGGCGGCGGACCGGCTTTCGACGCTGCGGCTGATCAATGCCGCGATCAAGGACAAGGACATCGCCGCCCGGGCCAACGGCAAGGATGAGGGCGTGTCGGATGCCGAGGTGCTGGGCATCCTCAGCAAAATGGCCAAACAGCGTCAGGAATCGGCGCGCGCCTATGAAGAGGGCGGACGGCTGGACCTTGCGGAGCGCGAGCGCGAAGAGGTCGAGGTGATCGAAGAATTCCTGCCAAGGCAGCTCAGCGTCACCGAAACCGCCGCCGCCGTGGATAAGGCCGTGGCCGATGTGGGCGCGACTTCGATCCGCGATATGGGCAAGGTCATGGGGCTGTTGAAAGAGCGGTATACCGGCCAGATGGATTTTGGCGCGGTGGGCCCGGTTATCAAAGACCGCCTGAGCTGAGCCGCGGTTGAGTTAAAAACCAGAGGGCTGGGCCGCAAGGTCTGGCCCTTTTCGGTGTCTGGCCCTGTTCAGTTCCGCAGATGCCGTGCCAGATCGTCGTAGAGCGCGATGCGCTCTTCTTCGCTGAGGAAGGCACCGATCTCAACCTCGCGGCCTTCGCCGCGTAGGGTGACGTAATGCGGCACGGGGCCGTCATCGTCGTATTTCTTCACTTGGGTCCAATAGCGGTTACAGTCCCAATCCTTGACCTCGCCCTTGGCGGTGGTGTGCACCAGCCGCGCCGTGGTGTCGTCGAGGGTCAGCACCTCTTCGATCTGGCGGGCGCGGTGATTGTGTTGCAAGGCCCAATAGACCGCCCCCAAGGCCAGAAGCACGAAGGGCAGCAGCCCCCAGAGCAGGGCGGTGCCGAGCATGGCGAAAAGCGGAATCATAGCCAGCGTAAATGTGGCCAGCATAAAGGCCGCAAAACCGCGCGCAGGCAGGGATTGATGCGGCCAAAGGCGCATCTGCTGCGGATTGGCGCGGGGCGGGGTGGTCCATTCGTAGGGCATGGGATCGCTCAGGCTCAGTCAAAAGCCAAGATAGCGGTGGGCCGGGCAATGGCAATGCGGCGCGGAGCCGCGGGAGGGGTCAATCGCCCAGCAAATCCCAGCGGTTTCCGAAAGGATCGCCAAAAACGGCCACTTTGCCATAGGGCTCATGACGCGGTTCTTCTTCGAAGGTCACGCCCGCAGCGGTCAGGCGGTCAAACTCCGCCGCGAAATCCTCGACCTTCAAGAACAGCCAAACACGGCCCGCGCCCTGATTGCCGATGGCGGCGCGCTGCGCCTCTCCGTCCGCGCGGGCCAGAACGAACCCCGTCTCAGCGCCCGGCGGGGTGACCCGGACCCAGCGTTTGCGGCCTTGCTCGACGTCCTCAGTCAGTTCGAACCCCATGACGCCGCAGTAAAAGGCGATGCCGGCGTCATAGTCGGGGACGATCAGGGTTATCGCAGAGAGGTGCATCGGCTCGCTCCTTGTGGGGGCGCGGCAAGGGGCCGCGCCCGGAGGTGATTTACTCTAACTCGACGAGCAGGTCTTTCGCATCGATCTGGCCACCGGCCTGCACATGCACGGCCTTTACCACCGCGTCGCGCTCCGCGTGAAGGCCGGTCTCCATCTTCATCGCTTCGATGGTCAGGATCAGGTCGCCCGCTTTGACCTGCTGGCCCGCCTTCACCCCAACGGAGGCCACGACCCCCGGCATCGGCGCGCCGATGTGGTCGGGATTGCCCGCCTCGGCCTTGGGGCGCTGCACGGTGGCATCCTTGACCAACCGGTTCGCCACGCGGATCACCCGCGGCTGGCCGTTGAGTTCAAAGAAGACCTTCACCTCGCCATCCTCACCGGCCTCAGATTCGGCCTGAAGGCGGATTTCCAAGGTTTTGCCGGGGTCGATCTCGGCTGAGATCTCCGCCCCCGGCTCCATGCCGTAGAAGAAGGTATGCGTGGGCAGGGTGCGCACCGGGCCATAGACGCGGTGGCGGCCCATGTAGTCGAGGAACACCTTGGGATACATCAGATAGCCGCAGAGGTCTTCGTCGTCGATCTGCATGCCGTCCAACTGCTCGGAAAGCTCTTTGCGCACGGCCTCTAGATCGACGGGCGCCAGATGTTTGCCGGGGCGTTCGGTGTTCGGCGTCTCGCCTTTCAGCACCTTCTTGACGATGCCCGCCGGGAAGCCATTCGGCGGCTGGCCGAGGTTGCCGCGCATCATGTCGATCACGCTGTCGGGGAAGGAGACATCGACATTCGGGTCTTCGACCTGCGCCCGGGTCAGCCCTTGGGAGACCATCATCAACGCCATGTCGCCCACCACTTTGGACGAAGGCGTGACCTTCACGATATCGCCGAACATTTGGTTCACGTCCGCATAGGTGCGCGCCACCTCGGGCCAGCGGTCTTCCAGCCCCATAGAGGCGGCCTGCGCCTTGAGGTTCGTGAACTGCCCGCCGGGCATTTCGTGCAGGTAAACCTCGGAGGAGGGCGCCTGCATGCCGGTCTCAAAGGCCGCGTAATGGCCACGCACTTCTTCCCAGTAATCAGAGATTTCGCGCACGGCTTTCATGTCAATCCCGGTGTCGCGGTCGGTATGTTGCAGGGCCGAAACCACGGTGCCGAGCGTCGCCTGAGACGTGTTGCCCGAAAGCGCATCCATCGCGCAGTCGACCGCATCGACGCCCGCCTCAGAGGCGGCGAGGATGGTGGCCGTGGCACTGCCCGCCGTGTCATGGGTGTGGAAATGGATCGGCAGGCCAACCTCGGATTTCAACGCTTTGACCAGCGCGCGGGCCTGAGCGGGTTTCAACAGGCCTGCCATGTCTTTCAGCCCCAGCACATGCGCGCCGGCGGCTTTCAGATCCTTGCCCATGTTGACGTAATACTGAAGGTCGTATTTCGCCCGGTCCGGGTCAAAGATGTCGCCCGTGTAGCAGATCGTGCCCTCGCAAATCTTGCCGGATTCTACGACCGCATCCATCGCCACGCGCATGTTCTCAACCCAGTTGAGACTGTCGAACACGCGGAACACATCGACGCCGGTATTGGCCGCCGTGGCCACGAATTTCTGCACCACGTTGTCGGGGTAATTGGTATAGCCCACCCCGTTGGAGGCGCGCAGCAGCATTTGGGTCATCACATTGGGCAGGGCCGCGCGCAGGTCGCGCAGGCGTTGCCACGGGCATTCCTGCAAGAAGCGATAGGCCACATCGAAGGTCGCCCCGCCCCAGCATTCGACCGAGAAGAGCTGCGGCAGATTGGCGGCATAGGCGGGGGCCACCTTGATCATATCGAGGCTGCGCATCCGCGTGGCCAAGAGCGACTGATGCGCATCGCGCATGGTGGTGTCGGTGATGAGCAGTTGACGCTGTTGGCCCATCCACTCGGCCACCGCCTCGGGGCCCTTTTGTTCTAATAGGTTACGCGTGCCCATCTGCGGCTCGCCGCGCAGCACGGGCGGCTTGGGGTCGCGGACATGGGCGGCGGGCAGGGCATGGCCCTTGGTCTCTGGATGGCCGTTGACGGTGATGTCGGCGATATAGGTCAGCACCTTGGTCGCGCGGTCGCGGCGTTGCTCGAACTGAAACAGCTCGGGCGTCTCGTCGATGAATTTGGTGGTGTATTCGTTGCTCAGAAACGTTGGATGTTTTAGCAGGTTCTCGACGAAGGCGATGTTGGTGCTGACCCCGCGCACCCGGAATTCGCGCAGGGCGCGGTCCATCCGGGCGATGGCCATCTCGGGCGTCGGCGCCTTGGCGGTGACCTTGGTCAGCAGGCTGTCGTAATAGCGCGTGATGACCCCGCCCGCATAGGCCGTGCCGCCATCGAGCCGGATGCCCATGCCGGTGGCCGAGCGGTAGGCGGTGATACGGCCATAGTCGGGGATGAAATTGTTCTGCGGGTCTTCGGTGGTGACGCGGGTTTGTAGGGCGTGACCGGTGAGGGTGATGTCCTCCTGCCGTGCCTTGCCCGTCGCCTCAGCCAGCGGTTTGCCCTCGGCAATGAGGATCTGGGCGCGAACGATGTCGATGCCGGTGACTTCTTCGGTGACGGTATGTTCGACCTGTACGCGGGGGTTCACCTCGATGAAGTAGAAATTGCCGGTTTCCATATCCATCAGGAATTCGACGGTGCCCGCGCACTCATAGTTCACATGGGCGCAGATTTTGCGGCCCAATTCGCAGATCTCGGCGCGTTGGTCCTCGCTCAGATAGGGGGCGGGGGCGCGTTCGACGACCTTTTGGTTGCGGCGCTGGACCGAGCAGTCGCGTTCGTAAAGGTGGTAAATGTCGCCCTGTTTGTCGCCGAGGATCTGCACTTCGACATGGCGGGCGCGCAGGATCATCTTCTCCAGATAGCCCTCGCCATTGCCAAAAGCGGCTTCGGCCTCGCGGCGCCCTTCGCGCACTTTCTCTTCCAGTTCCTTTTCGGACATGATCGGCCGCATCCCGCGCCCGCCGCCGCCCCAAGAGGCTTTGAGCATCAGCGGATAGCCGACCTCGGCCGCCTCGGCGCGGATCGCATCCATGTCTTCGCCCAGCACTTCGGTGGCGGGGATGACCGGCACGCCCGCCGCCATCGCGACGCGGCGGGCAGAGGCTTTGTCCCCCAAGGCGCGCATCGTTTCGGCCCGCGGGCCGATGAAGGTGATGCCGTTCTTCTCGCAGGCATCGACGAATTCCGGGTTTTCCGACAGCAGGCCATAGCCCGGGTGGATGGCATCGGCGCCCGCCGCCTTGGCCACGCGGATCATCTCGTCAATGCTGAGATAGGCGGCGACGGGGCCGAGACCTTCACCGATGCGATAGGCCTCATCCGCTTTGAAACGGTGCAGGCCCAGCTTGTCCTCTTCGGCGTAGACCGCGACCGTTTTCTTGCCCATCTCATTGGCGGCGCGCATGATGCGGATCGCGATCTCACCACGGTTCGCGATCAGGATCTTTTTAAAATCGGTCACTGGCTGGTCTCCCCTGCTGGTTTTAAAGGCAGCTTAGGGATGCTGCGGTGCAGCGCAAGAGGGCTGTGGCCGTCTTTGTCACATTTCTGCAAGCTTTCCGATCAGAGCGGCGACAGATCAAAGGGGGGAGGGAGGTCGCGCAGGTTCCGCGCGCCCAGCTGTCCCATATTGGCGGTCAGGTCGCGGGCAAGCACATCGATCAGGTGATCGACCCCGCGCGGCCCAAGGGCGGCGAGGGCAAAGTGGAAGGCCCGGCCCAGCATGACGAAATCCGCGCCGAGCGCGAAGGCGCGCAGGATATCAAGGCCCGATTCCACGCCGCTGTCAAAGATCACCGGCAGTTTCGTGGCGGCACGAATGGCGGGCAGCGCCTCGGCGCTGGCGGGGGCCGCGTCGAACTGGCGGCCAGCGTGGTTCGAGACCCAGATCGCATCGGCCCCGGCCGTTTCCATCTCTGTGGCGTCTTCGGGGCGCAGCACGCCTTTGATCACCAGCGGCCCTTCCCAGTGATCGCGCAGCCAATGCAAATAGTCCCAATCGGGCGCGGTGCGCAGCAGATAGCCCACATGCGCGGTCGGCGGCAGGTTCGCGGTGGCCGTGCCTTCGGTGTATTTGTCGAGCATTTTCATATGTGGCAGACCCCGACGGGCCATGCCCATTGCCCAAGCCGGGCGCATCGCGACCTGCGCCATCAGTCTTGGGGTCAATTTGGGCGGGCTGGTCAGGCCAGAACGGGTCTGCCGCTCACGGCGCGAGGCGACCGGCACGTCGACGGTCAGGACCAAAGTCGTGAAACCCGCAGCCTTGGCCCGCGCCAGCATATCGGTCCGAATTTCCGGGTCGCGCGGGGGGTAGAGCTGGAACCAACCATGCGCGCCCAGATGGGGCGCTACATCTTCCGGGCAGGTCGCGGCCACGGTGGACAGGCCAAAAGGAATGCAGGCGCGATCCGCCGCGCGGGCAAGATGGGCTTCGGCATCGGGCCAGATCAGGCCGGACATGCCCAAGGGGGACATGCCGAAGGGCAGGGGGAGTTTTCGCCCCATCAGATCGACGCTGAGGTCAGGTGTGAATTCGCCGTGCAACACCGAGGGCATCAGCCCAACGCGGTCTAGGGCCGCGCGGTTGCGGTGTTTGGTGGCCTCCGTCCCGGTGGCGGAATCAAGGTATTCCCAAACGAATTTAGGCAGGCGCGACTGCGCGCGGCTGCGAAGGTCCGAAAGGGCGGGGTAGGTTGCATGTAGGTCCATGGCGGCATTTGCGCCAAAGGGTTACGGATTGTCCAGATGGTGCGGCTGCGTCGGGGGTGAGGGTGCTTCCGTCCGGGTAGGGCGCCGAGGCGCTACTGCCGAAAAACGGACCGGGCAAGGGGGGCGGCCTCGCTTACCTTGCGGCCCGGCGGTGTGGGTAGGTTGTCCGCCATATCCACAAGCGCCGCGATGGCTGCTTCGATTTCGTCGCCTTCGCTGGCGGCGGTGCCTTCCATGTCGATCAGGTGAACGGTAGGATTGGCCTCGGCGTCCAGCCGTTCCTGCGCGATCGAGCGTAGCTCTTGCATGGTGCTGTCGATGGCGCGGCAGAGCCCGGCCAGCATCCCCGCCGATCCGGTAAGCTTCGCCGGATCGATCAGCCCCTTTTCGGCGGCATCCAGCACCGTCGAGATTTGTTCAAGTTTGAACGAGGATGTCGCCGCGAAATAGCGGACATCTTCAAAAGCGAGGGTATCGCGGTTGTCCCGCTGCACCCGCTCCACAACGATGGCGCTGCCCACCACCCGGTCAAGACCGCGGTAGGATTGCACATGATGCAATGTGGTGTCCCAAATCAGCGGCCCGCGCGGCATATGCAGCATCTCGCGATAGCGGATTTGCCCCGCGTTCGAGACGCAGCGCGCATAGCGTTCATTGACGGCCTCAGCCTCTTCATGGGGCATGAAACTGTGTAGGGGGCGGTTTATCACCTCACTCATCACCATGCCGCTATGCGCCTCATGGGCGGTGTTAAGAGCCAAAAGCTCGAAATGCCCGCTGTCAGCGTTCAATTCCGCAATGAACATCGGCAGTTTGAACCGGTCAATCTCTCGGCGCAGTACCGAAGTATCATCGTTTCTGAACATGAGCGGTTCCTCTCGTTTATCGTTGTGTCAGCACATTGCCGCCAAAGCATTATCAACGGGTAAAGATTTCCCCCGCATTTTAAATTCACCCAGTTTTGTCCGTAGTGGCGCCAAATCGGGACTTGAATATCTTTCGAAGGAACATTTGAGGAACGTCTCTTTATCTCGTACCCCGGACGCGCTAGATTGCGGGCATGAGTGATTTTGACGAAATGGACGCCTTTGAGGGCGCCTCCCTGTCCGCCCGCGCCATGGCCGCGCGTCCGCAGCCTTATCTGGAGGGGTTGAATCCCGCCCAACGGGCCGCGGTCGAGACGTTGGATGGCCCCGTGCTGATGCTTGCCGGGGCGGGCACAGGCAAAACGCGGGCGTTGACGGCGCGAATCGTGCATCTGCTCAACACCGGGCGCGCGCGCCCGCATGAGGTTCTGGCGGTCACCTTCACCAACAAGGCCGCGCGGGAGATGAAAACCCGCGTAGGCCAGATGCTGGGCCAGCAGGTTGAGGGGATGCCATGGCTCGGCACCTTTCACGCGATTTGCGTCAAGCTGCTGCGGCGGCATGCGGAATTGGTGGGGCTGAAAAGCAATTTCACGATTCTCGATACGGATGACCAGCTGCGCCTGCTCAAACAATTGGTCGCCGCCGAAGGGATCGACGACAAGCGCTGGCCCGCGCGGATGCTGGCGGGGATCATCGACGGCTGGAAAAACCGCGCGTTGACCCCGGACAAGATCCCGAGTGCGGATGCCGGGGCATACAACCACCGCGGGCCGGAAATTTACGCGCAATATCAACGCCGTCTGATCGAATTGAATGCGACCGATTTCGGCGATCTGCTGCTCCATATGGTGACGATTTTCCAGGCGCACCCGGATGTGTTGGCGCAGTATCAGCGTTGGTTCAAATACATCCTCGTTGACGAATATCAGGATACCAACGTGGCCCAATACCTGTGGCTGCGGCTCTTGGCACAGGGGCACAAGAACATCTGCTGCGTGGGTGACGATGATCAGTCGATCTATGGCTGGCGCGGGGCTGAAGTGGGCAACATCCTGCGGTTTGAAACGGATTTCCCCGGCGCTCATGTGGTCAAGCTTGAGCAGAATTACCGCTCGACCCCGCATATCCTCGCCGCCGCCTCGGGCGTGATCGCGGGAAATGAGGGGCGCTTGGGCAAGACTCTCTGGACCGAAGAGACCGAGGGCGAAAAGGTCCGCCTCATCGGCCATTGGGATGGCGAGGAAGAGGCCCGTTGGATCGGGGATGAGATCGAATCCGCGCAGCGCGGCAC
>NZ_SZNL01000002.1:191016-193055 GCF_005068605.1 Sulfitobacter sp. 15WGC | reverse complement strand
GGGCGCTTGGGCAAGACTCTCTGGACCGAAGAGACCGAGGGCGAAAAGGTCCGCCTCATCGGCCATTGGGATGGCGAGGAAGAGGCCCGTTGGATCGGGGATGAGATCGAATCCGCGCAGCGCGGCACAAGAGGGCTCGACCCCTTCTCGCTTGACGATATGGCGATTCTCGTCCGGGCGAGCCACCAGATGCGCGCTTTTGAAGACCGGTTTCTGACCATTGGCCTGCCTTATAAGGTGATTGGCGGCCCGCGATTCTATGAGCGTTTGGAAATCCGCGACGCCATGGCCTATTTCCGCGTGGTCACCAGCCCCGATGATGATCTCGCCTTCGAGCGGATTGTGAACACGCCCAAGCGGGGTTTGGGCGAGAAGGCGCAGCAGAAAATCCAACGCACGGCGCGGGATCATGGGGTGAACCTTGTCGAAGGTGCGCGAATTCTTCTCGCCCATGGCGGGATCAGCGGCAAAGGGGCGGCGCAACTGCGGCTTTTGATCGACGGGATCGACCGTTGGTCGTCGATGTTGCAAGGTCCGCGGATCGAGATCAGCGAAGACGACTCGGTGCTGGATGATGGCGTCGCGCCGCTGCGGGTGGATTACGGCCCACCGGACGTGTCCCATGTCGAACTGGCCGAGATGATTCTCGACGAAAGCGGCTATACCGGGATGTGGCAGAATGACAAAACGCCCGAAGCGCCGGGGCGGCTGGAAAACCTCAAGGAACTGGTCAAAGCCTTGGAAGGCTTCGAGAACCTTCAAGGCTTCCTCGAACATGTCAGCCTGATCATGGATAATGAGCAGGAGGGCGATGGCGAGAAGGTCTCGATCATGACGCTGCACGCGGCTAAGGGTTTGGAATTCCCCATGGTTTTCCTGCCAGGCTGGGAAGATGGGCTGTTCCCCTCGCAGCGTTCGATGGATGAAAGCGGGATGAAGGGGCTCGAAGAAGAGCGGCGGCTGGCCTATGTCGGCATCACCCGGGCGGAGCAGATTTGTACCATCTCTTTCGCCGCCAATCGCCGGGTCTTTGGCCAATGGCAGAATGCGATGCCGTCGCGTTTCATTGATGAGCTGCCCGAAGAACACGTGGATGTGCTGACCCCGCCGGGGCTTTACGGCGGCGGTTTTGGCGCGGCCATGCCGCAATCGGACCTACATGACCGTGCCGCAAGCGCGAATGTCTATAACTCACCGGGTTGGAAACGCCTGCAATCACGCAGCGGGGCGCGGGGCACCAGCCAGCCGCGCGAAAGCCGCAATGTCACGATCGACATGCAGGCGGTCGCCGCTTTTAAGATGGGTGAGCGCGTTTTTCACGATAAATTCGGCTATGGTGAAGTGATCGGCATCGAAGGTGACAAGATGGAAGTCGCCTTTGAGAAGGCCGGGACCAAAAAGGTCGTCTCGCGCTTCTTGACCGGCGGGAAAGACGTGCCCTTCTAAAAGCGTATCCTGGGGCGGGCTGCCAAAGGCCTGCCTGAACAAGACCTTACAAACAAAAACGACGACACCTTGGGAGGAAGGTGCCGCCGTTTCTATGTCGGCCCGAAGCGTCGAGGGAGGGTCGGCTTCGGGTCTCCTTGCGGGGTCCGCCTCATTCAGGGAGGAGGAAAGTGACGCGCACCCCGGCTTTCAGACGACAGAACAGGGAGGGGTTCTGACGTCCGATCTCTATCTCTGCTTAGCCGCGGGAAGATTCCCATGCGACGCGGCGCAGTTCGGAACGGCTCAGACCAAGATCGGCCAGTTCGCGGTTGCTCAACGCGCTCAGACCGTCGAAAGTTTCACGGTACAGACGGTGCTGTTTGTAGCGGGTTGCCAGTGCTTCGAATGCGCCGCCGATACGGGCGAAGACGGAAGTTGTGTTTGCGGTGGTTGTGTTCATGTAAGCCATTTCGGCGCCTCTTTTTTCATCTGTGGATCATCTCGTTGCCTGCTATTTACGCCCTTTCTGCATTTGCACAACGGGCATAAAGTCAATGCCGCTATGCAGAAAGCGCATAGGTTCTGAGTGGCGCAAGTTGTTGATAAAAAAC
>NZ_SZNL01000002.1:109416-190919 GCF_005068605.1 Sulfitobacter sp. 15WGC | reverse complement strand
TTTTTCATCTGTGGATCATCTCGTTGCCTGCTATTTACGCCCTTTCTGCATTTGCACAACGGGCATAAAGTCAATGCCGCTATGCAGAAAGCGCATAGGTTCTGAGTGGCGCAAGTTGTTGATAAAAAAACGGTTTTGCCCGCGCGGCAAAAGGGCGCAGGGTCATAAAACTGTCATATATGGGGAGGGGGGAAAGGTATGGGGAGGGGGGAAAGGGGGCGACGACATCTGGGAGGAGGTAGATGTCGCCGCCAATAACAGACACATCCGGGAGGAGGATGGACGCGTCTGGTCTTTCCAAACTTGCCTGCATCCGGGAGGAGGAATGGATGCATCCAAGTCTTGGTAAAATCAGACACATTCGGGAGGAGGAAGAATGTGTCTGGTCTTTCCGAAAGCGAGGCGCTTGGCCCTGCCTATGAACCTAAGTTAGCGCTAATTGCTGCGCGTGCACAATATTTCTTTTTGCAATGCTGCTATGCGGCAAAAACATGGTACCCCTGCGTAATCCTTGGGCATTGCGCCTCTTCCCTATGCAAAAAGGGCCGTCCCCTTGCGCTTGGCGCAGAACCTGCCATTTCAGAAGCCGTAATAGAGGAGAATTTGCGCATGTCTGTGACCAAAGCAGAAGTCGAAGCGGCGCTGGCGCGGGTGCAACTGCCCGACGGCAAGAGCCTGCTGTCCCATGATCTGGTCCGCGCGCTGGTGGTCGAAGGCGATAAGGTGCGATTCGTCATCGAAGCGCCCAATGCCGATGTGGCGCGGCAGATGGCACCGTTGCGCGACGCGGCAGAGCAGGTGGTTCGCGATCTGCCGGGGGTGGGTGATGTGTCGGTCGCGCTGACCGCGCATGGCCCCGCACCGAAAGCGCCCAGTCTCAAGGTCGGCGGGCATCCCAAACCGCAAGGCGGGCCGATGAAACCCAGCGGCGTGAAGCGCATCCTGCCATCGGCTCGGGTAAGGGCGGTGTGGGCAAATCCACCGTCAGTTCCAACCTCGCCGTGGCGCTTGCGCGGGCCGGGCGCAAGGTGGGGCTTCTGGATGCCGATATCTATGGGCCCAGCCAGCCGCGCATGATGGGGGTCAACAAGCGCCCCGCGAGCCCCGATGGTAAGACGATCATTCCCTTGCAGGCCCATGGCGTGACCATGATGTCGATCGGCTTTATGTTGGAAGAGGGTAAGGCCGTGGTCTGGCGTGGGCCGATGCTGATGGGCGCGCTGCAGCAGATGCTCGGGCAGGTGGAATGGGGTGAGCTGGACGTGCTGCTCGTCGATCTGCCACCCGGCACCGGCGATGTGCAACTGACGCTCTGCACCAAGTCCGAGCTTTCGGGCGCCATCGTGGTCAGCACCCCGCAGGACGTGGCCTTGATCGACGCGCGCAAGGCGCTCGACATGTTCGCCACGTTGAAAACCCCGGTGCTAGGATTGATCGAGAATATGTCGACATTCGTCTGCCCCGATTGTGGCTCTCAGCATGAGATCTTCGGCCAAGGCGGTGTGGCGGCGGAGGCCGAGAAGGTGGGCGTGCCGCTTTTGGGCAGCCTGCCGATTGATCTCGATACCCGTTTGGCCGGGGACAGCGGCACACCGGTCGCCGCGGGCGAGGGGCCGATGGCCGATGCCTATGCCCGGCTCGCAAAGGGCTTGGTCGAGGGTGGCATGGCCTGATGAGGGTGGCGCGGGCGGTTAGCCCAGCTCGCGCCCTTCGATCAGGTGGCCGTAAAGTGTGGTCAGCATCGAGACGAAAACCAGCCCCTCTATAAGATAGAGCAGGGAATCCAGCATCAGCCGCAGGCCCGGGTCGGCGGGCAGCAACATGCTGGCGATCACGCCGAGTAGCGTGTTCACCACCGCCAGCAATACGGCCAGCGCCCAAAGTGTGCCGGCCAAAGGCTCGGTCGCGCGCCAGCTGTCGCGGACCGACATGACGTGGCCCAGAGCGGCGGCGGGCAGCACGAGGCTGAGCCGCAGCGCCAGCCAAAGGAAGGCCACCCCCGCCACCAGTCCGATCAACAGCAGTGCCGCCGGGCTCGACCCGGTCAGCCCGCCCAGAAGTAGCATGGCAAGGCCGATGGGAATGGCCGCGAGAAACTGCACGAAGCCCAGAACGATGGCCCGCCAGACATAGGCCCAGAACAGCCCCATGCCCGGGCGCAGGGCGCTCCTGTCGTGATCAAGCAAGACATAGCGGTGCCAGAGGATGGCCATCAGCGCATAGCCAAGAATGCCCGCCAGCCCGCAGGCGATCAGGATCAGAAGTTGGCCCGCAGGCGGCGGGGCGGCGTTCTCGATCACCTGATCCATGGCCCCAAGCGCATCCCCCGCCAGCAGGCCCGCGGCGGCGGCGGCCCCCATCACCCAGAGCACCGCAGGCAGGATCACCCGCAGCGTGGTCGAGGGCGCGTGAAACAGCATGTTCAGCGCGTGGGTGAATAGAGCCGTGGCCTTGATCATGATGCACTCCCTCCGTTTCGCGCCATTACATGCCGTGCGTGGGCCGAAAGGACAAGATACCGCTGTCAGGAGGGGCGGTGCGGTTGGGAAAGCATGGGTCGCTGGGAGGTCATGGGAAAAGTCGCGGGAATGCATGGGAAGTCTGGGAAATCATGGGCGCCCCTTGCGCCATTGGGGGTGTTACCCGATTCGCAGCCACGGGAACTGGCGTGCAATTCGAACGCCCTGGACGCATTCTGCAGAACAGGCAACGAACACGTCCTGTGGATAACTATGTGAGCAAATTTTAGTGGGAAACTGTGGGATATTGTGCAGGTCCTAATTCGTTAACAAGATATAGTGTTTCAGACTTAAACGATCCCAAATTAAGCCATGCTGCGCGCGAAAAGTTATACCAGATGTTGTTCTCACAGCCTGTGCAAAACAAAATATTGGGCGGAAATCCAAAAAATATCTAGACGCCCATCAATTCCCATGGCATCCCTAATGCATCGGATGAGAACGGGACACGGGGCAGCAAACGACCCCAAAATAAATCAAAACCTAGCAGGTTTCATACAGGCACCTCGCTTTCATCAGACCAAAGAGATCCGGCGCGCGAGCGAGCAGACATCCCCCCAGGTGGCGCGCGCAGTCGGACTTCCCCCGCCAAGCTGCGGGACGTGGGCGGCGGGTTGATCAGTGGCAGCAGATCAACCCGCCGTTTCCATTTCCGGGGCAGGGGATTGAGGCGGATAACGAGTTTAAGCGCAAAGGCGCAAGAGGCAGGGACAACAAGTGAGCCGCAGGTTCAGAGGCGAAAGCCACCACAAGGTCGATACGAAGGGGCGGGTGTCTATCCCAGCCTCTTTTCGGCGTGTGTTGGAGGCTGGCGACCCGAACTGGAAGAACGGCGACAATCCCGAACTGGTCATCGTCTATGGCGATCACCGCCGCAACTACCTTGAGTGCTACACCATGGAGGCCATCGAAGAGGTTGACGCCAAGATCGACCGCATGCCGCGGGGCTCCATGCAGCGCAAGGCGCTTCAGCGTCTGTTCCACGGCCAGTCTTTCCCCACGACGGTAGATGAGACGGGCCGTTTGGTGCTGCCCGCCAAGCTGCGCAACAAGATCGAACTCAACGGCGAGGCGTTCTTTATCGCCGCCGGTGACACCTTCCAGATCTGGAAGCCCGAAACCTATGAGACCGAGGAAGAGGCGTGGCAGCAGGAACTGCCCGACGATGTCGATCCGCTCTCGTTCCTTGATGGTGATATGGAGATCTGAGGGAATGGTTGCTGCCTCTGACCCTTCCGCCCCTCACACCCCCGTTCTGCTGCGCCCGATCCTATCTGCCGTGGCGCCCGTAGAGGGGGTTTGGTTGGATGGCACCTTTGGCGCGGGCGGCTACACCCGCGGCTTGCTTGAGGCCGGAGCCGCGCGTGTGGTGGCTGTCGACCGCGATCCGCTGGCCTTTGAGATGGCGGCGGCATGGGCCGGGGACTATGGCGATCGGATCACCATGCAACAGGGCGTCTTCTCGCGCATGGATGAATATGCCCAAGACCTCGATGGCGTGGTGCTGGACCTCGGCGTTTCCTCCATGCAGCTCGATCAGGCGGAGCGTGGCTTTTCCTTCATGAAAGATGGCCCGCTCGACATGCGGATGAGCCAAGATGGCCCCTCGGCTGCCGATTTGGTCAACGAGGCCGAGGAAGAGGTAATCGCCAATATCCTCTTTCAATATGGCGAAGAACGCGCCTCGCGCCGGATCGCCAAGGCGATTGTCCGCGCCCGCGAAGACGCGCCGATCACCACCACGTTGGAATTGGCAAAGCTGGTCGAAGGCTGCCTGCCGCGCGCTAAGCCCGGCCAGAGCCATCCGGCAACCCGCAGTTTCCAAGCGCTGCGGATTGCGGTGAACAATGAATATGGCGAGCTCTTTCAGGGGCTTATGGCCGCCGAGCGGGCGTTGAAGCCGGGCGGGAAGCTGGCGGTGGTGACCTTTCATTCAGTCGAGGACCGCATGGTCAAACGCTTCCTCACCGCGCGTGCCGGGGCCGGGGGCAATGCCAACCGTTTCGCCCCCGCGCTTGAGCAGGCACCGCCGCAGTTCACGCTGAAATCCCGCAAGGCGATTGGCCCTGACGCGCAGGAATTGGAAGAGAACCCGCGCAGCCGGTCGGCCAAGCTGCGGGTCGCCACGCGCACCGATGCGCCCAGTGGTGAGATTGACGCGAAAACCATCGGCATGCCGATGGTCAGGGGGATCTGAGTGATGCGCACGGTGATGTATATCCTCACCACCATTGCCGTGGTTGGATTGGCCTTCTGGGCTTACCGCGAGAATTACGCGACCCAGCAGGCGCTGAGCGATGCCGACAGGCTGCATGCCAATATCCGCGCGGCCCATGCCCGTTTGGCCGTGCTGCGTGCCGAATGGGCCTTTCAAAACCGCCCGGCCCGGCTGCGCGATCTGGCGGATCTGAATTTTGACCGTCTGGGCCTGTTGCCGCTGCATCCCGGCCAGTTCGGCCAGGTCGATCAAGTCGCCTATCCGCCCCAGCCCTTGCTGCCGATCACCGATCCTGTGGATGTCTCGACCATGAATTACGAGGCGCTGAACGGTCTTTCCGAGGAGAAGGTTGAATGATCCGCACCCCGCTGCGCCCGCTGGCCCGCATCCTCGAGGCCCGCGAGAAGGGGGAAAACCCCGATGCGATCGAACGTGAGAACAAGCGCATCCGCCATGAGCAGATGCGTGACAAGGCGCGGATGCGCGCCGAAGGGCGGCTTCTGGTGCTGGGTGTCTGTTTCCTTTGTGCCTTCACCGTGATCGGCGGACGCATGGGGCTGCTGGCGATGTCGGAACCGTCTGAGCCGCGCGGCCATGCGCCGGGGGCCGTGATCTCGGCCTCGCGTGCGGATATCACGGACCGGAACGGCAACCTTCTGGCCACCAATTTCGAGACCCACGCGCTCTATGCGCAGCCGCGCCACATGATCGACCCGGAGATGGCCGCGAAAAAGCTGGTCAAAATCTTTCCCGACCTGAAAGAAGAGCGCCTGATCAAAGATTTCACGGGCAAGCGCAAGTTCCTGTGGATCAAGAAGAAAATCAGCCCCGAACAGATGCAGGCCGTGCATGATATCGGCGATCCGGGGCTATTGTTCGCGCCGCGCGACATGCGTCTTTACCCCAACGGCTCGCTTGCAGCCCATGTGCTGGGTGGGGCGAGCTATGGCAAGGAAGGCGTCCATGCCGCGGAGGTGATCGGCGTGGCGGGGGCCGAGAAGTATTTCGACGACTATCTGCGCGACCCGGCCAATGGCAACAAACCCCTAGAGCTGTCGCTCGACCTCACCGTGCAGGCCGCGGCGGAGCGGGTGCTTTATGGCGGCATGAAGCTGATGAACGCCAAGGGCGCGACCAGCATTCTGATGGATGTGCACACGGGCGAGGTGATCTCGGTCGCCTCGCTGCCGGACTTCGACCCCAACAACCGGCCCCGGCCTTTGACCCAAGGCGATGCCTCCGACAGCCCGCTGTTCAACCGCGCGGTGCAGGGGGTCTATGAACTGGGCTCGACCTTCAAGATTTTCGCAGCGGCACAGGCGGTGGAACTGGGGCTGTTTAACGCCGACACGATCATCGACACCTCCGGCCCGATGAAGGTTGGCGGCTTCCGCATCGGTGAATTCCGCAACAAGAACTACGGCAAGCTGAGCGTCGCCGACATCATCGTGCATTCCTCGAACCGGGGCACGGGCCGGATGGCGCTGGAAATCGGCATCGAACGGCAGCAGGAGTTCCTCAAAAGCCTCGGTTTCTTTGAGCCGACCCCCTTTGAGATCGTCGAAGCCTCGGGCGGCAAGCCGCTCTTGCCGAGCCGTTGGACCGAATTGTCGAGCGTGACGATCTCCTACGGCCACGGGCTGTCGAGCACGCCGATGCACCTTGCCGCGGGCTATGCCGCCATCGCCAATGGCGGGCGCGCGGTAAAACCCACGTTGCTGAAGCAATCCGCCCCCCAACTCGGCCCCCGCGTCATGTCCGAAGAGACCGCCGCGCAGGCGCGGATGATGCTGCGCAAGGTGGTGACCGATGGCACGGCCAGCTTCGCCGAGGTGCCGGGCTATCAGATCGCGGGCAAGACAGGCACCGCCGACAAGCCCAAGCCCACGGGCGGCTATTACGACGACAAGGTGATCAACACTTTCGCCAGCATCTTCCCGATCAACGATCCGAAATATGTGCTGATCGTCACGCTGGACGAACCGGTTGAGACTTCGGGCCCGAAACCGCGCCGCACGGCGGGGTGGACCGCCGTGCCCGTAGCCGCCGAGATGGTGCGCCGCATCGCGCCTTTGCTGGGGCTGCGCCCCGCTGTTGAACCGGTGAACGACGCTGTGCTAACGCTGACCAGCAGCAACTGAAAAGACATCTCTATGACCGACCGGGCCGTACCCCTTTCCTCTCTCGGGCTGACCGCGCGGGCGGGGGCCAACCCTATGATCACCGGCATCGCGGTCGACAGCCGTGAGGTGCGCGAAGGCACGCTTTTCGCGGCTCTGCCCGGCAGCCGTGTGCATGGGGCAGAATTCATTCAATACGCCCTGCGCATGGGTGCGGCGGCGGTGCTGACCGATGCGGCGGGCGCCAAACTCGCCGCCGAGGAATTGGCGGGCTCGGATGCCGCGCTGGTGGTCTCCGACCTCCCGCGGGAGGCGCTGGCGCGCACGGCCGCGCTTTGGTTCGGCGGCCAGCCCGCCACGATGATCGCGGTCACCGGCACCAATGGGAAAACCTCGGTCTCGACCTTCGTGCGCCAGATTTGGGTTGAGATGGGATTGCCTGCCGTAAACCTCGGCACCACCGGGGTAGAGGGCGCATGGGCCGCCCCCTTGGCCCATACCACGCCCGAGCCGATCACCCTGCACCGCACACTGGCCGAGGCGGCGGCGAATGGCATCACCCATGCCGCGATGGAAGCGTCGAGCCACGGGCTCGACCAGCGGCGGCTGGATGGGGTGACGCTCAAGGCGGCGGGCTTTACCAACTTTACCCAAGACCATCTGGACTATCACGAGACATTCGAGGCCTATTTCGCCGCCAAAGCCGCGCTTTTCGCCCGTGTCCTGCCCGAAGACGGCACGGCGGTGGTCAATATCGACGATGAAAAAGGCGTCGACATCGCGGCCATCGCCCGCGCGCGGGGCTGTCAGGTGATCACCGTAGGCCGCGACGGGGGCGATCTGCACCTGCAAGGCCAGCGGTTCGATGCCACGGGTCAAGACCTGCGATTTAGCTGGCGCGGCAAGACCTATCAAAAGCGGCTCAATCTGATCGGCGGTTTTCAGGGCGATAACGTTTTGCTGGCCGCAGGGCTCGTCATCGCCTGCGGTGCCGACCCGCAAGAGGTCTTCGACACGCTGCCGCATCTCACCACCGTGCGGGGCCGGATGCAGCTTGCCGCCACCCGCGACAATGGCGCGGCGGTTTTTGTCGATTACGCCCATACGCCCGATGCGGTGGCCACGGCGCTCGCCGCCATGCGCC
Source organism: Sulfitobacter sp. 15WGC (assembly GCF_005068605.1). Lineage (NCBI taxonomy): Bacteria > Pseudomonadati > Pseudomonadota > Alphaproteobacteria > Rhodobacterales > Roseobacteraceae > Sulfitobacter > Sulfitobacter sp. 15WGC. The sequence continues at coordinate 182,918 of NZ_SZNL01000002.1, read as the reverse complement.
CGCATGTCATGGGCAGGCTTGTCGCCATCGTCGGCGCGGGCGGCGATAGGGACCGGGCCAAACGGCCCTTGATGGGGCAGGCGGCGGCGCAACATGCGGATATGGTCATCGTCACCGACGACAACCCGCGCAGCGAAGACCCGGCGAGCATCCGTGCCGCCGTGCTGGGCGGCGCACCCGAGGCTTGGGAAGTCGGCGACCGGGCCGAAGCCATCCTGCGCGGTGTGGACGCGCTGGAGCCGGGCGACGCGCTGCTCATCGCGGGCAAGGGGCATGAGACCGGGCAGACCGTGGGCGACGACGTGCTGCCTTTCGACGATGTGGAACAGGCCAGCGTGGCCGTGGCGGCACTGGACGGGAGATTGGCATGAGCCTTTGGACAGGGAGCGAAGCGGCAGAGGCCACGGGCGGGCAGGCGCAGGGCGATTGGGTTTGCAACGGGGTGTCGATCGACACACGGACCTTGCAGCCCGGCGATCTCTTCGTCGCACTCAAGGCCGCGCGGGACGGGCATGAATTCGTGGCCCAAGCGCTCGACAAAGGGGCCGCTGCCGCGCTCGTGACCCATGCCCCCGAAGGCGTGGCCGCGGATGCGCCGCTGCTGATCGTTGAGGATGTGCAGCAGGCGCTCGAAGCGCTTGGCCGGGCAGGGCGCGCCCGCCTCGGCCCGCAGGCCAAGGTGGCGGCGGTGACCGGCAGCGTCGGCAAGACCTCGACCAAGGAGATGCTGCTGGCGATCTTTGGCGATCAAGGCCGGGCCCATGCCAGCGTCGACAGCTATAACAACCATTGGGGCGTGCCGCTGACTTTGGCGCGGATGCCGCGCGATACCGATTACGCGGTGATCGAGATCGGCATGAACCACCCCGGAGAGATTGCCCCCCTTGCCCAACAGGCGCGGCCTGATGCGGCGATGGTGACGAATGTCGCCGCCGTCCACCTCGAAGCCTTCAAGGATGTCGCCGCCATTGCGGTGGAAAAAGCCAGCATCTTCGACGGGATGGAGCCGGGCGGCGTGGCGGTGATCAACGCGGACCACGCGCATAGCGAAATCGTCTTGGCCAAAGCGCTGGAGCGCGGCCTGCGCGAGACGACCTTTGGTCAGGCAGGCCATCACTACAAGCTGGGCGAGGTCAAGGTTCAGGGCGATGCCACCGTGGCCCAGGCCGAGGTCGAAGGCGCGCCGCTGATCTTCAAGATCGCCACGCCGGGGCGGCATTTCGCGATGAACGCGCTTGGCGCGCTGGCAGTGGCCGAGGCGCTTGGCGCGGATCGGGCGCTGGCCGTGCAATCGCTGGGCCGCTGGTTGCCCTATGCCGGGCGCGGGGTGCGTGAGCGCATCCAGCTCGACCCCATAGACACCTATCTGGCGCTGGAATTGATCGACGACAGCTATAACGCCAACCCAACCTCCATGGCCGCGGCGCTTGAGGTGTTGGCCGCCTCGGAAGTCACCCATGACATCGGGCGCGTCAGCAAGGGGCGGCGGATTGCCTTTGTCGGCGATATGAAAGAACTCGGCCCCGAGGCTGTGGCGCTGCATGCCGGTCTCGCCGATCTGGATGCTACCCGCGCGCTCGACGTGGTGCATTGCGTCGGCCCGTTGATGAAAGCCTTTTACGACAATCTGCCCGAACATCAGCGCGGCGATTGGACGGAAACCGCCGAAGAGATGTTGCAAGGACTCCGCGCAAGGCTTGATTCCGGCGATGTCGTGCTGATCAAAGGGTCGCTTTCGATGAAGCTGGGCGGTATTGTTGACGCCATCCGCAAAATGGGCCATCCGGTCCCGACCGCCTGATCGGCGATTCACCCCACATGATGAGTTAGGACGCGATATATGCTCTATTGGTTGACGCTGCTGTCGGATGGCGGCGATTTTTTTTAACCTGTTTCGCTATATCACCTTCCGCGCGGGCGGGGCGTTTCTGACGGCATTGGTGTTCGGCTTTATCTTCGGCAAACCGCTGATCGAAGTGCTGCGCAAGCGGCAGGGCAAGGGCCAGCCGATCCGCGATGACGGCCCAGAGGGGCATTTCGCCAAGGCGGGCACGCCCACCATGGGCGGGCTGCTGATCGTGGGGGCTTTGCTGACCTCGACCCTGCTTTGGGCGCGGCTCGACAATCCTTTCGTCTGGCTGGTGCTTTTCGTCACCATGAGTTTCGCCGCCATCGGCTATGCCGACGACCACGCCAAGGTCAGCAAGCAAAACACCGATGGCGTGCCGGGCAAGCTGCGGCTTTTGCTAGGCTTTCTGATCGCGGGCATCGCGGGCTATTGGGCCGCGCAATACCATCCGGCAGAGTTGCAGTACCAAATGGCGCTGCCGGTGTTCAAAGACACGCTGATCAACCTCGGGGTGCTCTTCGTGCCCTTCGCCATCATCGTGATCGTCGGCTCGGCCAATGCGGTAAACCTGACCGACGGGCTTGATGGTCTGGCCATCATGCCGGTGATGATCGCCGCCGGAGCGCTTGGCGTCATCGCCTATGCCGTGGGCCGCGTCGACTTCACCGATTATCTTGACGTGCATTATGTTCCGGGCACGGGCGAAATCCTGATCTTTACCGCCGGTCTCTTCGGTGGCGGCCTCGGGTTCCTGTGGTACAACGCGCCGCCCGCCGCCGTCTTCATGGGCGACACCGGCTCGCTGGCGCTTGGCGGGGCCTTGGGCGCCATCGCCGTGGCCACCAAGCACGAATTGGTGCTGGCGGTCGTCGGCGGGCTCTTCGTGGTCGAGGCGCTCTCGGTCATCGTGCAGGTGCTCTACTTCAAGCGCACCGGCAAGCGGGTCTTCCTGATGGCACCGATCCACCACCACTACGAGAAAAAGGGCTGGGCCGAGCCGCAGATCGTGATCCGTTTCTGGATCATCTCACTGATCCTCGCCCTGCTGGGTCTGGCGACGCTGAAGGTGCGCTAAGCCCTTAAAAGATCGACCAATCCATGTGACGCGCCAGAAGGGCCAGTGCTTCGGTGCCCTTTTGGCTGTTGCCATAGCGGTTGAGCCCCGGCGACCAGACCGCGATGCTGGCCCGCCCCGGCACGATGGCGAGGATGCCGCCGCCCACACCGGACTTGCCCGGCAGGCCCACGCGATAGGCGAAATCGCCCGATCCGTCGTAATGCCCGCAGGTCAGCATCAGCGCGTTGAGCCGTCGGATGCGGCTGGGGGCCACCAAGCGCGGAACGTCCGGCGCTTCGATCAAGAAACGGCCCGCCATGGCCAGTTGCTCCACCGTCATCTCCATCGCGCAATGGTGGAAATAGGTGCCAAGCGTCCGTTCCGGCGCGTTGATGAGGTTCCCGTAGCTCGCCAGAAAATGCGCCAGCGCAAAGTTGCGGTGGCCAAAATCGGTCTCTGAGGCGGCGACCGTGTCATTGATGTGGATGTCATCCGTCCCCGCCGCTTCGCGCACGAAACGCAGGATCTCGGCCAGCGCCTCGCGCGGCTCGCGGTTGCCCAAGACTTCGTCCGTGGTGACGATCGCACCTGCGTTGATGAAGGGATTGCGCGGCCGGCCCTGTTCCTGCTCCAACTGCACGATGGAGTTAAAAGCCCGGCCCGAAGGCTCCCGCCCCACGCGGTGCCACAGTTGGTCGCCCGAGCGGCCAAGGGCGATGGCCAGCGTAAAGACCTTGGTGATGGACTGGACCGAAAAGGGCACCTGCGTGTCGCCCGCCACATGGCATTTGCCATCCGCCGTCACCACGGCGATGCCGAATTGCGCCGGGTCCACCTTGGCCAGTTGCGGAATATAGGCCGCCACATCGCCCCAGTGGTCATCCTCGCGCATCATGGCATTGAGGCGCGGCAACACATCGTCAAGGTCAGGTTTGGCGGGGCTGGACATCTTCGGCGGCCTCTGGCTTGTGATGGGCGCATCATGCCCCCATTCTGGGGTCAACGGGTAGCAGGGGATTGCAGATGATTCCAGTACAGGGCTTGGAAGGCGCACGCGTGGCGGTGCTGGGATTGGGCCGCTCGGGCCTGAGTGCAGCGCGCGCGTTGCAAGCGGGCGGGGCCAAGGTCAGCTGCTGGGACGACAATCCCGCCGCACGGGCGCGGGCCGAGCGGGAAGGCTTCGCCTGTGTCGATCTCAATGCCCCCGGCGCTTTGGACAAGATCGCCCGGCTGATCGTCAGCCCCGGCATCCCGCATCTCTACCCCGCGCCGAACCCGGTGGTGGCATCGGCGCTTGCCGCAGGGGTGCCGGTGGACAATGACATCGGCCTCTTTTTCCAAAGCTTCGCCACGCTGGCATGGGATCACTACGACGTGGCCCCGCGGGTGGTGGCGGTGACCGGCTCGAACGGGAAATCGACGACTTCGGCGCTTATTCACCACATCCTTGAGCATGTCGGGCGGCCTTGCCAACTGGCGGGCAACATCGGGCGCGGGGTGCTGGACCTCGATCCCGCCGTGGATGGGGAGGTCGTGGTGCTGGAGCTTAGCAGCTACCAGACCGAACTGGCGCGCGCGCTGACGCCGGATGTGGCGGTTTTCACCAATCTCAGCCCCGACCATCTGGACCGCCATGCGGGGATGGGGGGCTACTATGCCGCGAAGCGTCGCCTCTTTGCCGAAGGTGGCCCGGACCGCGCGGTGATCGGCGTGGATGAGGCCGAGGGCCGCTTCCTTGCCGGGCAACTCAGCGAGGGGCCGAGCGACGACCGTGTGATCCGCATTAGCGCCGAGACCAAGCTTTCCGGTCCCGGCTGGCATGTCTTTGCCCGCAAGGGGTTCTTGAGCGAATATCGTCGCGGCAAACAGGTCGGCGCGATCGACCTGCGCGGCATCCAAGGGTTGCCGGGCGCGCATAACCACCAGAACGCCTGCGCCGCCTATGCCGCCTGCCGCGCGCTTGGCCTTGCCCCGCGGGTGATCGAGGCGGCGTTTCACAGCTTCGGTGGCCTGCCGCATCGCAGCCAGACCGTGGCCGAGGCGCATGGCGTCCGCTACGTCAATGACAGCAAGGCCACCAATGTCGACAGCGCGGCCAAGGCACTGGCGGCGTTCAAGAACATCCGCTGGATCTGCGGCGGGCTTGAGAAAGAAGGCGGTCTAAAAGGGCTGGCAGAGGCGCAAGGATCGGTCCGCAAAGCCTATGTGATCGGGCGCGAAGCCGCGCATTTCGCCATGCAACTCACCGCAGAGACCGAAGTCTGCGGCACGATGGAACAGGCCGTGGCGCGGGCGGCGGCAGAGGCCGAAGAGGGCGATGTCGTCCTGCTGGCCCCGGCGGCGGCGAGTTTCGATCAATACGACAGTTTTGAGCGCCGCGGTGAGGATTTCGTGGCGCAGGTGCAGAAGGTGCTGGCGGAGTAGGGCGGTGCCTAGCCCGCAATCGCCCGTGCCGCCGCCATGCCCGAAGACCACGCCCACTGAAAGTTATACCCGCCGAGCCAGCCGGTCACATCCACGGCCTCGCCGATGAAATAGAGCCCCGGCACCTCTTTCGCCGCCATGGTCTTGGAGGATAGCCCGTCGGTATCAACCCCGCCCAGTGTGACCTCTGCCGTGCGATATCCTTCGGTGCCGCCGGGGTGAAGCTGCCAGTTCTCGATGCCTGTGATGAATGCGGAAAGCCGCGCGTCCGACCAATCCGCCAGATTCCCCGACAGGTCGAACGTCTGCCCCAGATGTTCCACCAGCCGCGCGGGGAGGTGTTGCGCGAGAACGGTGGTGAAGTTCCGCCGCCCCGCGCGTTGCCGCTGGTCGCGGAGCGCGTCCAAGAGGGTGCCTTCGGGGGCGAGGTTCACGGTGATCGGCTCGCCTTCGCGCCAGTAGGAGGACGCCTGCAAGACGGCGGGGCCAGAGAGACCGCGATGGGTAAAGAGCAGCGCCTCGTCAAACGCGGCCTCTCCGGCGGTAATACGCGCCGGGGTGGCGACACCGGCCAGCGGCGCAAAGCGGCCTTCGGCAAAGGTAAAGGGCACCAGCCCGGCCCGCGTATCGGTGACGCTCAGCCCAAATTGGCGCGCGATGTCATAGGCGACCCCGGTCGCGCCCATCTTGGGGATCGACTTGCCCCCGGTGGCGATCACGAGGTTTCGGGCCGTGACTTTCACCGACTTATCAGGCGCTTGCAGGTCGAAGCTGAACTGCCCATCGACCTTCGCGAAATTGTTGGCGCTGCTCTTCAGTTGCAGATCGACCCCGGCCTGCTGCATCAACCCGCGCAGCATGGCGATGATCTCTTTCGCGCTGGTGTCGCAGAAAAGCTGGCCGAGGGTTTTCTCATGCCAAGCGATGCCGTGACGGTCGACCAGTTCGATGAAATCCCACTGTGTGTAGCGGGCCAAAGCGGATTTGGCGAAATGCGGGTTCTGGCTCAGAAAGGCCTGCGGTTCGCAGTACATATTGGTGAAATTGCAGCGCCCGCCGCCCGAGATGCGGATCTTCTCGCCCGGGGCTTTGGCATGGTCCACCACCAGCACCCGCCCGCCCGCATGGGCAGCGCACATCATGCCTGCGGCACCGGCTCCGATAATGGCTGTATCGACTTGCATGGGCGCGCTCTGCCTCAATGCGCGGCCCCGGTCAAGAAGACGTGAGACCGGTTGCCGCTTTGCCAAGGCGCCATAGCTGGGGTGCAACGCAACTGACGAAAGGAGCAGAGAATGACCAAACTGACCGCAGAACAAGATTTTCCGAAGATGGACGTGGCCAAGCTCGGCGGCGGCACGCTGACCTTGGGCCAGCCACAAGAGGGGCGCGATTGGCAGTTGGTGGTGGTCTACCGCGGCCTGCACTGCCCGATTTGCAAAAAGTATCTCGCGCAATTGGAAAAGCTGCAAAGCCAGTTCCATGAGATTGGCGTCGATGTGATTGCTGTCTCTGGTGATCCCGAGGAGAAGGCCAAGGCCATGGCCGAGGAAGACAGCCTGACCCTGCCTATCGGCTATGATCTGAGCCTCGACCAGATGGCGGAACTGGGGCTCTACATCTCTGACCCGCGCAGCCCGCAGGAGACCGACCGGCCCTTCGCCGAACCTGCGACCTTTGTCATCAACGATGAGGGCAAATTGCAGATCATCGACATTTCCAACGCGCCATTCGCGCGGCCCGAGTTGGAAGGTCTGCTGAACGGCCTCAAATTCGTCCGCGACAAGGGCTACCCGGTGCGCGGCACCCATAAGGCCGCCTGATTGCGCGCGACCTGAAAGGGCGACCTGATCGCCCGGCGGCGGGGCTTGGCAATGCCCCGCTGACCCCGCCCGCCTTAGCGGGGTGAAATGCACTAGCTTCATATGACAATTCGGGCTATTCTGCCCGGATGAGACCCCGCAAAGGGGCCGTTGAGGCAGTTAAGGCAGATACCCATGACAGAGATGGTCTATGGCGCGGTCCCGGTGCGAGATGGTGAACCGATCCTTCCAAAATGGTGGCGCACGGTCGACCGTTGGGCTTTGTCCTGCGTGTTGATCCTCTTTGCCGTTGGCATGCTTTTGGGGCTGGCAGCATCCCCGCCCTTGGCCGCAAAAAACGGCTTTGATGCTTTCCACTATGTGCAGCGGCAGGCGTTCTTCGGCGGATTGGCGCTGATCGCGATGTTGCTGACCTCGATGATGTCCCCGGTGCTGGTGCGGCGTCTGGCGGTGCTGGGCTTCGTGGTCGCCTTCGTGGCACTGGCGCTGTTGCCTTTCTTCGGCACCGATTTTGGCAAGGGGGCGACGCGCTGGTATTCGCTGGGTTTCGCCTCGTTCCAGCCCTCCGAATTCCTGAAACCCGGTTTCATGGTCGCTGCCGCATGGATGATGGCCGCCGCGACCGAGATCAACGGCCCTCCGGGCAAATCGTGGTCCTTCGCGCTTTGTATCTCTATCGTGTTGATGCTGGCGATGCAGCCCGACTTTGGGCAGGCTTGCCTTGTGCTGTTCGGCTGGGGGGTGATGTATTTCGTGGCCGGCGCGCCGATGGTGCTGCTGGTCGGTATGGCGGGGCTCGTCGTTCTGGCGGGCACCTTCGCCTATTCCAATTCCGAACACTTCGCCCGGCGGATCGACGGCTTTCTCAGCGTCGATGTCGATCCCACCACCCAGCTTGGCTATGCCACAAACGCCATCCGCGAGGGCGGGCTTTTCGGCGTAGGCGTGGGCGAAGGCGAGGTGAAATGGTCGCTGCCCGATGCGCATACCGACTTCATCATCGCCGTCGCCGCCGAGGAATATGGCCTGATCATGGTCGTCTGCATTATCGCCCTATATACTGTCGTGGTCGTCCGGTCGCTGCTGCGTCTGGTGCGCGAGCGTGACCCCTTCATCCGGCTGGCCGGAACCGGGCTGGCCTGCACATTCGGAGTACAGGCAATGATCAACATGGGTGTGGCAGTGCGGCTTTTGCCCGCCAAGGGCATGACCCTACCTTTCGTGAGCTACGGCGGCTCTTCAGTGATCGCCAGCGGCATCGCCGTGGGCATGCTGTTGGCCTTTACCCGGACCCGCCCGCAGGGTGAGATCAGCGATATTCTGGGTCGGGGCCGCCGCTGATGGCCGCCCCACTGTTGATCATCGCCGCCGGGGGAACCGGTGGGCATATGTTTCCCGCGCAGGCCTTGGCCGAGGTGATGTTGAAGCGCGGCTGGCGTGTGAAGCTCAGCACCGATGCGCGCGGCGCGCGCTATACCGGCGGCTTTCCCGAAGCGGTCGAGATTACCCAGATCAGCAGCGCCACCTTTGCCCGGGGCGGCGTGGTGGCCAAAGCCTTGGTGCCCTTCCGCATTGCCGCCGGTGTGGTCCGCTCTAGCCTCAACATGCTGCGCGACCGGCCATCGGTCGTGGTAGGCTTTGGCGGCTATCCGTCGATCCCCGCGCTCGGCGCCGCTTGGGCGCTGCGCATGCCCCGGATGATCCACGAGCAGAACGGCATTCTGGGCCGCGTGAATGAGATTTTTGCCAAACGGGTTCACGCCGTGGCCTGCGGCATCTGGCCCACGAAACTGCCCGAGGGCGTGCAGGGCTGGCATGTGGGCAATCCCGTTCGCGCCGCCGTGCTGGACCGCGCCGGTGCCGCCTATATCCCGCCGGGTGACTACCCGATGGAGGTTTTGGTCATGGGCGGCAGCCAAGGCGCGCGCATCCTCTCGGACGTGGTGCCCCCGGCGCTTGCGGCCCTGCCGATGAACATGATCCGCAACATCCGCGTCAGCCATCAGGCCCGCGACGAAGACGGCCAGCGGGTGGCGGACTACTACGCCGAATCCGGCATCAGCGCCGATGTGCGCCCCTTCTTTGACGATGTGCCCCGCCGCATGTCCGAGGCGCAGCTGGTGATCAGCCGCTCCGGTGCCTCCAGCGTGGCCGACCTGTCGGTGATCGGGCGTCCGTCGATCCTGATCCCCTTTGCCGCCGCGGCGGGGGATCACCAAAGCGCCAATGCCCGCGGCTTGGTCGAGGCCGGGGCTGCGATCATGGTGCCCGAACGCAAGGCCAATCCAGATATCATGACCGACCAGATCCTCGCCGTGCTTGAGATGCCCGAAGGGGCAATGCAGATGGCGCGCGCCGCGCTTTCGGTCGGCAAACCCGATGCGGCCGAGACATTGGCCGATATGGTTGAGCAGCTCGCTGCCCAAGGCACGCTCACCCCCGCAGAAGAGGAACACCCGCAATGAACGCCGCCGCCACCAAACTGCCGACCGATGTCGGCCCGATCCATTTCGTCGGCATCGGCGGCATCGGCATGTCCGGCATCGCCGAAGTGCTTTTGAACCACGGCTACAAGGTGCAGGGGTCGGACCTCAAAACCACCAAGATCACCGTGCGGCTGGCCGAATTGGGCGGGCGCATCTTCGAGGGGCAGGCGGCTGAGAATATCGAAGGCGCGGCGGTGGTCGTGATCTCTTCGGCGATCAAGCCGGGCAATGCCGAGTTGGACGAGGCGCGCCGCCGTGGCCTGCCGGTCGTCCGCCGGGCCGAGATGCTGGCCGAGCTGATGCGGCTCAAGTCCAACATCGCCGTAGCGGGGACCCATGGCAAGACGACGACCACCACGCTGGTCGCAGAACTGCTGGTCGCAGGCGGTATCGACCCCACGGTCGTCAACGGCGGCATCATCCACGCCTATGGCTCCAACGCGCGGATGGGGCAGGGCGACTGGATGGTGGTCGAGGCGGATGAGAGCGACGGCAGTTTCAACCGCTTGCCCGCCACCATCGCCATCGTCACCAATATCGACCCCGAGCATATGGAGCATTGGGGCGACTTCGACACGCTGCGGCAGGGGTTTTTGAACTTCGTCTCGAACATTCCCTTCTACGGGCTGGCGGTCTGTTGCACCGATCACCCGGAAGTGCAGTCGCTTGTGGGCAAGCTCACCGACCGGCGCGTCATGACCTATGGGTTCAACGCGCAGGCCGATGTGCGCGCCGTGGGGCTGCATTACAAAGACGGCGTGGCGCATTTCGACGTGCATCTTCAGTCCGAAGACAGGGTGATCAAAAACTGCGCCCTGCCGATGCCCGGCGATCACAACGTATCAAACGCGCTGGCGGCGGTGACCGTGGCGCGGCACCTTGGGATGAAGCTTGAGCAAATCCGCGACGCTTTAGGCAGTTTTGGCGGGGTGAACCGCCGCTTTACCCGCGTGGGCGAGGTGGACGGCGTGACCATTATTGATGACTACGGCCACCACCCGGTTGAGATCGCCGCCGTGCTGAAAGCCGCGCGGCAGGCCAGCGCGGGCCGCGTGATCGCCGTGCACCAGCCGCACCGCTATTCCCGCCTGTCGCATCACTTTGACGAGTTCTGCGCCTGTTTTAACGATGCCGATGTGGTGGGCATCGCCGATGTCTATGCCGCGGGCGAAGAGCCCATTCCCGGTGCCGACCGAGATGGGCTGGTCGCGGGGTTGATCCAGCACGGCCATCGCCATGCCTATGCGGTCGAAGATGCCGAGGCGCTGACGCAACTGGTCCTGCGCGAGGCGCGCCCCGGCGATATGGTGGTCTGCCTTGGGGCGGGTACGATCAGCGGATGGGCCAATGACCTGCCCGAGGCGCTGCGCGCGGCCAAGGGGGCGGCTGCGTGACCCTCGTCTGGCTGTCGATCCTCTGGGTCTTCGCCGCCGTGACCGTGGCCATGCTGCCGCTGCGCTCTCAATACCTGCCGGGGGTGGTTCTGCTGATTGCCGCGCCCTTGCTGATCATCGCCATCGGTGTGACCCAGTCATGGGCCTATGCGCTTTTGGCGCTGCTGGCGTTCCTGTCGATGTTCCGCAATCCGCTGCGCTATCTCTGGGCGCGGCTGCGGGGCCAAAAGCCGGAGCTGCCGAAATGAGCCTCTCTCTCATCCTTGCCTGTTTCTGGTTCGTGATCGCCAATATCCTTGCCATGACGCCGAGCAAGGATTCCCACTGGCGCAGCGCCTATCTGCTGATCGCCGTGGGCATACCGATTGTGGGTTTCGTCACCGCTCAGCACGGGCCGTGGCTGGGCCTATTGGTGCTGGCGGGGGGCTGTTCGGTGCTGCGCTGGCCCGTGGTCTATTTCGTGCGCTGGCTGCGCCGCGGGGCAGGCCGGGTCAAAGGCCCGGCGGAATGACCCTGACGCCGACCCTCGTGGCGCTGCTCTCGGTCTTTGCGGTCTGGATGATCGCCTGTATCTGGACCGGTTTTCGCGCCCGCGTGCTGTGGTTCTTTCTTGTACTGGCGGCAGGCTTTGCGCTCAATGCCACATGGATGGTTTTCGGGCTGGATGCGCGGGTGTTCGAGCCGCATGCGCTTTTGGCGCAGCTTTCCGTCCTATTCTATGCGGTGGGCGGTTTCGGGCTGGGCTGGCTTGCGGGGCGGGTGGCCAAACGCTGGCGCGAAAGCCGCGTCGATCCGCCGTCTTCTTGATGGTTTGCCCTGCCGTGCAAATGCGCTAAGTGCGGCGCCATGATTAAGCTGAATATCCCCGACCTGCGCGGCAGGCTGACCCCAAATCGCGCCCTGAGCGACCTGACATGGCTCCGCGTCGGCGGCCCTGCGGATTACCTGTTCCAACCCGCCGATGTGGAGGACCTGTGCCTTTTCATGCGGCGTTTGCCGCAAGGGGTGACGGTTTTCCCCATGGGCGTGGGCAGCAATCTCATCGTGCGCGACGGCGGGCTGCGGGCGGTGGTGATCCGGCTGGGCCGGGGTTTCAACGGGATTGAGATCGACGGCGATCAGGTGACGGCGGGGGCCGCAGCGCTCGACGCCCATGTGGCACGCAAGGCGGCGGATGCGGGGCTGGACCTGACCTTTCTGCGCACCATTCCCGGCAGCATCGGCGGCGCGTTGCGTATGAATGCGGGCTGTTACGGCAGCTACACGGCGGATCACTTCGTCTCGGCTCAGGCTGTGACCCGCGCGGGCGAGGTGGTGACCCTGACGGCAGATGACCTCAACTTCCGCTACCGGCAGAGCGATCTCTCGCCCGGCGCGGTGCTGATCGGGGCGACCTTTGCGCCGCCCAAAGGCGTGCCGGAGGAGCTTCACACCCGGATGGAGCAGCAGCTTGCCAAACGGGATGAGAGCCAGCCCACGAAAGACCGCAGCGCCGGCTCCACTTTCCGCAACCCAGCGGGCTTCTCTTCGACCGGGAAGGCGGATGATGTGCATGATTTGAAGGCGTGGAAGGTGATCGATGACGCCGGGATGCGCGGGGCCACCGTAGGCGGCGCGCAGATGAGCCCGAAACACTCAAATTTCCTGATCAACACCGGCGGCGCCACGGCCCATGATCTTGAGACATTGGGCGAAGAGGTGCGAAAAAAGGTTTACGCTTCAAGCGGTATAAGGCTAGAATGGGAAATTAAGCGCGTCGGTGAGAAATTGGGCGATCCGGCGCCGCAAAGCTAAGCCGCGGCGCAGCAGCTAAGCCACGGCAGAAGCAAAGAAAACAACGATAGGGGCCGCAAACGGTCCGAGGCGAAGAGGCACTTTGGTGGGTAAGTCGAGCGGACAGACCCCGACAGTGGCGGTATTGATGGGTGGCCCCTCGGCCGAGCATGAGGTGTCCCTGTCCAGTGGGCGTGCATGCGCCGCTGCCTTGCGGGAACATGGCGGATATAACGTGATCGAGGTCGAAGCCGACCGCGATCTTCCAGCCGTTCTGGCCGATCTTAACCCCTATGCCGTTCTGAATTGCCTGCATGGCCGTTGGGGCGAAGATGGCTGTGTGCAGGGGTTGCTGGAGTGGCTCAAGCTGCCCTACACCCATTCCGGCGTGCTGGCCTCGGCGCTTGCGATGGACAAGCAGCGCTCCAAGGATGTGTTCCGCCACGCGGGGCTGCCCGTGCTGGAAAGCGTGATCGCGCCCAAGGCCGATGTGATGGCCGCCCATGTCATGGCGCCGCCCTATGTGGTCAAACCCAATAACGAAGGCTCTTCGGTTGGGGTCTACCTCGTGGCCGAGGAAAACAACGGCCCGCCGCAACTGTCCGAAGACATGCCCGCCGAGGTGATGGTCGAGACTTTCGCGCCGGGGCGTGAGTTGACCACCACCGTGATGGGCGACCGGGCACTGGCGGTGACGGATATCATCACCACCGGCTGGTATGACTATGACGCAAAATACAAGCCCGGCGGCTCGCGCCATGTGGTGCCCGCCGATCTGCCGCAAGAGATCACCGATCTGTGTTTCGACTATGCCCGCCGCGCCCATGCGGCGCTTGGCTGCAAGGGCATCAGCCGCACCGATTTTCGCTGGGACGAGGCGCGCGGCCCAGAGGGGCTGATCCTGTTGGAGACCAACACCCAGCCCGGCATGACTGCCACTTCGCTCTCGCCCGAGCAGGCCGCGGCCTGCGGCATTTCATTCCCTGAGCTTTGCGCCTGGATGGTGGAGGACGCTACATGCGATCGCTGATCCGCCGCCGCCCGGAAACGGTCAAGGCCGATCCCGCCCCGTCGCGGTGGTCATGGCGCATGCAGCGGTTGATGCTGACGCCGGGGTTCCGTTTTGCCCTGCGCGTGGGGCTGCCCTTCACGCTGAGCCTGCTGGCGGGCACGATCTATATGGCGGACGAAGAGCGGCGCGGCACCGTGGTGCAGGCCATCGCCGACGTGCGCGCCAGCATCGAAGAGCGGCCCGAGTTCATGGTCAAACTCATGGCCATCGACGGGGCGAGCGACATGCTCTCGACCGAAATCCGCACCGCGCTGCCGCTGGAATTTCCGCTGTCCTCCTTCGATCTCGACCTGCCGCAAATCCGTGAGAAGATCACCGACATCGACGGGGTAAAACAGGCCAATGTGCGCATCCGCCCCGGCGGCGTGCTGCAAATCGACGTGACCCCGCGCGTGCCTGTGGCCGTCTGGCGCAGTGAAACGGGGCTGGCGCTGGTGGACAATACCGGTGCCCATGTGGCACGGATCGAGGCGCGGCGCGATCATGCCGACCTGCCGCTGATCGCGGGGGCAGGGGCCGACAAAGCGGTGCCGGAGGCGCTCAAGCTGATCGGGGCCGCGAATGTCTTGGGCGACCGGCTGCGCGGTTTGGTCCGCGTCGGCCAGCGCCGCTGGGACGTGGTGCTGGACCGCGATCAAACGATCATGTTGCCCGAAGAAAACGCGCTGCAAGCGCTGGAACGGGTGATCGCGCTGGAAGGCGCCCAAGAGGTTCTTACGCGGGATGTGGCGCGTGTGGACATGCGGTTGGCGGCAAGACCGACCCTTAGAATGAACGAAGATGCCACCCGCGAATGGTGGCACATCAGGCAGCTTTCCGGCCAGTAAGATGGCCATTGGAATCGGGACAGTAACGAAATGATGGACCTATACGACAGTCAGCGTTCGATGCGGCACATGCGCAAATTGGCGATCCAACGCGGGGTGGTCGCCATTTTGGATGTGGGCAGCTCCAAGATCGCCTGTCTGGTGCTGCGCTTTGACGGTGCCGGGCTTGATAGCGACAGTGGCGACATCGGGTCCTTGGCCGGGCAGTCTGGGTTCCGGGTCATCGGGGCGGCGACCACCCGCTCACGCGGGGTCCGTTTTGGTGAGATTTGCGCCATGGGCGAGACCGAGCGCGCGATCCGCACCGCGCTTCAGGCCGCACAGAAAATGGCTGGCATCCGCGTCGATCACGTCATCGCTTGTTTCTCGGGCGGGGAGCCGCGCAGCTATGGGCTCGACGCCTCGGTCGAGTTGGAGGGGCAATCGGTCTCGGAGCAGGACGTGGCGCGTGTGCTGGCGGGCTGCGACGTGCCGGAATATGGCGAGGGCCGCGAGGTGCTGCACGCCCAGCCGGTGAACTTCGCGCTGGATCACCGCAGCGGTCTGGCCGACCCGCGCGGCCAGCTGGGCAACAGCCTCTCGGTGGACATGCATATGCTGACCGTCGACGCCGATACGGTGCAGCATCTGGCCCATTGCATCAAACGCTGTGATCTGGAACTGGCCGGGATCGCCTCATCCTCCTACGCTTCGGGCATTTCGGCGCTGGTCGAGGATGAGCAAGAGCTAGGTGCCGCCTGTATCGACTTTGGCGGTGGCACCACGGGCCTGTCGATCTTTATCAAGAAACATATGATCTATGCCGATACGGTGCGGATGGGCGGGGATCACGTCACCTCCGACATCTCCATGGGTCTGCAAGTGCCGATGGCCAATGCCGAGCGGATCAAGACCTTCTACGGCGGGGTGCATGCCACCGGCATGGACGACCGCGACATGATCGAGATCGGCGGCGAGACCGGCGATTACGAACACGACCGCCGCACCGCCAGCCGGGCGGAGCTGATCGGCATCATGCGCCCGCGTGTCGAAGAGATCCTCGAAGAGGTCCGCGTTCGGCTGGATGCCGCCGGTTTCGACCACTTGCCAAGCCAACAGATTGTGCTTACCGGGGCGGGCAGTCAGATACCGGGCCTTGACGGGCTGGCCAGCAAGATCCTTGGCCAGCAGGTTCGTCTGGGGCGCCCACTGCGCGTGCATGGGCTGCCGCAGGCCGCGACCGGGCCGGGCTTCGCCTCTGCCGTGGGGCTTGCGCTTTTCGCGGCGCATCCGCAGGACGAATGGTGGGATTTCGACATCCCTGCCGATCGCTACCCGTCCCGCTCGCTCAAACGCGCGGTGAAATGGTTTAGAGACAACTGGTGACCCCAATATCGGGTGAGAAGCCCGAGATAAGGCGGAAACTGGCAAGTTTCTGCCCATATTTAGCGTCAAAACGATGTTTTTTAGGTGACGATGCGGCCCTAGCCCGGTAGGGTCGGGTAAATTTGGTCGAAAAACTCCCGCAGAACGCGGTTAACTGGACAGGCGGACAGCACATGACACTCAACCTTTCAATGCCAGGACATGATGATCTGAAACCCCGTATCACCGTCTTCGGTGTTGGCGGGGCAGGCGGCAACGCGGTCAATAACATGATCGAAAAGCAACTTGACGGTGTTGATTTCGTCGTGGCCAACACCGACGCACAGGCGTTGCAGCAGGCTCAGGCCGAGAACCGCGTGCAACTGGGCATCAAAGTCACCGAAGGTCTGGGTGCGGGCGCGCGTGCCTCTGTGGGTGCTGCCGCTGCCGAAGAGAGCATCGAACAGATCGTCGACCACCTTGCCGGCGCGCATATGTGCTTCATCACCGCCGGCATGGGCGGCGGCACCGGCACCGGGGCGGCTCCGATCATCGCGCAGGCCGCGCGTGAACTGGGCGTGCTGACCGTCGGCGTCGTGACCAAGCCCTTCCAATTCGAAGGCGCCAAGCGCATGCGTCAGGCCGAAGACGGCGTCGAGACGCTGCAAAAGGTCGTCGACACGCTGATCATCATTCCGAACCAGAACCTCTTCCGTCTGGCGAACGAAAAGACCACCTTCACCGAAGCCTTCTCGCTTGCCGATGACGTGCTGTACCAAGGTGTGAAGGGCGTGACCGACCTGATGGTCCGTCCGGGTCTCATCAACCTCGACTTCGCCGATGTCCGCGCCGTGATGGACGAGATGGGCAAGGCGATGATGGGAACGGGCGAGGCCGAGGGCGAAAATCGCGCCATCCAAGCCGCCGAGAAAGCCATCGCCAACCCGCTGCTGGACGAAATCAGCCTGCGCGGTGCCAAGGGCGTGCTCATCAACATCACCGGCGGTCAGGACCTTACCCTGTTCGAACTCGACGAAGCGGCCAACCGCATTCGCGAGGAAGTGGACCCCGAAGCGAACATCATCGTCGGCTCCACGCTGGACGAAAGCCTTGGTGGCCTGATGCGCGTCAGCGTTGTCGCAACCGGCATCGACGCCACTGATGTGAACACCGAAATCCCGGTCCCGCGCCGCTCCATGAGCCAGCCTTTGCGTCAGAACGTATCGGTTGACGATGTGGCGCAGGTGTCCGCCGCACAGGCGCCGGTCGCTGCCTCCGTGGCCGCCGAAGCGCCGCAGGAAGTCGAACAGGCCGCCCTGTTCCAAGACCTCCAGCCGACACAGCGCGAGCAGGACCAGTATGAGGACGAGAACGTTGTCGAAGACGACGACGGTCTGCCCGCACCGGCGTACCAGCCTGAGGTCGCCGCATTCGAGCCGCGTCAGGAAGAGAACATCGAAGCCGAGCCCGAAGCCTTCGTCGCACCGCGTGCGCCGACCCCCGGCACACCGTCCCCCGAAGCGCTGGCCCGCCTGCGCGCCGCCGCACAGAAGGCCGCGCCCGAGCAGCACCGTCAGGCCCAGCAGCAGCAGGGTGAGCAGGGCGACAAGGGCCGTTTCGGCATCAACTCCCTGATCAATCGGATGACCGGCCACGCCGAAGGCGAAGCGCAAGCCCGCCCCGCGCGCCAGCAGCCGCCGGTGCAAACCCGCGCCTCTGCCGCCGCGCCGCAGCCGCAGGAAAACAACGATCCCGATCAAGAACGCATCGAAATCCCCGCGTTCCTGCGCCGTCAGGCCAACTGAACTGATCACGATGAATGACGAAAGGGCTGCCTTAGGGCGGCCCTTTTTTGTTTTAGAACAACGCCTTGCTCCCGGGTAAGCGTAGCCGTGCTCAAATGTTGCAGTGATGTTTCAGACCGTTGCAAAGATTGAGTTGAGCAAAACGAACCTGCCCCTTAATCCAGAGTTCAACACACAAGAAGATGTTCGAAGCTTGAGGATGACCCGGTGCAGACAACGATCAAATCAGCGGTAAGTTTTACTGGCACAGGCCTGCACTCCGGTCTGCCTGCGACGGTGACACTGCGCCCGGCGTCGGCCCATCACGGCATCTGGTTCTCGCGCAGCGATGTGGCGGTCGGTGACCGTCTGATCCCCGCCCGCTGGGACGCGGTGAACCGCTCGCCGCTCTGCACCAAGCTGGAAAACCCCACCGGCCTTTCGATCTCGACCGTCGAGCATCTGATGGCCGCCGTGGCGGGCTGTGGCATCCATAACCTTTTGATTGAGATCGACGGCCCCGAAGTGCCGATCCTTGATGGCTCCTCGCTGCCTTTCGTGCGCGGGATCATGCAGCGCGGTCTGCGCCAGCTTGCAGCCCCCGTGATGGCCTTCGAAGTGCTGAAAACCGTTACCGTGCAGGATGGCGACGCGGTTGCGACGATCTCGCCCGCGGATACGCTGCGCATCGACTTTGAGATCGACTTTGCCGATGCCGCCATCGGCCAGCAGCGCAAGTCGCTGGTGATGAACAACGGCTCCTTCGCGCGTGAACTCTGCGACAGCCGCACCTTCTGCCGTCAGGCGGATGTCGAGGCGATGCAGGCCAATGGTCTGGCGCTTGGTGGCGAAGCGGGTGAGAACGCGGTGGTTTTCGATGGCGATGCCGTCGTCAGCCCCGGCGGCCTGCGCCACGCGGATGAGCCTGTGCGCCACAAGATGCTCGATGCGCTCGGCGATCTGGCGCTGGCCGGGGCGCCGCTTTTGGGCCATTACGAAGGCAAACGCGCGGGCCATTCGCTGACCAACACGCTGCTGCGCGCGCTCTTTGCCACGCCGGATGCCGTGCGTCTGGTGGCCTGCGATGCAGCGCAAACGGCGCGGCTGCCCGGCTCCGGCCTGATCTGGAACGAAATCCCACAGGTTGCCTGATCCCGGGGTGGGGGAGCAGCACCGCAAAGCGCAGGGCGCTTAGGCGGCGAAGTGCCATTGAACGCCCTGCCAATGCCTTGTATTCACTAAGCCGAAGTGACAAGCCTGACCCAGCGATGCGCCGCCGCGCAGCCGCCTGCGGACGGGGGCGGAATGGGCGTTTTGCAACGCAGTTTATTGTGCTAGTCACATGCGCAAGAGGGTCAAAGACCATGGGTTGGACGATGCAAGGGGTGCGGGCATGACGGTAGCGGGATCGCGCAAGCGGACGATCAGTGCGGTGCTTCTGGTCGCGACATTGGCAGCCTGCGGCGGTGGTGACGGACGCTCTGATGGGAACTTCTTCAACCCGCAGGAAATCCCGCTTGAAACCTATTCGGCTGAGCAGATTTTCGAGCGCGGCGAATATGAGCTGACCAACAACAACCCCGGCGAAGCGGCATTTTATTTCGCCGAGATCGAGCGTCTCTATCCCTATTCCGAATGGGCCAAACGCGCCCTGATCATGCAGGCTTTCGCCTATCACAAGGATCAGGACTATCCCAACAGCCGCTCCGCCGCGCAGCGCTTCATTGATTTCTACCCCGCCGATGACGATGCCGCCTATGCGCAGTACCTCTTGGCGCTGAGCTATTACGACCAGATCGACGAAGTGGGCCGCGACCAAGGGCTGACCTTCCAAGCGTTGCAATCTCTGCGCGCCGTGATCGAAGGCTACCCGGACAGCGAATATGCCCGCTCCGCGATCCTGAAATTCGACCTCGCCTTCGACCATCTGGCGGGCAAGGAGATGGAGATTGGCCGCTACTACCTGCGCCGCGATCACTATACCGCCGCGATCAATCGCTTCCGCGTCGTGGTCGAGGATTTCCAGACCACCACCCACACCGCCGAAGCGCTGCACCGTCTGGTCGAAGCTTATCTGTCGCTCGGCCTGAACCATGAGGCGCAGACGGCGGGGGCCATCCTTGGCCACAACTACCGGGGCTCCGAATGGTATGAGGACAGCTACAAACTGCTGACCGGGCGCGGCCTTGAGCCTGCCTTTTACAAAGACAATTGGCTGGGTGCAGCCTATCGCCAGACCATCAAGGGCGAGTGGCTTTAAGGGGGGTGGGATCGCCCACCCGACGGTTCTAGATGCTGCGCGGACTTGATATTTCAGACATGCTGATCATCGACCGGCTGGAGCTTGGCTTCCAGCCGGGGCTGAACGTGCTGACCGGTGAGACCGGCGCGGGCAAGTCGATCCTTTTGGATTCGCTCGGCTTCGTTCTGGGCTGGCGCGGGCGTGCCGATCTGGTGCGCCAAGGGGCCGAACAGGGTGAGGTGACCGCGTGGTTCGATCTTCCGCCCGGCCACCCGGCCCATGCGGTGCTGGAAGAGGCGGGCCTGCCTGCCGGAGATGAATTGATCCTGCGCCGCATCAACACCTCCGACGGGCGCAAGACCGCTTGGGTCAATGACCGCCGCTGTTCGGGTGAGGTGCTGCGCCGCCTGTCCGAGACATTGGTGGAACTGCACGGCCAGCATGATGACCGCGGCCTGCTCAACCCGCGGGGCCATCGTGCCATTTTGGACGATTACGCCGGGAATGCCCGGGCGATTGCCAAGCTGCGCGAGGCGTGGAATGCCCTCGGCGCCGCCCGCAAAGCCGCCGCCGCTGCCGCTGCCGAACGCGAGGCCATCGCCGCCGAGGAAGAGTTCCTGCGTCACGCCGTGGCCGAGTTGGACAAGCTCGACCCCGAAGCGGGGGAGGAGGCCGCCCTCGACACCCGCCGCCGCCAGATGCAGGGGGCCGAGAAAATCCGCCGCGATGTGGTCAACGCCTATGAGTTGTTGGGCCAAGGCGGCGCAGAGACCGCCATGGGCGACGCGCTGCGCTGGCTCGACGGGGTGGCCGACAAGGCCGAAGGCGCGCTGGAGGGCCCGCTCGCCGCGCTCAACCGCGCCATGGTGGAATTGGACGAGGCGATGTCCGGTGTGGCCGATGCGATCGACGGCATGTCGTTCGACCCCTATGAGTTGGAAGCCTGCGAAGAGCGGCTTTTTGCGATCCGCGGCCTTGCGCGCAAACATGACGTGCAGCCCGATGAACTTGCCGGTTTCGCCGACACGCTGCGCGCCAAGCTCGACGCGCTCGATGCGGGCGAAGCGGCGCAGGAGGGGCTGGAGAAAGCCGTCCGCGAAGCGCAGGCGCTTTACGACGAACAGGCCACTGCGCTGACCGAGAAGCGGCGCAAGGCCGCGGCCAAGCTCGACAAATCCGTGGCGGCAGAGCTTGCCCCGCTCAAGATGGAACGCGCAGTGTTCCAGACGCAATTGACCGAGGAACCCGCAGGCCCCGAGGGGCGCGATGCGGTCTCTTTCACCGTCGCCACAAACCCGGGCGCGCCTGCCGGACCCTTGGGCAAAATCGCCTCGGGCGGGGAGTTGAGCCGGTTCCTCTTGGCGCTGAAGGTTTGCCTGACCCAGACCCAATCCGGCCTCACCCTGATCTTTGACGAGATCGACCGTGGGGTAGGGGGCGCCACCGCCGATGCCGTGGGCCGCCGCCTGAAGGCATTGGCCGCCGAGGGGCAGGTCTTGGTCGTCACCCATTCGCCGCAGGTCGCAGCCCTTGGCGCGCATCACTGGCGTGTGGCGAAATCGGTGACCAAGGGCATGACCACCTCGACCGTCACCCCCCTTGCCGCCGAAGAGCGCGTTGATGAGGTCGCCCGAATGCTCGCGGGCGATACGATCACCGATGCGGCCCGCGCGGCGGCGGAGGCATTGCTCAACGGGCAACAGGGCGCGACGACTTCTTAAATGGCGGTTTTACCCAAGGTCAGCTTGCCCTAGACAGAAAGGGTTCAACTGGTCTTAGTCCCATGCCTTCGCAAGATAACGCTTTCTTTTCCCAACAACTTCAGCAGGCGCTTGGCGGCTGCAAACAGGGCTGGACGGTGCTGCGCACCCGCGGCCCGGGGAAGGTCACATTCTGGTTTATCGCGCTGCTGGTGGGCATCGCCGCGGGCTTTGCCGCCCTGTTCTTTCGCAAGGGTATCAACTGGTTGCAGGCCACGCTTTACGGCACGGACGATGTGCAATTCCTGCACAGCTTCCTTGCCGGGCTGCCGTGGTATTGGGTGGTGCTGATCCCGACCTTGGGCGGGTTGCTTGTGGGGTTGATCCTGCACCGTTTCACCCGCGACGGGCGCGCGCGCAGCGTGGGCGATGTGATCCTCGGCGCTGCCATGCACGACGGACGGGTTGAGACGCGCGCCGGGGTGGCCTCGGCGCTGGCCTCGCTCATCACCCTGTCCACGGGCGGCTCATCGGGCCGCGAAGGGCCGGTGGTGCATCTCGCCGCCGTGATCTCAACCAAGGTCAGCCGCTTTATCAAGGCCGATGGGATCACCGGGCGGGATCTGTTGGGCTGCGCCGTGGCGGCGGCGGTCTCGGCCAGCTTCAACGCGCCCATCGCTGGCGCGCTCTTTGCCCTCGAAGTTGTGCTGCGCCATTTCGCCGTCCATGCCTTTGCCCCCATCGTCATCGCCTCCGCCGCAGGCACGGTCATCAACCGGCTGGAGTTCGGCGGGCTCACGGAATTCGTCTTGCCGGGCCTTGGCGACGTGCAATTCTACGTCGAACTGCCCGCCTTCCTGCTTTTGGGGCTGACCTGCGGTCTGGTCTCGGTCGTGCTGATGCGCGCGATCTTCTGGGCCGAAGATTTCGGCAACTACTTGCAAGCCCGCACCGGCCTTGCCCGCTGGCTGCGCCCGGCGGTGGCGGGGGCGATCCTTGGGGTCATCGCGCTCTGGTTTCCCCATATCATCGGCGTGGGCTATGAGACGACCTCGCGCGCGCTGGTCGGCGAACTGGTGCTGCATGAGGCGATCATCTTTGCCGTGCTCAAGGTCGCCGCCGTGGCGATCACGCTCGGCGGGCGCATGGGCGGTGGGGTGTTCTCGCCCTCGCTGATGCTGGGCGCTCTGACCGGGCTTGGCTTCGGGATCATCGCCACCGGTGTCTTCCCCGAAATTTCGGGCTCTTCCTCGCTCTATGCTTTGGCGGGGATGGGGGCGGTGGCCGCCGCCGTGCTGGGCGCGCCGATTTCAACCACTCTCATCGTGTTTGAGATGACGGGCGACTGGCAGACCGGTCTGGCCGTGATGGTCGCCGTCAGCATGTCGACCGCGCTGGCCTCCCGGCTGGTCGACCGGTCCTTCTTCCTCACCCAGATGGAGAGGCGCGGCATCCATCTGGCCGCAGGTCCGCAGGCCTATCTGCTCTCAATGTTCATGGTGGGCCGCATCATGCGCCGCCCCGATGACGAAGACGCGGCTTCGGAAGACGCCTGTTGGGACTTGATCGACAAGGGCACCTATATCGACGGCAGCGCCACGCTAGAGGCCGCTTTGCCGCTGTTCGACCAGACCCATTCCAACTTTATCCCGGTGGTCACCCTCAGCGCGGATGCGCCGCCCGAACTGCTGGGCGCGCTGTTCCACGTCGATGCGCTGAAAGCCTATAACCGCGCCCTCGCCGCCACGGCGGCAGAGGAGCATTCCTGAGCCGCGCTCAGATCCGTTCGATGGCGATCTCTTCCATCGGGTTGAAAGCCAAATAGCCTTTGATCGCGGCCACATCGGCTTTCGGGTCTTCGTAAGACCACACGGCGTCCTGCAAGGTGCGGCTCTTGGTCACCACCGAGAAATAGGTCGCATCGCCCTTATGCGGGCAATGGCTGGTCTTATCCGTGCCATCAAGGAAAGCCATGGCGATGTCGCCACGCGGGAAATAGATCACCGGCGGATGGTCCCCCTCGTGCAGTTCCAGCGCGCCCGTGGACTCGCCCAATACGGCCCCGCCAGCGCGAACAACCCATGTGCCCTCAGCCGGAGTAATCTTGATATGGTCGGCCATGCCGTACCCCCCTTTACTTAAATCGGACGCTCACAGGGGCGCCGTTGCCGCATCCAACCACAGTTTTGTAACAGGTGATACCCGCGGCCCGATCTTTTCCGCCACGTCGCGGTGATAGGCGTTCAACCAGTCCCGCGCCTCAGGGCTGAGCGCCGCCACATCAATCAAACGCCGATCGATCGGCACCAGCGTCAGCGTGCGCCAATCGAGCATTTCGCGATGCGCGTCGCCGCCGGGCAGGGCGGGGGCTTCTTGCACCACCAATAGGTTTTCGATCCGAATGCCAAAAGCCCCCTCGCGGTAATAACCCGGCTCATTGCTGAGGATCATACCCGGTTCCAGCGGCACATGGCTCATCTGGCTCAACCGCTGCGGCCCCTCATGGACCGACAGATAGGCGCCCACCCCATGGCCCAAACCGTGATCGAAATCCTGCCCCGCCATCCAAAGCGGCAAACGGCCCAGCATCTCGATATCCCGCCCTGCAAGTCCGCGTGGCCAGCGCAGGCGGCTCATGGCAATCATCCCCGAAAGCACCCGCGTGAAAGCCGCGCGCGCCTCCGGATCGGGGCTGCCGATGGCAATGGTGCGGGTGATATCGGTGGTGCCGTCCAGATACTGCCCCCCGCTGTCGAGCACCAAGAGATGCCCCTCCTGCAAGACGGTATCGGTCTCTTCATTCACCCGGTAATGGATGATCGCCCCATTCGCCCCGGTGCCCGAGATCGTCTCGAAACTGATGTCGCGCAGCGCGGGGTCGCGGCGGCGCAGGCCTTCCAACTGCTGCACGACCTCCGTCTCAGTGACTGTGCCGGGCGCCTGCGCATCCAGCCAAGCGAGCAGCTCGACCATCGCGGCACCATCGCGCAAATGCGCCTCAGCCGCCCCGGCAATCTCGGCGTCATTCTTGCAGGCCTTGGGCAAGGCGCAGGGGTCTTCACCAGCCTGCGCCCGATCCCCCAGCAAATCCGCGAACAACAGCGGGGCCGACTGCCGATCAAGCCGCACCGGCCCCTCAAGCGCGCGCAGGTAATCTGGCAGCCCCTCAGGATCCCGCTGCACCACCTCTGGCCCCAGATGGTCCTCCACATCCACGAGCTTCTCAGCCGCCATGAACAGATCGACCCGCGCATCGTCATGCAACACGGCAAAACCATGCGCCACCGGGTTGCGCGGAATGTCCTGCCCGCGAATGTTCAGCAACCAGTTGTGGCTGTCGGGCAGGGTGATCAATGCCGCCTTCTGCCCCGCCGCGCGCAAATCAGCGGCCAGACGCCGGCGCTTGGCCTCATGGCTTTCCCCGGCAAAACGCTCAGGATGCGCCGCCACCCTGCCCATCGGCGCATCAGGCTGGTCTTCCCAAATACGGTCGACCATATTCGAGACGCGCCGCATCTCGATGCCAGACCCCGCCAAGGCCTCAAACAAAAGATCCATCTGCGCGGGCGTATGCAGCATCGGATCGAAACCAACCACGCCGCCCTCGGGCAATTGATCCTTCAACCAATCGGCCAAAGACACCTCGGGCCAAGGCACCGGGGTAAAGACATCCGCCACCTGCGCTTTGACCTGCGTCCGATAGCGCCCGTCGATGAAAACACCCGCCACATCGCGCAGCGCCGCACAGAACCCGGCAGAGCCGGTGAACCCCGTCAACCAAGCCAGCCGATCATCCCGCGGGGCGACATACTCACCCTGATGCGCATCGGCGCGCGGCACGAGAAACCCGTCCAAGCCCGCCGCCTGCAATTCCGCACGCAGCGCCGCCAAACGCGGGGGACCCTGTTCCGGACGCGCGGTGACCTCGAAACTCTGGAACACGCGGCCCCTCCTTCATCCTTTCTCAAATACCGATCCGACGGTTCAGCCCACGCGGCGCATGCCCATGACACGCGCCCGTTTCCGCGGATCGCTGTCAAAGAGCGCTGCGAGCTGCTCGGTCATCGCCCCGGCAAGCTGATCCACATCCGTGATCGTGACGGCGCGGTCGTAATAACGCGTCACGTCATGGCCGATGCCAATGGCCAAAAGCTCGACCGCGCGGCGTTTCTCGACCATGGCGATCACGTCGCGGAGGTGTTTTTCCAGATAGTTGGCCGGGTTCACTGACAGGGTGCTGTCATCCACCGGCGCGCCGTCGGAAATCACCATGAGGATCTTGCGCGCCTCATGCCGGGCCAGCATCCGCCGGTGGGCCCATTCCAGCGCCTCACCGTCGATATTCTCTTTCAGCAGACCCTCTTTCATCATCAGACCCAAGTGGTCCCGCGTCCGGCGCCATGGGGCGTCGGCGCTTTTGTAGATGATGTGGCGCAGATCGTTCAGCCGTCCGGGCTGCGCGGGGCGGCCATCGTTGAGCCACGCCTCGCGCGCCTGTCCGCCCTTCCACGCGCGGGTGGTAAAGCCAAGGATCTCGACCTTCACGTTGCAGCGCTCCAGCGTGCGGGCCAGCACATCGGCGCAGATCGCGGCGATGGAGATCGGGCGGCCCCGCATGGAGCCGGAGTTGTCCAAGAGCAGCGTCACAACAGTGTCGCGGAACTCGGTGTCCTTTTCGATCTTGAAGCTGAGCGGCGTCGTGGGGTTGGCCACCACCCGCGCCAGACGGCCCGCGTCCAACGTGCCCTCTTCAAGGTCGAATTCCCACGAGCGGTTTTGCTGCGCCTGCAAGCGGCGCTGCAACTTATTCGCCAGACGGCCCACAGCGCCTTTCAGCGGCTCGAGCTGCTGGTCCAGATAGGCGCGCAGGCGTTCCAATTCGATTGGCTCGGCCAGTTCCTCGGCCCCGATCACCTCGTCATGCTCGCCCTGATAGACACGGTATTCCGGGTCGGCGTCCGAGACGGGCGGCGGGGGCGGCGGGTCCATCGGCGCGTCGCCCTCGGGCATCTCCGCCTCGTCGCCCAGCTCCTGATCGGCCTCGTCATCCATCGAGACCTGCGCCTGACTTTCGTCTTGCTGCTGCTCTTGGCTGTTCTCGGGGGTGCCTTCGGCCTCTTCCTCGTCCTGATCGTCTTGGCCGGTGCTGTCGGGATCCTGTTCTTCTTCGGTGCCCTCTTCGGCCTGATCCTCTTGATCCTCGTCTTGGCTGTCGGGATCGTCGCCCAACTGATCGCCATAGCCGAGGTCCGAGATCATCTTGCGGGCCAGCCGCGCGAAATCCGCCTGATCGGCAAGGCTGCCGTCGATCCCTTCGAGCGTGCCGCCCGCCTGATCTTCGATAAAGCCGCGCCAGAGTTCCATCGCGTTCTCGGCCCCTGCGGGCAGGGGGCGACCGGTGGCCAGATGGCGCACCATATAACCCGCCGCGACCGAGAGCGGCACGTCGCTGGCCTGTTTGGCCTGATCGTAGCCGCGGCGCAGGGCCTCGTGCTTGATCTTGACGTCGATGTTGCCGGCGGTGCCGGGCATGTCGCGCGCGCCCATGGCCTCACAACGCGCTGTCTCCATCGCCTCGTAAAGCTCGCGCGCCATGTCGCCTTGGGGCGCATAGCGGGCGTGGGTCGCGGCATCGTGGTAGCGGCGGTTCAGCGCCAGCGCATCGGCGGTGCCGCGCGCCAGCAGCACCTCTTCGCGGGTCATCCGGCGGCTCACCTGCGGCAGGCGCATCGCGTCGCCGGAAAGCCCCGAGGGGTCGACCGAGTAGCTGACCGTCAGTTCGGCGTCATCGGCCATGACCTTGGTCGCCTCGGCCAGCGCCTTTTTGAACGCGTCAGCGGGGTTGTCGCTTTGTTTACTCATGCCGGTCCCCTTGTCTGTCAGGCAGGCGCGCGTCTGGGAAGGGCAGGGCGCCTTTGCGTGCCGAAACGCGTCCTGCAGGGCGGCGAGCGAACCCGCCGGGGCGGCTTAGCCCAAGCTCAGGCTGGCCGCGCTTTCGGGCAGTTCCTCGTCGAACAAACGCTGGTAGAACTCGGCCACGGTCTGACGCTCAAGCTCATCGCATTTGTTGAGGAAGGACAGCCGGAAGGCATAGCCCACATTGCGGAAGATCTCGGCGTTCTGCGCCCATGCGATCACGGTGCGCGGGCTCATCACGGTCGAAAGTTCACCATTCATGAAGGCAGTGCGGGTGAGGTCGGCCACGGTGACCATCTGCTTGAGGGTTTTGCGGCCCTTCTCGGTGTTGTAATGCGGGTTTTTCGCCAGCACGATCGCGGTCTCGGCGTCGATGCTGAGGTAGTTCAGCGTGGCGACAAGGCTCCAACGGTCCATCTGCGCTTGGTTGATCTGCTGGGTGCCGTGGTAAAGCCCGGTGGTGTCGCCCAGGCCCACGGTGTTGGCCGTGGCGAAGAGGCGGAAATAGGGGTGCGGGGTGATGATCTCGTTCTGATCCATCAGCGTCAGCTTGCCGTCATGCTCCAGCACGCGCTGGATCACGAACATCACATCGGCGCGGCCTGCGTCATATTCGTCAAAGACAATCGCGGTCGGGTTGCGCAGGGCCCAAGGCAGGATGCCCTCGTGGAATTCGGTGACCTGTTTGCCGTCGCGCAGCTTGATCGCGTCTTTGCCGATGAGGTCGATCCGGCTGATGTGGCTGTCGAGGTTGACGCGCACGGTGGGCCAGTTCAGCAGAGCGGCGACCTGTTCGATATGGGTCGATTTGCCCGTGCCGTGGTAGCCTTGGATCATGACGCGGCGGTTGTGGCTAAAGCCTGCGAGGATCGCCAGCGTGGTGTCGGGGTCGAACTTATAGGTGCTGTCGATGTCCGGCACGCGGCTGGTGCGCTGCGGGAAACCCTTGACGACCATATCGGTGTCGATGCCAAAGACATCGCGCACCGAGACCTCTTCGGTGGGTTTCATGTCATGTTCCAGTGCACCGTCGGCCATCGCTCGTCATCCTTTTCCTTAGGCGCGCGGTCGGGGCCGCGCGCGTATCTGGTGCAACATATCGTGCATATCCGCAAGGGGAAGGGGGCAACTGGCATTATCCGCAACCGGCCGCTGGTCCGGTCGCGGGATCAGTCCTTGAAGTTGCGGCTGCCCTTGATCTGGTCCCATGCCCAGACGACCAGTTGCAACTGCTCTTCCTGACTGCGGTCACCGCCGTTCATATCCGGGTGCAGCACTTTGATCAGCGCTTTGTAGGCTTTGCGAACCTCGGGCTTTGTCCAAGTGTCCTTGGCCTCGAGAATCTCGATCGCGCGGCGTTCGGTGGGCGGCAGGCGGCGGCCCGCTTGCTGGCCCTTGCCGGGGTTCTGGGTCGCGTTCTTGCCCAAGACCTGATGGGGGTCTTCGATGCCAAGACGGGCCCATGCGCGCTGCTCGGGGTCGCCCAGTGGTTTGGTGCTGCGCTCCCAGACCTTGTCCTTGGACATCTGCGCGTTCATCTCGGCCTCGGTGGTGCCGTCAAAGAAGCTCCACTTCGCGTTATATTCGCGCACGTGTTTCTGGCAGAACCAGAAGTAGTCATCCAGCACATCGGGCGCTTTGGGGGCGCGGAACTTGCCCGGCTCGTCGCAGCCTTCGTGGTCGCAAATCCGGGTCGAGGTTTCCGACGCACCGGACATGCCGCGGCGGCCGCGGGGGTTTTTCTTTTTGGAGGACGACACGGACATGTCGAATCCGAAGGGATCAGGTTTTGGCATGTGGATAGACCTTTCCGACTCAGGCCGGTCACCATATACCCTGCGTCGCAGGATTGAAGGGGGCCGGGGGTAAAAACATGTCCACAACACAAGAGATTTCGGATCGGCTGGAAGCCGCTTTTGCGCCGCGTGAACTGGAAGTGGTGGATGACAGCGAAAGCCATCGCGGTCATGCTGGATTTCAGGAGGGGGGCGAAAGCCACTTTAACGTGCGCATCCGGTCAGAGCGTTTCAAGGGCCAGAACCGGCTGGCGCGGCACCGGGCGGTGCACAGCGCTTTGGGGCCGGACCTGATGGGGCGCATTCACGCGCTGGCGCTTGATCTGGACGAATAAGCGCCGCGTTTAGGGCTTTGTCTTATCGTCGTCTTCGTCGCTGCCCTGCGGCGAAGCTTCATCCGCTGAGGGGCCGGACAGAAACGCAGGCGGCGTCGCCGCTTTGGCGGGTTCCTCTTTCGCGGGCACGTCATCCTCGGGCGTGATGGAGGCGGGCGCATCGGCCTGAAGCGCGGTGTCTTCGCCTTCGATCGTGGCGGCCAAGGCAGGCGTTGCGGCAGCAGTGGCGGGCGGCAGCAGATCGCCATCCTCCTGCTGGCCTGCAGCAGTCGCCAAGCGGCGGAACACCAGCACGTTGCGCCATTCCGTGGTGGTCGAGGTCAGGCCCGAACGCTCTTGCGAAGGCAAGGTCTCGGCCCGCTGGTATTCCCAGCCCTCGGCGGCTTGTTCGTTCAGGCATTCTTCCAAGGTTTTGGCGAAACGCGCTTCGGGGGCCTTCAGACCTTTGGCTTTCTGCCCTTTGCTGGGGGCGGGAAGGATCTTGTATTCGTAGCGCATAGGGGCCTCGGCTGGGTTGGCGACATAAGCCGCGTCAGGTGAGTTTCAGGCGGATTTGCGGCGGATGCCGATGCTGCGACCGGCCTGCGCCGGTTTGGGCAGTTTGGCATGGCTGCGGCGCATCGCGTCAAGACGGGTCAGGATGTGGTCCGGCATGGGGGCCACACGCGGGCCGGACTGGTCCA
The DNA here is from genome assembly GCF_005068605.1 of Sulfitobacter sp. 15WGC. Lineage (NCBI taxonomy): Bacteria > Pseudomonadati > Pseudomonadota > Alphaproteobacteria > Rhodobacterales > Roseobacteraceae > Sulfitobacter > Sulfitobacter sp. 15WGC. The sequence goes on along the minus strand of NZ_SZNL01000002.1, from coordinate 152,413 downwards.
CATGCAGCGTCAGCCCCTCGGCGGTGGCGGCAAGCCAGCCGTCGACGTGCCACAGTTCCTGAAAGCTGTGAAACCGCTTCTCGTCATGGTCGAGCAATTGGAAGGTGGTATAGACGCGGTCACCCTCATGCAGTTCGCGCAGGTAGCAGACGTGAAATTCAGCCACATAGGTGGTGCAACCCGTGCGTTGATACTCCGGCCCCAGACCGATTTCGCCATAGGCTTGGTCAACGCCCTGATCGAACAGGACGTTGTAATAGGCCATGTTCAAATGGCCGTTGAAATCGATCCATTCGGGGAGAACTGTCATCTCGCCCGAACGGAAGGGGGCCGGGGCGTCGCTCATTGCTGGGCGAGCTTGCGCGACACGATTTCGTTGACGGCCTTGGGGTTGGCCTTGCCGCCCGTGGCCTTCATCACCTGACCGACGAACCAGCCCGCCAGCTTCGGGTTCTGCTGGGCCTTTTCGACCTGCGCGGGGTTGGCGGCGATGATCTCGTCCACTGCCGTCTCAATGGCGCCCGTGTCGGTCACCTGCTTGAGGCCCTCAGTCTCCACGACCTCTTCCGGCTCGCGCCCGGTTGTATAGGCGATTTCAAAGACTTCCTTGGCGATCTTGCCGGAAATCGCATCCGAGGCGATCAGATCGACAATGCTGCCCAATTGCGCCGGGGTGACGGGGCTTTCGGTGATGCCCTTGTCGTCTTTCTTGAGGCGACCGAAAAGCTCGTTGATGACCCAGTTCGCAGCCATCTTGCCATCGCGGCCCTGCGCCACGGCCTCAAAATAGCCCGCGCTGTCGAGATCTGCGGTCAGCACGGAGGCGTCGTAGTCCGACAGGCCGAAGTCATTGATGAAACGGGATTTCTTTTCGTCCGGCAGTTCGGGCAGATTGGCTTTGATGTCGTCCACCCATGCCTGTTCGATTTCCAGCGGCAGCAGGTCGGGGTCCGGGAAATAGCGGTAGTCATGCGCCTCTTCCTTGGAACGCATGGAGCGTGTTTCCTGCTTGTCGGGGTCGAAGAGGCGGGTTTCTTGCACAACCTCGCCACCGGCTTCGACAATCGCGATCTGGCGTTTGGCTTCGACTTCGATGGCCTGCTGGATAAAGCGCATGGAGTTCATGTTCTTGATCTCGCAGCGGGTGCCAAGATGCGAGAAGTCCTGCGTTTCCTGATACTTCTCATATTGACCCACACGGCAAACCGAGACGTTGACGTCCGCGCGCATGGCGCCCGACTGCATGTCGCCGTTGCAGGTGCCAAGGTAGCGCATGATCTGGCGCAGCTTGGCGAGATAGGCGGCGGCTTCCTCCGGCCCGCGAATGTCGGGGCGGGAGACGATCTCCATCAGGCAGACGCCGGTCCGGTTCAGGTCGACGAAGGACATGTTCGGGTCCATGTCGTGGATCGACTTGCCCGCGTCCTGCTCCATGTGGATGCGCTCGATCCGCACCAGCCGCGCGGTGCCGTCGCCCAGTTCCACCAGCACTTCGCCTTCGCCGACGATGGGCTCGTAAAGCTGGCTGATCTGGTAGCCCTGCGGCAGGTCGGGATAGAAGTAGTTCTTGCGGTCGAAAGCGGATTTGAGATTGATCTCGGCCTTGAGGCCCAGACCGGTGCGCACCGCCTGTTCGACGCAATATTCGTTGATCACCGGCAGCATGCCGGGCATCGCCGCATCGACGAAGGCCACGTTGCTGTTGGGCTCGGCGCCGAATTTGGTCGAGGCGCCCGAGAAGAGCTTGGCGTTCGACGCGACCTGCGCGTGCACCTCCATCCCGATGACCAGTTCCCAGTCATGTTTGGCACCGGCAATCACGCGCGGTTTCGGGGTGTCGTAACTCAGATCAAGCATCGCGGCCGCCTTCGGTCAATTGGAACTTGGCCGGTCATACTGGAGCGCACCACGCGCTTCAAGAGGCAGGCTTAGCCCGGCACGGCAATCTGGCGGCGGCCTTCGGTGAAAATGACCCGTTTGCCCGCTTCGATCTCACGTTGGAAGAGGCCGGTGATGATGCGCATGGCCTCGTCCCGGCCCGAGGCGGCGAAACGCCGGGCCGAGCGGACGCGCAGGTTGTTGTCAAAGCCGCGCGCAGCATGGGCCCAGAGCATCGGGTGCAGTTCCGTCATATGGTCGCGCACGATCCACCGCGCGCAGTCGGCAATCTCGGCCCGGACGGCCCCGGCGGCATCCTCTGTCTCCGCCGCCTGACCGATGGCGCTGGCGCAATAGGCGGCCAGCAGGTTGGCGGTATGCGGATCGGGGCGGCGGGCGAGGATGTCGTGCAGCCCTTCGATGAAAAACGGCACATCAAGGTTGGCACAGGCCTGCGCATCGCAGCTGATCGCGTCGAATTGCACCCAAGTATAGCCGCCCGCGCCCCATGTCTCTTGGGTCCGCGCGGCGGTGCGGCGGGCCTCGAGTTCCAACTGGTCATATGAGCCATGCCACCGCGGCAGAAGGTGGTTGCCCATGGCCCGCATGGGGCGCGGGTTTGCGGGGTTCAGGTCGATGAGCCGCGCGTAGCGGTCCGCCACGGCGCGGGCGTCACCGCCGGTTCCCCCAAGCAGGGCACAGTGCGTCGCCGCGAGCAGGGGCGAGGCGGCTGTGTCCTTGTCGAATGGCGCGAGAATTTGCTCGGCGCGTTCAAAATGCGCGGCGAAGGCCGCATGGTTGCGGGCGGGCACGTCGCTGTCCCAGCCCGTGCCGCGCCAGGCCCAGCCGATGTCCATATGCGCCTGCGCCACGATGGCGGCGATCATCGCGCTATCGGCGTGATCGGCCAGTACATGTTCCAGCGCTTCGATCCCTGCCATCAGGGGCGCGTCACTGGCCGGTTTACCGTCGTAAAGCGCGTGTTCCGCGGCGAGAATCACATCCGCCCGCGCGCCAAAGGCCATCAGCTCGGCCACCGGCATGGCGCCCGGTGTCATCTCGCGGTTCTCGTCGGCCTCCTGCAAGAGCTCTGCCATCTCCTCCCAACGTTCTTGGCGCACCAGCCATTGCGCGCGGTACTGGTGACGGTCGCGCTGCATTTCTTCGGCGGTGGGGTCGGGGCAGGAAATGCGCAGCAGCGCGTCGCGCGGCGCGCGGCGGCGCAGAAGCGGCATTTCCAGCGGCTCGAACTCGGGCGCTTGGGGCGCGGGCTTGGCAAAGAACCCTTGCAAAGCGGACGGGATCATATGCGAGAGTTTCTTCATCTGGGGCCGTCCTGCCTGCTGTTTGTCGATGATTTAGGTTTGACCGGGCAATGGGGCGGAACCGTGTCCGGCGTGCGGAGCTTTCGGGAAAATTCTGCAGCGCAGTCGGGCAGTCGGGGGCGATCCTTCGCGACAATCCGGCGGCGCGGCGCGCGCTGTTTCCCGATCAGAGGAAATCTGCCGATCCCGCGCCCCCGCCGCGCTTGCCAAGCGCGTTTCGGGGCGGTCTTATGCGCGCCATGAAACCTGCCATGATCGCCCTATTGCTCTGCGCTAGCCCCACCATGATTTGGGCCGAATTGCCCAAACAGCCCGCCCCGGTGGTAGAGGTGGATAACGTGGTGCAGACCGCCGCCACATCTTTGTCCTTCCCCGATGAGGTCGAGGCCGAGGACGAACCGCCCGCACTTGAGACCGCGCCCTTCACCACAACGCTGCGCCCGCCCGCGCGTCCGGGCAACCTGCCGCGCACGCGCTGGCAGCATATGCGGGGGCATTCGCTTTGGACCCGCGCGGCGATCTCGGCGCTGAAATCCCACGGCAAGCCCTTGGTGGATATGGTGCCCGCCGATGTGGCGGAGTGGTGCCCGGCCTATCCGACGGCATCCGACAGTCAACGCCGCGCCTTTTGGGTCGGCTTCATGTCGGCGCTGGCCAAACATGAGAGCACCTATCGGTCTTGGGCCGTGGGCGGGGGTGGCCGCTGGTACGGGTTGTTGCAAATTCTGCCGGGCACGCGCGGGGCTATAAATGCAATGTCGGCAGCGGTGACGCGCTCAAGAACGGCGCCGCGAACCTGAGTTGTGCCGTGCGGATCATGGCGACGACCGTGCCGCGCGACGGGGTGATCGCCGGAAACGGGCGGCGCGGCGTCGGGGCCGATTGGGGGCCGATGCGCAGCGCGTCCAAACGGGCGGATATGTCCCGCTGGCTGCGGCGGCAGTCCTATTGCAAACCGTTGAACGCGACCCGGCCCCGCAGCCGCCCGTAGACTACTGGATCAGCGTGAAGTGATGCCGTTCCGTCGTGATGCCGCGCGCCTGAAACGCGGCTTCCAATGCGCGGTGCGGTGGGGTGGCCTCGAAAGGCAGTTTGATCCTGCGCCCGGTGCGGAGAATGACCGTGGCGCGCACGGACATATCAAGACGCGTATCGAGCCGAACCCGGTCGACCTGCGCCAGCGCGATTTTTGCATCTCGTTTGCCGGTGAACCACGACAGGCTGTGCTGGTCGAGCGTCAGGCCGCTCGCTGGATTGCTGAAGACCTCCCATAGCGCGGGCAGGGTAAAAAGCCCCAGCAGCCCGATGATCCAGCCCGAGGCGTCGAGCCAGAGCCACGCCGCCGCGAGGGCCAGCCAGATCACGGGCAACAGCAACAGGGCCGATCGGCTGCGGGCATGGCGGCGGTAAGTATAGGCCGCCATGCCCTCTGTCTGAATAGGCGTGTCAGGCACCGCGAATGCGGCTGAGCATCTCGGAGGTGTCCCGGCTAAGATCGGGGCTGGCGAGGATGCGGTCGAGTTGGGTCTCGATCATCTTTTGTCGCGCCATGTCATAGCGCCGCCATGTCTGGAAGGCCGAGCACATCCGCGCCGTGGTCTGCGGGTTCACCGGGTCGAGCTTGATCAGCCAATCGGCCAGCAGGGCGTAGCCCTTGCCGCTCTCGTGGTGGAACCCGGCGTGATGCATGGCAAGACTGCCAAAGACCGCGCGGAAACGGTTGGGGTTCTTCCAGTTAAAATCGGCATGCTGGGTAAGCCTGCGCGCCACTTCGGCCGCCTCTTCCGGCGCGGCTTGGCTGACTTGCAGCCCGAACCATTTGTCCATCACCAGACGGTCATCCCGCCACTGCGCCTCAAAGGCGGCCAGCGCCTTGTCGCCTTGGCCCGCACGCAGCAGGGCGGCGAGGGCGCTGAGCTGTTGGGTCATATTGTCGGCATCGTCGAACTGCGCCTGCGCGCGGGCCGGTCCCTCAACGCGGGTCAGCAGGGCAAGTGCCGCATTGGTCAAGGCGCGTTTGCCCGATTGCGCTGCATTGGGCTGATAGGGGGCGTCGATCCTGTGGCGGTCATAGAGATCACCCAGCAGTGCGGCAAAACGCTCGGCCATGGCATCGCGGGTGGCCTCCACCGCCTGATGGATCGCCGCCGGATCCGGCGTTTTGCCTGCGTCATGAAGGGTGCTGGCCAGATCAGCGTGGCTGGGCAGCCCCAGCATCAACGCGCGGTAGGCAGGCTCAAGCGTCTCATCCTCTAACACCGCCCGCTGAGCTGCGAGCCATGCGTCATCCGGCGCGCTGTTTTCGGTGATCGCGGCCAGCAAGGATTGCCGCGCCAAGGTGCGCCCGGCCTCCCACCGGTTGAAGGGATCGCTGTCATGGGCGAGCAGCAGCAGGCGCTCTTCTTTCGAGAGGTCTTGATCCAGCACCACCGGGGCGGAGAAACCGCGCAGCACCGAGGCCACGGGGCGCGCATCCAACCCGTCGAAGGTAAAGCTCTGTTCGGCCTCGGTCATCTCCAACACGCGAGAGGGAGCCACTTCGGCCCCATCCGCGCCGATCAACCCCACGGTGATGGGCAGAACCTGCGGTTTCGGCTCAAGCGTGGCGGTGCTGGGCGGGGTGTGCTGGGTGAAGGTCAGCGTGAAGATGCCTTTGCCCGCATCCCAAGCCTCCACCACCGAGAGGCGCGGCGTGCCCGCCTGCGAATACCAGCGTTTGAACTGGGTCAGATCCCGGCCCGTGGTGTCTTCAAACACCTTCAGCCAATCTTCGATCGTCGCCGCATCGCCGTCGTGACGCTCAAAATAGAGGTCGAGCGCCTTGGCATAGGCGTCATCGCCCACCAAAGTCTTGAGCATGCCGATCACCTCGGCGCCCTTTTCATAGACGGTGGCGGTGTAGAAGTTGTTGATCTCTTGAAAGCTTTCGGGCCGTACCGGGTGGGCCAGCGGGCCTTGATCCTCGGCGAACTGACGTGCGCGCAGGTCGATCACGTCGCCGATGCGTTTCACCGCCGGAGAGCGCATGTCTGAGGTGAACTGCGCGTCGCGGTAGACGGTCAGCCCTTCCTTGAGACAAAGTTGGAACCAATCGCGACAGGTGATGCGGTTGCCGGTCCAATTGTGGAAATACTCATGGGCGATAATCGCTTCGATCCGCTCGAAATTATCATCCGTCGAGGTTTCGGGCGAAGCGAGAACGGCGGCGGAGTTGAAGATGTTCAGCCCCTTGTTCTCCATCGCGCCCATGTTGAAGTCATCCACCGCAACGATGTTGAAGATGTCGAGATCGTATTCACGACCGTAAACCTCTTCGTCCCACTTCATCGAGGCTTTGAGCGCCTCCATCCCAAAGGCGCATTTGCCTTCGTCGCCGGGACGCACATAGAGGTTCAGATCGACCTCGCGGCCCGACATGGTGGTGAAACGGTCGGAATGGGCGACCAGATCGCCCGCCACCAGCGCGAAAAGATAGGCAGGCTTGGGCCATGGATCATGCCATTCGGCATGGTTCTGCCCCTGCGTCACTGGATTGCCGTTGGACAGCAAAACGGGATGCGGGCCGTTGATAGTCACGGTGAAGACGCTCATCACATCGGGACGGTCGGGGTAATAGGTGATCTTGCGAAAGCCTTCGGCCTCGCATTGGGTGCAATACATGCCGCCCGACATATAAAGCCCTTCGAGGGCGGTGTTGTCCTTTGGGTCGATCTCAACCTCGGCCTCCCAGATGAAGGGGCCGTCGGGCACATCGCAGGTCAGCCCGCGTTCCGTCACCTTCGGGGTGACCGGCTTGCCGTCGATCTGCGCAGAGACAAGCTTGAGTTGTTCACCATGCAAGAAAAATTCAGCCTCCTGCGCCGCCGGGTTGGGGCGAAAGGCGATGCGGCTTTCGACCCGCGTCTTATGGGGATCGAGGTCAAAGGTCAGGGCCACCTCATCCACCAGAAAGCCGAAGGGCTGGTAGTCACTGAGATAGATCGTTTGGGGGGTGGCGTCGCGCATTGGGCCTCCAGTCGCGGGAACGTAATTGGTCTAGGAAATGTTATGTCTCCAGAAGGCGGCCTGCAAGCCGAGCTGCCCCAACTTCGAGCAATGAGGTGTATCCATGTCCGCCCCCGACACCGATACCGAAACGCAGAAGAAACGTCATCGTCCCGCTTTGATCGGTATCAAAACCGCAATCATCGCAGGGGCACTCTTGATGATTGCCGGCATCGTCTACGCGGTGTTGCAGGCCACCGACCCCTCGCCGGAAGGTGAGGCCCAGCCCGTGGATGGCCCGGCGGACGCCGAGCCTGTGATCGCCACCCCGGAGCCAGTGGCCGACTAGCGCCGCTATCGCCTGCCTGCCCGCGCTTGCGCCGCTTTGCCTTTCTGCTAGACCTTTCACAAAGGTATCCAGCGCGGGAGAGGGCGGAGAATGACGGGTAGAATTGACAAGAACGGTTTGCAGGTAGAGCCCGCACTGGTCGACTTCATCGAAGGATCGGCGCTGCCGCGCACCGGTGTAGACGCGGATGTCTTTTGGGCGGGGCTGTCGGACCTTGTGCATGACCTCGGGCCGAAGAACCGTGCGCTTCTTGAAAAACGGGCCGAAATTCAGGCCAAGATTGACGACTGGCACCGCGCGCGCGCAGGCCAGCCCCATGACGCGGAAAGCTACACCGCCTTTCTGCGCGAGATTGGCTATCTTCTGCCCGAAGGGCCGGCGTTCCAGATTGAGACGCAAAACGTAGACCCCGAAATCGCGCAGGTGCCCGGGCCGCAGCTTGTAGTCCCGATCACCAACGCACGCTTCGCGCTCAACGCCGCCAATGCGCGCTGGGGCAGCCTTTACGACGCATTCTATGGCACCGATGCGCTGGGCGATCTGCCGGTGGGCAAGGGCTATGACGCGGAGCGCGGCGCACGGGTGGTGACACGGGCAAAAGCCTTTTTGGACGAGGCCGTGCCGCTTTCGGCGGGCAGCCATGCGGATTTGGCCGGGTATCGCGTTGTGGATGGGCACCTTGAAGCTGTGATGGCGCAGGATGCCGCGCCCTGCGGCTTGGCCGATCCGGCGCAGTTCGCGGGCTACCAAGGCGCGGCGGAGGCGCCCGATGCGGTGCTTCTGCGCAACAACGGGCTGCATATCGAGATCAAGATCGACCCCGAGCATGCCATTGGCAAGGACGACCCCGCCAGCGTTGCGGATGTGATCATCGAATCCGCCCTCTCGACCATCATGGATTGCGAAGACAGCGTCGCGGCGGTGGATGCCGAAGACAAGGTGCTGGCCTATGGCAACTGGCTGGGGCTGATGAAAGGGGACCTTGCCGAGACCTTTGAAAAAGGCGGCCAGACCGTCACCCGCCGCATGGCCGAGGACCGTCGCTATACCGCGCCCGATGGGGAGGGGGAGGTCACGCTGAAGGGCCGTTCGCTGATGCTGGTGCGCAATGTTGGCCATCTGATGACCAACCCCGCCGTGCTCGACCGCGAGGGGCGCGAGATTGGCGAAGGGCTGATGGACGCCATGGTGACCACGCTGATTGCCATTCATGACCTCAAACGCGCGGGCGGCAACTCGGTCACCGGCAGCGTCTATGTGGTGAAGCCCAAGATGCACGGGCCCGAGGAAGTGGCCTTTGCCGATGAGATTTTCACCCATGTGGAAAAGACACTCGGCCTGCCACAATATACCGTGAAGCTCGGCATCATGGACGAAGAGCGCCGCACCAGCGCCAACCTCATGGAATGTATCCGCGCCGCGAAACACCGCGTGGCCTTTATCAATACCGGTTTCCTCGACCGCACGGGGGACGAAATCCATACCAGTATGGAAGCCGGTCCGATGGTGCCCAAGGGCGAGATGAAGAACAGCGCTTGGATCGCTGCCTATGAGGATCGCAACGTCGATATCGGTCTCGCCTGCGGCTTGCAGGGCCGGGCGCAGATCGGCAAGGGCATGTGGGCCATGCCCGACCGTATGGCCGAGATGCTGGAGGCCAAGATCGGCCATCCCCAATCCGGGGCCAATTGCGCCTGGGTGCCATCGCCCACCGCGGCCACCCTGCACGCCACACATTACCACAAGGTTAACGTCTTGGCGCGGCAGGAGGAGATCAAAGAGGGCGGCGCACGCGCCACGCTTGACGCGCTGCTGACCATCCCGGTGATGGAAGGCCGCAACCTCAGCAGCGAGGAAATCACCCGCGAGATCGAGAATAACGCGCAGGGCATTCTGGGCTATGTCGTCCGCTGGATCGATCAGGGCGTCGGCTGTTCCAAAGTGCCGGACATCAACGATGTGGGCCTGATGGAAGACCGCGCGACCTGCCGCATCTCGGCCCAAGCGCTGGCGAATTGGCTGCATCACGGCGTCATTAGCCGCGAGGAAGTCGAGGCCGCGCTTAAAAAGATGGCAGCCGTGGTGGACCGTCAAAACGCCGAGGATCCCAGCTATGGCCCCATGGCCCCGGGCTTTGACGGGGTGGCCTTTCAGGCGGCCTGCGATCTGGTGCTGAAGGGGCGCGAACAGCCCTCGGGCTATACCGAACCAGTGCTGCACGCGCGCCGGTTGGAGCTGAAGGCGCAGAGCTGAGGTTGAGACCGCGGCGCGAAGCGCCTATGTTCGGGCCATGGTGAATAAGAGGTAACTCATGGCCCGACCTGTCGTTGGTATCATTGGCAATTCCTACCTGCTGAACGATCAATACCCCGTCCACGCAGGCGGGCAGATGAACACCGAAGCGATTGCCGAGGTTTCGGGCTGTCTACCGCTTATCGTGCCGAGCGATCCGCGCTTTGTCTCGGTCGAGGAATTGCTGGAGGTCTGCGACGGTTTCCTGCTGACCGGCGGGCGCCCCAATGTGCATCCCGAAGAATATGGTGAGCCTGAGACGGAGGCCCATGGTGCCTTCGACCGCGCGCGCGACGCGGTGGCGCTGGCGCTTGTGCGGGCCTGTGTGGCGCGGGGCCAACCCTTCCTCGGCCTTTGCCGCGGGTTTCAGGAAGTGAACGTCGCCATGGGTGGGTCGCTCTATCCTGAGATTCGCGATCTGCCGGGGCGGATGAACCACCGCATGCCCCCCGATGGCACCATTGAAGAGAAATTCGAACTGCGCCATGACGTGAGCTTTACCGAAGGCGGCGTGTTCCACCGTGTGATGGGCGCGTCCAAAGTGCTGACCAACACGCTACACGGGCAGGGGATCAAGGAACCCGGCCCGCGCGTGGTGATCGACGGCTACGCGGATGATGGCACGCCCGAGGCGATCTATATCAAAGACGCGCCGGGCTTTACCCTCGCGGTGCAGTGGCATCCCGAGTGGAACGCAGCCAATGACCCCGTTTCGCGCCCGCTGTTCGAACATTTCGGCGCAGCCGTGCGGGCTTGGGCGGCGGATGGGTCGGCCATGCCGGTGATGACCGCCGCACAGTAGGGCGGGGCGCAGGGCGCGCGCGTTGCACTCTCTATGACCGCGCGCCGCGCTTCTCGGGGCGCGGCAGCCTGCATCGCGATGAAGTCGTTCTGTCAATCCCCCGCGACCCCGATCGCGCCGTCAACTGATGCATAGCCTCGACGCCTTTCAACTGTGCAGCCCGCTCAATGGCGTAACAGGTGAGGCCGCGTGGTTCAGCGGCGTCACATCATCATCCAAGACCGCGTCCTCCTCTAGCGGCCCCGCCTCCGCGCCCTGAAGCGCTGCCTGACCTGAGCACGCGCGGCGATAGGAACTGTAAGGCCAAGCCTCAGGACGGTCACAATAGCCTGCATGCACGGGGCTGAGGTGCACCAAGCTGCAATGCCGTTCGAAATCCGCGGGGTCGCGGATCCGATGTTCCCAAAATCGACGCTGCCAAATCCCTTTCTCGCCCCGTTTGATCTGCCGCAGACTGCGATGTGGGGCCGGAGGGAGATGGCGGGAAAACCGCCCCTTCCACATGCCGATCCGATTGCCGTAATCGGTATCGTCGGGCGGCAGGGTCCAGACCGTATGGAGCACATCCGGCAAGATGGCGATGGCATCGATCCGGAAGGGTTTGCGGGCCAAAGTCTCACGCATCGCTTGGCGCAGGGCCGTGATATGCCGCAGCAGCGCATCATCATCGCGCCGCGCAAGCCGCAGGGTAAAGAAATAGCTGTTCGGGCCATGGGATGAAGGGCTGTCTCTCATGGCCCTGAGCTTGGCGCAGCTTGGTTAAAGCAAGCTTAACGCCGCTACATTTGCCCGCCGGCGATCTCGATCGACTGGCCGTTGATGCTTTCGGAGCCTTCGCCAACCAGCCAGGCCGCCGCGGCGGCCACTTCCGAGGGCGCAATCAGGCGTTTGTGGCGGTTGGCGTTGACCATGACATCGCGGGCCTTTTCCTCGGACAGCCCGGCGCGTTTGGAGATCGCCTGCGTGTTGCGCGCGATGATCTCGGTATCGACGTAACCGGGACAGAGCGCGTTGAAGGTAAAGGGCTGGCCCATGTAATCTTCGCTGAGCGAGCGGATCAGCCCGATCATCCCGTGTTTCGAGGCCGAGTAGCAGGCCGCCCCCGGCAGGCCGCGCAGCCCGGCCATGGAGGACACGGCGATGACCCGGCCCCAATCGGTCTGGCGCATGGATTTCAGGCTCTCCCGGATGGTGAGAAAGGCTCCGTCGAGATTGGTCGCCATCATGTCGCGCCAAAAATCGAGGTCGGTTTTATGCAGTGACCGGCCTTCGGCCACGCCCGCATTGGCCACGCAGATTTGCACCGGGCCATTGGCCTCGACCGCGCGGGCGATGGTCTCGGTGACCTGCGCCTCGTCACGCACGTCCATTGCCATGCCGCTGATGCCATTGCCTGACACGGCGTCGAGCACCACCTGCCGCCGTCCGGTGATGGTGACCTTTGCGCCCTTGCCGGCCAAATCCTGCGCGATGGCCAGCCCGATGCCAGTGCCGCCGCCGGTGATGAATGCGTGTTTGTCTTTCAGTGTCATAATGCCTCCCCTTTGCGGGCAGGGTGGCGCGGCGGGGGCGGCAGTACAATAGGTAGCTTTTGATGACGGGGCGTTATTTTCGGGGTGGCTGGCGGGGCAGCGTTGCGGTGCGGCCACAGTTGGTCCAGCCCCCTGCCACCGCCCTTGTAGCCGGTCACATATTCCCTCACAGGTTGCAGCGGGCAACCTGATCACAGGGCCCTGTTTTTGCATTGGAGCAGTATCATGAATTTTCCGCAAATTTCCTCTCTGGCGCTGGCCGCCTCTTTCGCATTGGGCGCGACAACGGCGGGTGCCGTAGAAGTCACCGGCGGTTCGGTCGGGCTGTCTTATTCCGCATTCGCGGAGGATACCGATTTTAGCCATTGGGGCCTTGAAGGTGCGATGGAACTGGGGTTCAGCCGCGATTTCAGCTTGCAGATCGATGCTGCCTACCACGATTTCGACTTCACCGATATCGACAGCACGCTGTTGGGCCTGCACGGTATCTATCACCTGAACGACGCGACTTCCTTGGGGGCATTCTACACCTTTGAAGACGTTGAGGGCGCCGAAGCTGACATCTTCGGGATCGAGGTTGGCTACGAAGTTCAGGAATGGGAGTTCGAGGGTTATATCGCCAATGTCGACACCGATCTGGGCGACGGCACCCTCGGCGGGATCAAAGCCCGTTATGAGATGCAGGAGGGCTTTGGCTTGACGGGCTCTTATGATGTTGCCGACGATGACACCGGCGATCTGTCGCGTTTCGCAATTCGTCTTGATCGTGACGTATCGGTCAACACCAACCTGTTCCTCGAGGTCGGCTCGGCCAAGGCCGAGGCGGGCGGGGTCGATATTTCCGAGCCCTTCGTCGGTCTGGGCGGTGAAATCAACTTCGGCGCGGATCGGGGCACCACCTTTGACCAGCGCGGTCTGGCGCGTCTGATCCCCGGTCTTTGATCGCGACTTAACCGTCGTTTGACACTTCGGCATGGCCCTCGGGCCATGCTATTGGCGCAGGGTGGAACGGCTGTTCTATCTCTGCGCCGAAAACAGCAAACTGTTCTTCCGATGTCGCGGTGCAGCAATTTTGCACCGTTTCACCCCGCGGTTTGCTTGTACTATTGCTGCGCGCGCGCTATCGCTCTGACTAACAAAGTTGCGCCAGAGCGGCGCGACGGGCCAGCAAAGGGGGACTCTTGGTTTGAAGATCGGGACACCAAAAGAAATATTTGAGGGCGAGAACCGGGTCGCGATGACCCCGGAAAGCGCGCTGCAACTGCAAAAGCTCGGGCATAGCTGCGTCATCGAGACGGGCGCCGGGGCGGCTGCGGGCTTTGACGATGCCGCCTATGAAGCCGCGGATGTCGAGGTGGTGCAATCCGCCGCCGCGCTTTACGAGGCCGCCGATGTGGTTGCCAAGGTGCGCCCGCCCTCTGAGGATGAGGTCAAGCACCTGCGCGCAGGCCAGACGCTGATCTCCATGTTCAACCCCGCCGGCAACACCGAGCTGATGGAGGCCGCCGCCGAGAAGGGCGCGACCGTCATGGCGATGGACATGGTACCGCGCATCAGCCGTGCGCAGAAGATGGACGCGCTTTCGTCGATGGCGAACATCGCGGGCTACCGCGCGGTGATCGAGGCGGGCAATAACTTCGGACGTTTCTTCACCGGTCAGATCACCGCGGCGGGCAAGGTGCCCCCGGCCAAGGTGCTGGTCGTCGGCGCGGGCGTCGCGGGCCTTGCCGCCATCGGCACCTCGACCTCGCTCGGCGCGATCACGCTGGCCTTCGACGTGCGCCCCGAAGTGGCCGAACAGGTCGAATCGATGGGCGCGGAATTCGTCTATCTCGACTTCGAGGAAGAACAGCAGGACGGCTCCGCCTCCGGCGGCTATGCCTCTGTTTCCTCTCCCGAATTCCGCGAAGCGCAGCTTGCCAAGTTCCGCGAGCTGGCCCCCGATGTGGACATCGTCATCACCACGGCGCTGATCCCCAACCGCGAAGCGCCGGAGCTTTGGACCGAGGATATGGTGCAGGCGATGAAGCCCGGTTCCGTGATCGTGGACCTCGCCGCCGAGAAGGGCGGCAACTGCAAGCTCACCAAGATGGACGAGAAGATCGTCACCGACAACGGCGTGACCATCATCGGCTACACCGACTTCCCGAGCCGCATGGCGACGCAGGCCTCGACGCTTTACGCCACCAACATCCGTCACCTGATGGCGGACCTCACGCCCGAGAAGGACGGTGTCATCAACCACGACATGGAAGATGACGTGATCCGCGGCGCCACCATCACCCACGAGAAGGAAGTGACCTTCCCGCCGCCACCGCCCAAGGTCGCGGCCATCGCGGCGGCGCCGAAGAAGGAGAAGGTAAAGGAAAAGACGCCTGAGGAAAAACGCGCCGAGGAACTGGCGGCCTTCAAGCAGCAGACCAAGAACCAGGTCACGCTGCTGGCCGTCGGTGCGGCGCTGCTGCTGGGTGTGGGGCTTGTCGCTCCGGCCAGCTTCATGCAGCACTTCATCGTCTTCGTTCTGGCGGTCTTTGTCGGTTTCCAAGTGATCTGGGGCGTGGCGCACAGCCTGCACACGCCGCTGATGGCGGTGACCAACGCGATCTCCTCGATCATCATTCTGGGCGCGCTGATGCAGATCGGCTCGGGCTCCTGGCTGGTGATCCTTCTTGCTGCCCTGTCGGTCTTCATGTGTGGGATCAACATTTTCGGCGGCTTCCTCGTGACACGGCGCATGCTCGCCATGTTCCAGAAATCCTGAAGGAGCGAGCATCATGGAATACGGATTCACGACAGCGGCCTATGTGGTCGCAGCGGTTCTCTTCATCCTGTCGCTCGGCGGTCTGTCGGGGCAGGAAAGCGCGAAACGCGCGGTGTGGTACGGTATCGCCGGCATGGCGCTGGCGGTCATCGCCACGCTGATCGGGCCGGGGGCGGGGCTGTGGCTCCTCTCGCTGATCCTGATCGCCGCGGGCGGGGCCATCGGCTACCAGCTGGCCACCCGCGTGCAGATGACGCAGATGCCCGAACTGGTCGCGGCGATGCACAGCCTCGTGGGCCTCGCCGCCGTCTTCGTGGGCTACAACGCCCATATCGAACTGGGCCACGTGCTGGTGATGGACGATGTCGCGCGCAAGGCGACCGAGGGTTTCGCGGCGCTTCTGGCCAAGAAGGACAGCGTTGAGATCGCGATCCTGCGGGTCGAGCTCTTCCTCGGCGTCTTCATCGGTGCGGTGACCTTCACCGGTTCCGTCATCGCCTATGGCAAGCTGGCGGGGCGTGTCAGCTCTGCCGCGACGAAACTGCCGGGCGGTCACCTGCTCAATGCCGGTGCCGCGCTGATCTCGCTTCTCTGCCTGATCTGGTACTTCAACACCGGGGGCTTCCTGCCGCTGTTCATCATGACGCTGGCGGCGCTCTTTATCGGCTATCACCTGATCATGGGCATCGGCGGCGCGGACATGCCGGTGGTTGTCTCCATGCTGAACAGCTACTCCGGCTGGGCCGCGGCGGCGATCGGCTTCTCGCTCGGCAACGATCTGTTGATCGTGGTCGGCGCGCTGGTCGGCTCCTCGGGTGCGATCCTCAGCTACATCATGTGCAAGGCGATGAACCGTTCGTTCATCTCGGTCATCCTCGGCGGTTTCGGCGGCAGCTCTGGCCCCGCGATGGAAGTCGAGGGCGAGCAGGTGGCGATCGAGGCCGACGGTGTGGCGCAGGCGCTCAACGAGGCCGATAGCGTCATCATCATCCCTGGCTACGGCATGGCGGTGGCACAGGCCCAAGGTGCTGTCAGCGATCTGGTCAAGAAGCTGCGCGCCAAGGGCAAGAACGTGCGTTTCGCCATCCACCCGGTGGCGGGCCGTCTGCCCGGACACATGAACGTGCTTCTGGCCGAGGCCAAGGTGCCCTATGACATCGTGATGGAGATGGAGGAAATCAACGATGACTTCCCCGAGACCGACGTCGCCATTGTCATCGGCTCCAACGACATCGTGAACCCCGCGGCACAGGACGACCCGAACAGCCCCATCGCCGGGATGCCGGTGCTGGAATGCTGGAAGGCCAAGACCGTCATCGTCTCCAAGCGCGGGCAGGGCACGGGCTATTCCGGCATCGAGAACCCGCTGTTCTTCAAGGAGAACACGCGCATGTTCTACGGTGACGCGAAGGCCAGCCTCGACAAGTTGCTGCCGCTGATCGACTAACGTTTTCTTTCAAAGAAAACGGCGGGGAATTTTTGAAAAATTCCCCGCCCACCCCATGAGCGCCCCGCCGGAAACGGTGGGGCGTTTTCCGTTTTGGCCTGCGGTATACTTCGGTATGCATCAAGTGATTGAAATGGCTTCACTTTTCTCTGTTCATCGGCGGCAATGACGCTATTCTCGGCGGGATACACTCCCCAACAGCGGACCCCGTCATGGCCCCGATCAAAGACCACCCCCAGCGGCTTGCCCTTACCGGCGAAATGCACGCGCGCCCGTTTCCGCAGCTCGCCGCGCCCTCGCGGGTGGCCTTTCTGGCGGTGAAACTATCGGCGGATGCCACGCCACAGGCCGAGTTGAACGCGCTGTTGGCTCATTACGGCGCCCCACGCGCCGATGCGGCGGCCACGCATTATTACGGAGAGATGGGCCGCTTCACCCTGAAATGGGAGCAGCATACCGAGTTCGTCACCTATACGGTCATCGCCCCCTCAGGCCGGAGCCTACCTTTCGCCGCCACGGATTTCGACGCTTTTCCAGAGGATTGGCTGGCCGAGGTGCAGGGGGAGCGGATCACCTCGGCCCTGCTTACGGTGCTGCCGAAGCCGGAAGCCGACGATGAGATCGCGGCGCATTTGCAGGACTGGTTCGTGCCCGAAAGCCTCGCCGTTGCGGAGGTGCTGGATGGGGCGGCGGTGGTGGCCAGCGACTTTCGGATCGACCCCGCAGGCCATCTGCGCCTCGCGCTTTTCACCGATGCAACGACAGGCCAGCGGCGGATCGGGCGGATCGTGCAGCGGCTCTGCGAGATCGAGACCTATAAGGCGATGTCGATGCTGGGGTTCATGCAGGCGCGCGACATGGCCGGGGCGTTGAACGATCTGGACGGACAGCTATCGACGCTCATGGGGGCGATGCGCAGCGGGGCGGGCACGGCGGCTGAGGAAACGCTGCACGCGCTCTTGGATGTCTCGGTCGCGCTGGAGGCGCTGACGGCGGAAACCGCCTATCGTTTCGCCGCCACAGGGGCCTATGAGGCCATCGTCTATGAACGTATCTCCGCCCTGCGTGAAGCGCGTTTTCTGGGGCGGCAGGGCTTTGGCGAGTTCATGATGCGCCGCTATGCGCCCGCGATGCGCACGGTCAAATCGACCGAGACACGCCTGCAAACCCTCGCCGCGCGGGCACTGCGGGCCGCGGATCTTTTGCGAACGCGGGTGGATGTGGAACGCTCGGCCCAGAACCAAGCGATCCTTGCCAGTATGGACCGCCGCGCCGATCTGCAACTGCGGCTGCAACACACCGTAGAGGGGCTGTCTGTTGTGGCGATCAGCTATTACGCGGTGTCGCTGGCGGGCTATCTGCTCTACCCGCTTGCCGCGCCACTGGGGGTCAGCAAGGGGCTGCTGACCGCCGCTGTCACTCTGCCGGTTGTGTTTGGTGTGTGGTGGACGCTGCGCCGTCTGCGGCGGAAGATCGGTTGAGCAGCACCTGCATGGCCAAGCCGCCCAAAGCGATCATCACGATGGCCTCGATGGCTGCGACCGAAAGGGTCGGCACGCCGGAGAGCCCCGCGCCCAAGGTGCAGCCCCCGGCCAACACGCCGCCCACGCCCATCATGGCGGCCCCGGTCAGGTAGCGCCCGGTCTGGCGGGGGGCGTCAAAGCTCTGCCACTGAAACTCTCGCGCGAAAAGGCTGGCGATCAGCGCACCGACAAAGACGCCGCCCAATAGCCCGGTGCCAAAGCCTGCGGGGATCGAACTGCTGGCGATGGTCCAGAACAGCGTATCGGCGGAGGGGGAGGTGAAGCTGAGGCTCTCCATCGCGATCGGGTCGAATTCATCGAGCAGGATGAACCCGGTGCCCACCCATGCGGCGGGGACCAAGAGACCGATCAGCGCCGCCATCACCAGTTGCCCCGGACGGTTACCCGAGCGCAGCGCATAGGCCAGCGCCGCCACGGCGATCACACCAGCCCAGAGCAGCGTACCGCCGGGCAGGGCGGCAAGGCTCACGTTCTCTCCCATATTCACGGTGACAGAGCCGAGCGCCACGCGCAGCGGTGCCAAGACGCCTTTCAGCGTCGCATGGGCCACCACGGCAAAGACCAGCACCACCAGCGCCGCCCGCAGGTTGCCGCCGCCTGTCAGCACCGTGAGGCGCGAGATGCAGCCGCGTGTCAGCACCATGCCCGCGCCAAAGAGCAGCCCGCCCACAGCAATCGCCAAAAGCGGCACGTCGCTGGCCATGAAACGATGCGCGTCAAAACTGATCCATCCGGCGGCCACGGCGGCCTGCGTGCCGATCACGGCCAGCGCCAGTGCGGTCAGCCAGATTCCAAGCGCTTGGCGTCGGTCTTCGCCCACGAGGCTGCGGCGAAAGCAAAACCGCGTGCGCTGCGCCAGCACGCCGAACGCCAGCCCGATGAGGGCCGCCAGCAGAACGGACGCCTCTTTTGCTGTCGTCTCTTCAAAGCCGAAAGACTCAAACATCGCGAAAACCCTCGAAAACGGAATTATTTCCCATTTGGAGCGGGCGCGGGTCACAATCAAGTGAAAGCGCACAGGGCCGCCCCCCAGAGGGGTGAATTAAATTCCGTCTTGTTGGGAAAAGGGGCGACGCTGTTCACCCTGCGTCAAGGGGCGTGAAACAATCGGCCCCTGCCACAGGGGGCAGGGGCCGGTCGGTTCTTATTTTGCTCAGCGTCCGCGAATGCGCGGGTCGAGCGCGTCGCGCAGACCGTCGCCGAGGTAGTTCACCGCCAGCACCGTCAGCGAGATGGCGATGCCCGGCAGCATCACCCGCTCGGGGAACTCCTGCATCCGGTCCACGGCATCGGCCAGTTGCTTGCCCCATGTGGGGAAGTCAGACGGGAAGCCGACGCCAAGGAAGCTCAGCGCGCTTTCGGTGATGATCGCCGTGGCGAGGCCAAGGGTCGCCGAGACCATGATAGGCGAGATCACGTTGGGCAGCAGGTGGCGGCGGATGATCTTGCCCGGCGTGGTGCCGATGGAGCGCGCGGCGAGGATGAACTCACGCTCTTTCAGCGCGAGGATGTCGCCGCGCACAATCCGCGCGGTTTGCATCCATGAGGTCAGGCTGATGACCGAGACGATGAGGATGAACATGCCGCCCTCGGGGCCGAACTGCGCTCGCAGCGGTTGGCCAAAGAGCGTCACGGCGAGCAGGACCAGAGGCAGGATCGGCAGGCTGAGGATCAGGTCGGTGAACCGCATCAGCCAGAAGTCCATCCGTTTGAAAAAGCCCGAGAGCACGCCGACGGCGGTGCCGATGATCAGCGCCAGTGCCATTGCCATCCAGCCCACGGCCATCGACACGCGCCCGCCAAAGAGCATCTGCGCAAGGATGTCGCGGCCCAACTGGTCGGTGCCGAAGGGATGGGCCCAGCCCGCCTTGGCATCGCCATCCCACAGCAGGGTATAGATCGGCCGCCAGTTCTTGTTTCGGATGTCCAGTTTCTTGGCGTCGATGTCCCACAGATAGGGGCCAAAGATCACGGCCAGCGTGATGAAGATCAGGAAACCACCGCCGAAAAGCGCGCCCTTGTGTTTGCGGAACTGGTCCCAAACATCGCGCCATTGGCTGCGCGGCGGCTTTTGCGGGCCCTTGTCTTGCAGGGCCTTCATGAACTCGAGGTCGGCTTCGACCGGGCTTGCGGGAATGGGTTGCTCAGTCATAACGGATCCTTGGGTCAAGCAGGCCGTAGAGGATATCTGCGATCAGGTTGAACAGCACGATCAGCACCGCGAAGATGAAGGTCAGGGTCATCACCATCGGCAGGTCGTTGGCGCGCAGCGCGGTCAGCAGCAGTTGGCCGATGCCGTTCACCTTGAAGACGTTCTCGGTGATGATGGCACCACCAAAGATCGCGGGCATGCCAAGCGCGATGACGGTGACCACCGGGATCATCGAGTTGCGCAGCACATGCACCATGACCACGACGCTTTCCTTCAGACCCTTGGCGCGGGCGGTGCGCACGTAGTCTTGGTTGAGGTTGTCAAGCATGGCACCGCGCATGTAGCGGCTGATCTGCGCCGTGGTTTGCAGCGCCAGCACC
Organism: Sulfitobacter sp. 15WGC; assembly: GCF_005068605.1. Taxonomy (NCBI): domain Bacteria; kingdom Pseudomonadati; phylum Pseudomonadota; class Alphaproteobacteria; order Rhodobacterales; family Roseobacteraceae; genus Sulfitobacter; species Sulfitobacter sp. 15WGC. The sequence continues at coordinate 131,967 of NZ_SZNL01000002.1, read as the reverse complement.
ATCACCGGCATGATCATCTGGAAGAACTGCACCTTGAAGCTCTCCCAATCGTTTACGACATGGGTCGTGTCATAGATCGACGGCAGCCAGCCCAGAGAGACCGAGAAGATCACGATGAGCAGCGGACCGGTGAAGAAGGGCGGGATCGAAAAGCCGATCATGGTGATGAACGTCCCGGCCTGATCGAAGACCGAATAATGCCGGTAGGCCGAGTAGATGCCGATCGGGATGGCGATGACGATGCCCACGATATAGGCCAGCCCCACGACCCAGAGGGTCTGCGGCATGCGCTGGATCACGATGTCCATCACCGGGGAGCGGGTCTGCCAGGAGATCACGCGCAGCTTGCCTTCGGAAAGCGCCGTATCGGGCAGCCAGCTGAACAGGGCGGAGTGGTTGGTCAGATAGTCGATGAAAACCTGCGGCTCGATCCAAAAGACCTGCACGAGCCATTTCCAATATTGGATATAGATCGGCTGGCCGAGGCCGAGCGCTTCGCGCATCTTTTCTTTCACCTCGGGCGGGACCGTCAGCGGCACTTGGGCCATCGGGTCGCCGGGGGCGAGTTGCAGCAGCAGGAAAATCACCAGGCTGATAAACAAAAGCGTCGGGATCGACAAAAGAAGTCGTCGGATGGTGAAGGTCAACATGGGCGTCGCCTTTGTAGGTCAGTCTGTGAGGGGGTGGGGGGTGAGACGGGGGCGCGCGGATGACGCACACCCCCGAAGGTCGTTGAAGGGAGGCGCGGGCCTGCCGCGCCTCCGTCCTAGATCACTCTTCCATGCGGTACCAATCGGCGGCATTCCACAGCTCGGAGTCCCATGTGTTCAGCACAACGCCACCAAGGGTGTTGGAGGCAGCCGAGACGCGGCCACGGTCCACCAGCGGCAGGATCGAGTAGCTGTCTTTGGTCAGCATGTCGTTCAGCTTTTTGGCCAGTTCGCCACGCTTTTCCATCTCGCCGGTGCGGCCCAGTTCGGCCACCATCGCGTCATACTCTTCGTTGCAGAAGCGGTTGATGTTTTCGCCCTGCCACTGTGTCTCGGGGCTGGGGAACTTGGCGCAGGTCCGCTGGGCAAGGTAGCTTTGCGGGTCGGTGCCGTCGAAGTTGTTGGCGTACATTTCAACGTCGGCATAGAAACGCTGGAACGTGTCGGTCGAACCGGGGTCGCCGCCGAAGAAGACCGAAGCGTCGATGTTGCGCAGCTCGGTTTCAACACCGATCTGGCTCCACCAATCTTTGATCAGCGCTTGGAAGTCCTGACGCACGGCGTTGGTCGAGGTCTGGTAGAGCAGGGACAGTTTCTCGCCGTCCTTCTCACGCACACCGTCGCCATCGCTGTCGACCCAGCCTGCTTCGTCCAACAGCGCTTTGGCGCCTTCGATGTCTTGGGTCAGACAGTCGGTGTTGTCCGAGGCGTAGAGTTCGGGCGCAGGCACCATGTTGCAGGTGGCGCGGCCCGCTTGGCCGTAGCCGACCTCGACCAGCAATTCGCGGTCGATCGCCATGGAAAGCGCGCGGCGCACTTTCTCATCGCCCAGGATCGGGTGCGGGTGTTTGGCCGTGGCGCGCTCACCCTCCGGCAGATCGGGGGAGGGGTCGGTCATGTTCAGTTCCAGACGCTCAACCAGCGTGCCGAAAGCCGACATCGGCTTGCCCTTGCCGCCTTCGGCCATCTTGGCGATGACATCGGGGGCCAGTTGCAGGTTCCAGGCGTAGTCGAACTCACCAGTTTCCATCACGGCACGGCCCGCCGCTGTCGCGTCACCGCCGCCTTTGAAGGTCAGCGTGGCGAAGGCAGGCTTGCTGGGGTCGCGGTAATTTTCGTTCGCGGCCATGGTGATCACGTCGTTCGGGCGGAACTCGGTGACGGTGAAGGGGCCGGTGCCGATGGGGTTGAAGTTGGCCTCGGTGCACTCGGGCGCTTTGGCGCCGGTGCAATCAGCGAACTGTGCCGCCTGAATGATCGGGGATTGGCCGCCCATGAAGGGGCCGTAAGGGTTCGGCATCGGCTCGGAGAAGGTAACTTTGACTGTCTGGTCATCGACCACGTCAACCGAGGAGACACCTTCGAACTTGGCCAGCTGTGCGCAGCCGCCTTCGGGGTTCATGCAGTAATCGGCGGTGAACTTGACGTCATTGGCGGTGACGGGGGTGCCGTCGGACCACATCAGCCCGTCTTTCAGCTTCCATGTGATGGTCTTGAGGTCTTCGCTCACGCCGCCGTTTTCAAGCGTCGGAATTTCGTTCGCCAGATAGGGGACCAGCGCGCCGTTCTGGTCGTAGCGGCCAAGTGGTTCGAGAACCAGCGAGGACGCTTCGACGTCCTTCGTGCCGCTCGACAAATAGGGGTTCAGGATCGAAGGCGCCTGCCAATAGATGATCTTGACTTCGCCGTCGCGGCCCCGCTCGCCCTCATGGGCTTCGGCAAAGGCCATAGGGGCAAGCGCCGTCGATGCGACAGCCCCCATCAATAGGGTCTTCAATTTCATATCTTACTCCATGTTGGACACGTGGGCGTGCCGCTTATTGTCGACGGGATGTTCCCCGCCTTGTTGTTGTCGCCCCGGAAAGAACATGAGCTTCGCCAGCTAAACATAACAAAACAAGCAATATTCAACCTGTGATCGAAGCGCTCTTTCCAAACCGCATGGGCTATATCGAAACAGGTTTGCCGGAAATTGCAAGGGCGGACGTGGCGCAATTATGACAAAGCTCGAAGTCTGCGCGTCAGGTTTGACAGTCTCGTGACATTCGCCGTAGCGTCGGGCAAAATCTGCGCCAATAAAAACAACAGGGAAACAGATGCTGGATCACACCAATGGGGCGCCAATCGCCCAAATTCAGGGCCTGCGCGTCGAATTTCAAACCAAAGATGGCCCCGTGGTCGGTGTTGAGGATGTCAGTTTCGACATCAATCCCGGTGAGACGGTTTGCGTGGTCGGAGAATCAGGATCAGGCAAATCGGTGTCCTCCCTGTCGCTGATGCGACTGGTTGAGTATGGCGGCGGTGAAATTGCAGGCGGTCGCCTGCTTTTTGAGCGCGGTGAAGAAGGCCAAGTCGATCTCGCGGCCAGCGGCGGCAATCTGATGCGCAAGATTCGCGGCAATGAGATCGGCATGATCTTCCAAGAGCCGATGACCGCGCTGAACCCCGTGTTCACCATCGGCAAGCAGATGACCGAAGGTCTGCGCCTGCATCTGAACATGACCCGCAAAGAGGCCGAGGCCCGCGCGCTGGAGCTGATGAAACAGGTCCGCATCCCTGAGCCGGAGCGGCGTCTCAAGCAGTACCCCCACGAACTTTCAGGCGGCATGCGGCAGCGCGTGGTGATCGCCATGGCGCTGGCCTGCGAGCCGCGCCTCTTGATCGCCGATGAGCCCACCACCGCGCTCGACGTGACCATCCAGGCCGAGATCCTCGCGCTGATGGACCGGCTGAAGCGCGAGACCGGCACCGCGGTGATGTTCATCACCCACGACATGGCCGTGGTGGCGCAGATGGCCGACCGCGTGGTCGTGATGTTCCGCGGCAAGAAGGTCGAGGAAGGCACCGTCGAGGAGATCTTCGAGAACCCGCAGCACCCCTATACCAAGGCGCTTCTGGCCGCCGTGCCGAAACTCGGCGAAATGACGGGCAAGCCATACCCCGAGCCGATGAAACTCTTGGGCACACCCGACAAGGAGATCGTGCCGATCAAGGGCCGCGAAGAGACGCTACTGTCGGTCAAGAACCTGACCACCCGCTTCCCGGTACAGGGCGGTTTCCTGCGCCGCACCGTGGCCAATGTGCATGCGGTCGAGGACCTGTCGTTCTCGCTCAACAAGGGCCAGACGCTCAGCCTCGTCGGCGAATCGGGCTGCGGCAAATCCACCGCCGGACGCTCGATCCTGCGGCTGGTGGAGCCGATGTCGGGGGAGGTGAAGCTCGACGGCGTCGACATCATGTCGCTGGACCAATCTGCGCTGCGCACCGCGCGGCTCGACATGCAGATGATCTTTCAGGACCCCTTTGCCTCGCTCAACCCACAGATGCAGTTGGCCGATCAGGTGGCCGAACCGATCCACAATTTCGGCACCCTCAAGGGCGGGGAGATCAACAAGCGGATCGAGATGCTGTTTGACCGCGTAGAACTGCCGCGCAGCTTCATGCGCCGCTTCCCGCATGAGCTGTCGGGCGGCCAGCGACAGCGCGTTGCCATCGCCCGCGCGCTTGCGCTGAACCCCAAACTCATCATCGCGGACGAAGCTGTCTCGGCGCTGGACGTGTCTGTGCAGGCGCAGGTGCTGAACCTGATGATGGAGCTTCAGGCCGAGATGGAACTGTCGTTCTTGTTCATCAGCCACGACATGGCCGTGGTCGAACGCGTCAGCCACTACGTCGGCGTCATGTATCTGGGCCGCATCGTCGAGATGGGTTCGCGCCAGCGGGTCTTCGAGAACCCGCAGCACCCCTATACGCAGGCGCTGATGAAGGCCGTGCCGATCGCCGATCCGCGCCGCCGCAAGTCCGAGAAGGACCTGAACTTCAAGCCGATCCCCTCGCCAATCCATCCGGTCAGTTACCGGCCCGAGCCTTCGGTCTACCGCGAGGTGGAGCCTGGGCACCATGTGCTGACCACCGACAGCGGCTATTGAAAGAAGACCCATGACCGAACGCCTGACCCCGCTCGAGTTGATGACCAAGCTCATCAGCTTTCCCACCGTGTCGCGCGACACCAATATCCCGCTGATCGACTGGGTGGCCGACTACCTCGCCTCGCACGGGATCGAGAGCCACCGCTACATCGATCCCGAGCAGCCAAAACACGCGCTTTTTGCCCATGCGGGCCCGTGGGAGGAGGGGGCCGTGGTCCTTTCCGGTCACACGGATGTGGTGCCGGTCGACGGTCAGGCTTGGGACACCGATCCATTTACCGTGACCGAGAAGGACGGCCGCTACTACGGCCGCGGCACCTGCGACATGAAGGGCTTCGACGCGTTGGCGATCTGGGCGCTGGTCGAGGCGCATTATGCAGAAGTCAATCGCCCGCTGCAGATCGCGCTCAGCTTCGACGAGGAGATCGGCTGCACCGGCGCGCCGCCGATGATCCAGGCGATGCAGGGCGTGGTGCCCAAGGGCTCGGCGGTGATCGTGGGCGAGCCCTCGACCATGCAGGCGGTGACCGGCCACAAGGGGGGTATCGGATTCAACACCCATCTGGTGGGCTTCGAGGTGCATTCCTCGCTGCTGCACACTGGGGTCAATGCGATCATGGCGGGCGCGAAGCTCATCGAATGGGCCAATGACGTGAACAGCGACAACATGGCCGCCAAGCCGACCGAGACGGCGGCGATGTTCGACCCGCCTTTCACCACCGCCCATGTCGGCGTGATCGAGGGCGGCACGGCCCACAATATCACCGCCAAGGACTGCAAGTTCGCGATGGATTTTCGCGTCGTCCCCGGCGAGGACAAGGACAAATGGGGCACCGCCTACCTCAAGAAGGTGCGCGAGGTCGAAAAGCAGATGCAGGACGTGGTGCCCGAGACCTATATCGAGACCTCGACACGCTTCGACGTGCCCGCGCTCCAGCCCGAGAAGGACGGCGAGGCCGAGCAGATCGTGCGCCAGATCACCGGCGACAACGCCAGCCACAAAGTCAGCTACGGCACCGAGGCCGGGCAGTTCCAAGAGGCGGGCTATTCCGCCGTGATCTGCGGGCCCGGCGACATCGCACAGGCGCATCAGCCCAACGAGTTCATCAAGGTCGCGCAATTCGAGGCCGGTCACGACTTCATGCGCCGTCTGCTGATCCGCTTGCAGGGCTGAGCCATCCCTGACAGACCTGTGGCTGGCCCCGCGCGGGGCCAGTCCTTTCCACGGCCGCCCGGTGCAGCCGCGCGGCGTCAGCCACCGGGGTCCGCATGTCCGCCTTTCCTATCACCCTTGCCACCCCCGCCAGCTACCCGCGCACCCCGCCGCGCGAGAGCGAGGTCGTCGTCATCGGCGGCGGGGTGATCGGCGTCTGCACCGCCTTGTTTCTGGCCCGCGCAGGCAAACAGGTGACGCTCTTGGAAAAGGGCCGCATCGCCGCGGAGCAATCCAGCCGCAACTGGGGCTGGATCCGCCAACAGGGGCGCGACCCGGACGAATTGCCGATCATGGTCGAGGCCGCGCGGCTTTGGCGTGAGCTGGCGCCTGAACTCGACCGCGACATCGGCTTGCATCAGACCGGCGGCACCTATCTGGCGGGGACCGAAGCCAAGATGCAGGGCTATGCCGACTGGCTGCCCCATGCCAAGACCCATGGCGTCGACAGCCGGTTGATGGACGCGGGCGAAGTTGCCAAGGCTTTCCCGGGGCTGGCCGGAACCTATGCCGGGGCGCTCACCACCCCCTCGGACATGCGCGCAGAGCCTTGGGTCGCTGTGCCTGCTCTGGCGGCGCTGGCGGCGCGCGAGGGTGTGAAGATCATCGAGAATTGCGCGGTGCGCCGCCTCGACCTCGCCGCCGGTCGCGTGGCGGGCGTGGTGAGCGAGGCGGGCGCGATCCGCTGTTCCTCGGTCGTGCTGGCGGGCGGGGCGTGGTCGGCGCTGTTCCTGCGCGCCCATGGCGTCAGCCTGCCGCAGCTTTCGGTGCGCGAGAGCGTGCTGGCCACCAATGTGCTGCCCGAGGTTCACGCCGGGGCCGCCGCCGAGGCGGGGCTAGCCTTCCGCCGCCGCGCCGGTGGCGGCTATACGCTCGCCCCCGGCGGGCGGCCCGATCTCTATGTCGGCCCCGATGCCTTCCGCGCCCTGCGGCACTACCTGCCGCAACTGCGCCAAAACCCCTTGGGTCAGCGTCTGCGCGCCGCAGCCCCGCGCGGCTTTCCCGATGCCTGGCGCACGCCGCGCAACTGGGCGGCTGACGCGCACAGCCCCTTTGAGGCGATGCGCATCCTCGACCCCATGCCGGACCACCGCGCCCTGCGCCGGGCGCGCAAACGTTTTGCCGCGCTTTATCCCGATCTGCCGCCCATCACCGCCCGCGCCTTATGGGCCGGGATGATCGACACCATGCCCGATATCGTGCCGGTGGTGGACACCTGCGCGCAGATCCCCGGCCTCGTCATCGGCACTGGCATGTCGGGCCACGGCTTCGGCATCGGGCCGGCCATGGGGCGGGTGCTCTCGGCTCTGGTCATGGGCGACGCGCCGGGCCATGATCTGGGCAGATTCCGCGCCGACCGGTTCAGCGATGGCAGTGCCATTCGCCTCGGCCCGACGCTCTGAGATTATTGGAAAAGGACATTCCATGCCGATCAAGAACCGCTTCGCCGAGACCCACGCCGAGATCACCGCCTGGCGACGTCATCTGCACCAGCACCCGGAGCTGATGTTCGACCTGCCCGAGACCTCGCGCTTCGTCGAGGAGAAGCTGCGCAGCTTCGGCATCACCGACATCACCACCGGTATCGCCCAGACCGGCGTGGTCGCGGTGATCGAAGGGCAGAGCAACAGCTCGGGCCGCACCATCGGCCTGCGGGCGGACATGGACGCGCTGCCGATCACCGAGGCGACGGGGCTGCCGCACGCCTCGAAACACCCCGGCAAGATGCATGCCTGCGGCCATGACGGCCATACGGCGATGCTGCTGGGGGCGGCGCAATACCTCGCCGAGACGCGCAATTTCGACGGGCGCGTGGTGCTGATCTTCCAACCCGCCGAGGAGGGCGGCGGTGGCGGCAATGTCATGGTGCAGGAGGGGCTGATGGACCGCTGGGGCATCGATGAGGTCTACGGCATGCACAACATGCCCGGCCACCCCACGGGGCAATTCGCGATCCGCGAAGGCGCGCTGCTGGCCGCGGCCGACGAGTTTGCCATCACGCTGACGGGCCAAGGCGGCCATGCCGCGGCCCCGCATGAGGCGGTGGACACGAACCTCGCCGCCGCCCATGTGATGATCGCGCTGCAATCCATCGCCAGCCGCAACACCGATCCGCTGAAACAGGTCGTCGTCTCGGTCTGCACCCTGCGCAGCGACACCGACAGCCACAACGTCCTGCCGCATCAGGTGCTTCTGCGCGGGACGGTGCGCACGCTGGATCCGGAGGTTCAGGATTTGGCCGAGCGTCGGCTGCACGACCTCACACGCCTGACGGCGGAGGCACATCAATGCCGGGCCGAGATCGACTACCAGCGCGGTTACCCGGTCACCCGCAACCATGCCGATCAAACCCGCTTTGCCGCCGAGGCCGCCGATAAGGTCACCCCCGGCACCGATCGCGACACCCCGCCGATCATGGCCGGAGAGGATTTTTCCTATATGCTCAATGCGCGACCGGGTGCCTATATTATGATCGGCAACGGGGAAGGGGCGACGGTCCATCACCCGGAATATGACTTTGACGACGCCGCGATCCCGGCGGGCTGCTCATGGTTCGCGCAGGTGGTTGAGGACCGGCTGGCAAGGGCGTAAGCATGTCGCAGATAAATGCGACTGCATGAAAATCAGCGCCCAACCCAACTCCGGAGGATACTTCCTAAATGCCCGTTAAGAACCGATTTGCCGAGCTGCATGACGACATTACCGCATGGCGCCGCGACCTGCATGAGAACCCCGAGATCCTGTTCGAGACCCATCGCACCTCGGCCACCGTGGCCGAGAAGCTCCGCAGCTTCGGCTGCGACGAGGTGGTCGAGGGCATCGGCCGCACCGGTGTCGTCGGCGTGATCAAGGGTAAGGAGACCGGCTCGGGCAAGGTCATCGGGTTGCGCGCCGACATGGACGCGCTGCCGATCCACGAACAGACCGGGCTGGACTATGCCTCCAAGACCGATGGCGCGATGCATGCCTGCGGCCATGACGGCCACACCGCCATGCTGCTCGGTGCAGCGCAATACCTCGCCGAGACCCGCAACTTCGACGGCACCGTTGTGGTGATCTTCCAGCCCGCCGAAGAGGGCGGCGGCGGCGGTCGCGAGATGTGCGAAGACGGCATGATGGAGCGTTGGGGCATCCAAGAAGTCTACGGCATGCACAACTGGCCGGGCATGCCCACGGGCTCCTTCGGCATCCGCGCAGGCTCGTTCTTCGCCGCCACCGACCAGTTCGACATCACCTTCGAAGGCCGCGGCGGCCATGCTGCCAAGCCGCATGAGACCGTCGATACCACCGTCATGTCGGCGCAGGCCGTGCTGGCGCTGCAGACCATCACCGCGCGCAACGCCGACCCGGTGGAGCAGATCGTGGTCTCCGTCACTTCTTTCGAGACCTCCTCGAAAGCCTTCAACGTGATCCCGCAGAAGGTGCAGATCAAAGGCACCGTGCGCACCATGTCCGCCGAGATGCGGGAACTGGCCGAAAAGCGCATCAACGAGATCTGCAACGGCATCGCAGGCACCTTCGGCGGCAGCGCCGATGTGACCTACCATCGCGGCTATCCGGTCATGGTGAACCACGAGGAGCAGACCGAGTTTGCTGCCGACGTGGCGCGCTCGATTTCCGGCCAATGCGAGGAAGCGCCGCTGGTGATGGGGGGCGAAGACTTTGCCTTCATGCTGGAGGAGCGCCCGGGCGCCTATATCCTCGTCGGCAACGGCGACACGGCGGCGGTGCACCACCCGGAGTATAACTTCAACGACGAAGCCATTCCGGCGGGTTGTAGCTGGTGGGCAGGCATCGTCGAACAGCGGATGCCCGCGGCCTGATCTTACCATCGGTAATGCCTAGAGCGCGCCTCCCTTGGGGGGGGGCGCGTTTTGCTTTGGGGGCTAGCCGCGCTCCCAAAGCGCGTTGTAGACGGCTTCGATCCCATCAGCCTCGGCCCGGGCGCTGAAACGCTGTTCAGCCCAGTGGCGCGCGGCCTCGGAGAGGGCGGCTTGATCCTCGCGCTCTAGCAAGGAGAGCGCGGCTTGGGCCGCAGCCTCTGCCGCACCCAATGGCACGACCTTGCCCACGCGGCCCCCGTTCGAGAAAGCGCCGTAATAGCCCGCATCGCTGCCCACGAAAGGCACGCCTGAGGCCAGCGCTTCGAGCGGGACCATGCCATAGCCCTCGTAGCGCGGCAGTTGCACCACCAGCGACAGGGCGCGCATCAGTTTCGGCAGGTCGGCAGCGGGGTATTCGCCGATGAAAAGCAGCCGGTTGGCAAGGCCCGCGGCCTCGACCTGCGCCTTGAGCTTGTTCGAAAACGCCTCATGTTTGCCGCCCGCCCGGCCAATCACCAGCGCCACCGCGCCGGGGCGTTGGGGCAGCAGGCGCAGCATGGCCTCGACGAAAAGGTCGGTGCCTTTCTCAGGCCGGATGCGCCCCACGGTGGCGATGCCATAGGTACCGCCAAAGCCCAACTGCTCCCAAGCGTTCGCCCGGTTGGTGGCGGGGGAAAAGACATCGGTGTCCACCCCATGCGGCACCACGGCGCGGACATGGGGCACAAACTCCGCCGCGCGTTCGGTCGTAGCGATTACCGCGTCCATCTGCCGGATCAACCAACGCGGATAGGCCGAATGCAGCCGCTGCGCGGCAGAGGTAAAGACGATCCGGATATTTGCGCCACGCACATCGCGCAGCCAAAGCGCGCTGCGCATTTCCGTGTTGCGGCGCACATGCCAAATGGCGAAGGGGCGGTCTTGGGGGGGATGCTTGCGGGTGATCCGCCCCGCCGCGACGCGGGTCAGCGGCACCGGACAGCCGGGCAGGGGCTGGCCCACCAGCGTCAAGTCATGCCGGTCGACCTGTTGCCGGATCACATTGGCCGCCGTGGCCGAGACCCCGGTGAAATTAAGGTTGTAGTTGGTGACGAAAAGCTCAGGCATCGCTGTCCCCTCGCAGGTGCAGGGCCGTGATCAGCCGCTCGGCAATACTGTCGAGCTTGTCGGTCTGCCCTGCGGCATAGGCCTTGGCCGCCGCCACCCCGGAGGCGCGAGCGATGTCGTTGCGCAGCAGATCCCCCACACGGTCCGCCAAGTCCTGCGTGCCGGCGACGAGCCGCGCTGCACCTGCGGCTTCCATCTCGGCATAGGTCTCGGCAAAATTGGCGACATGGGTGCCCGAGAGCACCATCGCCCCGGCCTGCGCGACCTCATAGGGATTGTGCCCCCCGATCGGGTGCAGCGACCCGCCCAGAAAGACGATGTCGGATAGCGCGTACCATGTGCCCAACTCACCCAGAGTGTCGGCCAGATAGACCTGTTCGCGCGGCATGTCGCCCCGTGTTCGACGCCCATGCGTCAGACCGTAGCTGGCGATGAGACCGGCGACCTCGTCACCGCGCTCGGGGTGGCGGGGGACAAGGATCAAGCACAGCTCGGGGATGCGCTCCAGCAGTTGGCGATGCGCCTCTAACACCGCTTTCTCCTCGCCCGGGTGGGTTGATGAGGCGATCCAGACAGGGCGGCCCTCCAAGGCCTCCCGCGCCTCGGCGATGGTCTCCTCATCCTGTGGCAGGGGGCCCGCCATGGACTTGAGGTTGATCCCCGGCGTGACCCGGTTAGCCGGGGCGTTGATCGTGGTCATGGCCCGGGCCATCGCGTCATTCTGCGTCAGGATCAGGTCGAACACGCCAAAGAGGAACCCCGCCAGCGCGGGCCGTTTCTGCCAGCTTTCGATTGAGCGTTGCGAGAGGCGGGCGTTGATCAGCGCCATCGCCGTGCCCCGCGCATGGGTCCGCCGCAGCATCTGCGGCCAAAGCTCGCTTTCCACGAAGAGCGCCGCATCGGGGCGCCAATGGTCAAGGAAACGTTTCAGCGGGCCGGGAGCGTCGAGCGGGGCGAACTGATGCCGTGTGCGCGGGGGCAGGCGGCTGCCCACCAAACGGGCCGAGGTGGCGGTGCCGGAGGTGATGAGGAAATGCGCCTGCGGCAGGGCGTGCCCCATCCGGTCGATCAGCGCCAGAACCGACAGGCTCTCCCCAACGGAGGCTGCGTGAAACCAGATCAACTGCCCCTCGGGGCGGGGATGGCTGGCATGGCCCAGCTTTTCGCGCGCGCGTTCCGGTGTGACCTCGGCGCGGCGCAGTTTGGCCATGGAGCGCCGCCCGGCCACGGGCAAGATCACACGGCTCGCCGCGACCCATGCCCGGTAGAGAAACGGCACAGCCAAAGGTTCAGCCGCCCGTGTGGCTCATGTGGCGGGGCATCTGCCCGTCGACACGCTGCCGCGAATAGTCGAAATCATGCCCCTTGGGCTTGCGGTCGATGGCCGCGCGAATGGCCTCTTGCAACGGCAGGTCCGTGTCCGGGTGGTCGCGCAGAGGCTTGCGCAGGTCGGCCACGTCTTCTTGGCCCAGACACATGAAAATCTCGCCGGTGCAGGTGACCCGCACGCGATTACAGCTTTCGCAGAAGTTATGGCTCAGCGGGGTGATGAAGCCGATCTTCTGCCCGGTCTCTTCCAGCCGCACATAGCGCGCGGGGCCCCCCGTGCGCTCGGCCAGATCGGTGACGGTGTAATGCTCGGCGTATCGCGCGCGCACGTCGCGCAGCGACCAGTATTGGCCGAAGCGATCCTCGTTGCCCAGATCGCCCATCGGCATGACCTCGATCCACGTAAGATCTATGCCCCGCGCGGCGCACCATTCGGTGATATGCAGCAATTCCGGCTCGTTGAAGCCCTTGAGCGCCACGGCGTTGATCTTGATCTTCAACCCCGCCCGCTGCGCCGCGTCGATCCCGCGCAGCACCTGCGGCAGGCGGCCCCAGCGGGTGATATCCGCAAATTTCTGCTCGTCCAGCGTATCGAGGGAGACATTCACCCGGCGCACCCCAGCGGCATAGAGATCGTCGGCGAAACGCTCCAACTGGCTGCCGTTGGTGGTCAGCGTCAGCTCCTTCAGCTTGCCGCTGTCGAGATGCCGTTTCATGCCGTCGAAGAAGGTCATGATGCCGCGCCGGACCAGCGGCTCGCCCCCGGTGATGCGCAGCTTCTCGACGCCGAGGTCGATGAAATTGCTGCACAGGCGGTCCAATTCCTCCAGCGTCAGCAATTCCTTCTTGGGCAGGAAGGTCATGTTCTCCGACATGCAGTAGACGCAGCGAAAATCGCAGCGGTCGGTGACGGAGACGCGCAGATAGGTGATCGCGCGCATGAAAGGGTCAATGAGGGGTGCTGTCATGCCTCATAGGTAATGCCCCGCCCAACCCGGGGCAAGCGCCATTTGGGCGATTGATAAGGGGGCAGGGCGCGGATAGGCTGCGCGGATGACACGTATAATCTTACCGCTTTTCATCGCCGTCGCCACCGCCGGTTGCAGCAACCTGCCGGAACGCCTCGGCATGGATGCCAGCCAGTCTGAGCCTGCACCCGCATCCGCATCGGTCGATGCCACGGCTGAGGTTGCAACTCCGAGCGCAGCGCCGCCCGCCGCCTCTCCCATCGCCACCGCAGGCAGCAGCGCCGAGGCGCTGGATACCACCACGGCGGCAGAGCGCGAAGCGGCCACCCGCGCGCCCGCCAGCGCCGGTGCCGCTTTGGGGTCGACCGTGGTCAGCTTGGGCAGCGCGACGGAGCCGGGGCTGTGGTTGAAAACACCTCTGGTCGACGCCGAACAGCCGGGGCGGGTGACCAACCCCGCGACGGGCAAATCCGCCGCGGTGACGCTGATCCCGCTGGAGGGGCCCGCAACCGCAGGCAGCCGCATGTCGCTGCCCGCCTTGCGTTTGATCGGCGCGTCGCTGACCGACCTCACAACGGTCGAGGTCTCGACCGAAGGCTAAGGATCAGCCTGCGCCCTCTGCTTTTTTCAGCAGGCGCAGGGCTTCTTTCACCGCAAAAGGTTTCATCGCCTCCCCATGGGCGGCGATGAAGGCGCGGGTGCGGCCAGCGTCGTGCTTTGACAGGTCGCGCAGCCACCAGCCGATGGATTTTTGAATGAACCAGCGGTGATCCGGCACCATCGTCGCGGCCCAGCCGAGGATACGGTCGCGGGCGGTCAGTTCCTCAGGCTTAGGATTGTTCTGTTTGGTCCATGGCAGGGTAGAGACGAGCGCCGCGCGCCGCGTCCAAAGGTGATCCGAGGCGACCCAATCTTCCACCTCGTCCAAGCGGGTGGGGTCGGCCACCAGACGTTTCTGCGCCGCCATGCTGGCATGATCGGCAATCGCCCAACTGTCGAAATCCGCGGTCCAGCTTGCGATCAACGCCCAACCGGCCTGATCATCGGGGCGCAGCCGCGCTTGGGTCAGCAATTTGGCTGCTGCCACACGCGCCTCGAAAATGTCGGACTGCCACAGCCCATCGGCGAGGGCGACACGGCCTTCGACATCCAGCGCCGCCCGCCACGTTTGCGCAAGCGCCGCGATCTGTGGGTTGGTCAGGCCGAGATAGCGCCGATCGGCCTTGTGATAGGCGCGCATCTCTTCCGCGCGGGCCGGGTTGGCCTGCGCTTCGAGCTCTTCCAATGCGGTTTCGGGGGTCATTCCACCGTCACCGATTTCGCCAAATTGCGCGGCTGGTCCACATCCGTGCCCTTCGCCACGGCGGTGTGATAGGCCAGCAATTGCGCCGGAACCGCATAGAGGATCGGCGCCAGCGCATCCGGCACCGGGGGCATCTCGATGCTGAACCAGACGCCGTCATTGGCCTCGGCTTGACCTTTGGCATCGGAGATCAAGATCACCTTGCCCTTGCGCGCCATGACCTCTTGCATGTTGCTGACGGTCTTGTCGAATAGCGCGTCGCGCGGGGCCATGACGACCACCGGCACATGCTCATCTACCAGCGCGATGGGGCCGTGTTTCAGCTCACCCGATGCATAAGCTTCGGCGTGGATGTAGCTGATTTCCTTGAGTTTCAACGCGCCTTCAAGGGCGAGGGGGTACATCTGGCCCCGGCCAAGGAACAGCACGTCGCGGGCATGGGAAAGCTTGAGCGCGGCCTCTTGCATCGCGTCGTTTTGTTCAAGCGCGGTGCTGATAGTCGCGGGCAGCCCGCGCAGGGCTGAGATGTGATCGGCGAAGGTGTCTGCGCTGATCACCTCGCGGTCCCGCGCGGCTTTGAGCACCAGCGCGAAGAGGACGACCAACTGGCAGGTGAAGGCTTTGGTCGAGGCCACGCCGACTTCGACCCCGGCGTAAATCGGCAGCGCCAGATCGCTTTCGCGGGCGATGGAGCTTTCCGGCACGTTGACGACCGAAAGGATGCGCGCGG
Source organism: Sulfitobacter sp. 15WGC (assembly GCF_005068605.1). NCBI lineage: Bacteria > Pseudomonadati > Pseudomonadota > Alphaproteobacteria > Rhodobacterales > Roseobacteraceae > Sulfitobacter > Sulfitobacter sp. 15WGC. The sequence continues at coordinate 116,854 of NZ_SZNL01000002.1, read as the reverse complement.
CCTTGCCCTCGCAATAGCGCAGGGCGGCCAGCGTGTCGGCGGTCTCACCCGATTGGCTGACGAAGACCGCCAGAGTCCGGGGCGGGATCGGCGGTTCACGGTAGCGGAATTCCGAGGCGACATCGATCTCGACCGGCAGGCGGGCGATCTGCTCAAACCAGTATTTCGCGGTGAAACAGGCGTAGGAGGCCGTGCCGCAGGCGACCATGAGGATCCGGTCAAACTGCGTGAAATCAATGTCCTGCGCGCTGATGTTGATCTCACCCTCGGGGGTGAGGTAGTGGCCGATGGCCGCGCCGATCACGCCGGGTTGCTCGGCGATTTCCTTGGCCATGAAGTGTTTGTGCCCCGCCTTGTCGATTCGGGTATTGTCGATTTGCACGGATTTGATCGCGCGGTTGGCAAGCGCCCCGTTGCGGTCGGTGATCTCCACCGAGGTCCGGGTGATGACGGCGCAATCCCCTTCTTCGAGGTAGGCAATCTGGTGGGTCAGCGGGGCAAGCGCGATGGCGTCGCTGCCCACATACATCTCACCCTCGCCATAGCCGATGGCCAAGGGCGAGCCTTTGCGCGCCGCGATCATCAGGTCGTCGTGCCCGTCAAAGAGAAAAGCCAGCGCAAAAGCGCCTTCGAGGCGGGCAAGCGTCTGTTTGGCGGCCTCTACCGGGCCTGCGCCCTGCGCCATGTGATGCTGGGTCAGGAGGGCGACGGTCTCGGTATCGGTCTCGGACACGAATTGCGCGCCATGTTCGGCCAGTTCGGCCCGCAACTCGCGGAAGTTTTCGATGATCCCGTTATGCACCACGGCCACTGGTCCCGCCTGATGCGGGTGGGCATTGGTGACGCTCGGCGCGCCATGGGTGGCCCAGCGGGTGTGGCCGATGCCTGACTTCCCCGCCAGCGGCTCATGCACCAGCGCGTCCGAGAGATTTACCAGCTTGCCCAAGGCGCGACGCCGCTCAAGCTTGCCTTCGTTCAGGGTCGCGATTCCCGCGCTGTCATAGCCGCGATATTCCAGCCGTTTCAGCGCTTCGACCAAGATCGGCGCGACTTCATGGGTGCCGAGCACCCCGACAATTCCACACATAATTAGCTGCCTCTCTGCAATTTTGCCTTCTTGGCCTTTAAAATTTCGAACATTTTTCGCGCCATCCCGGGTTTCTCAACTTGCGGGGCGCGCGAGAGGGCCAGCGCCTCGGGTTCTACGTCCGAGGTGATGACCGAGCCCGAGCCGGTCATCGCACCCTCGCCAATGGTCACCGGGGCCACGAGCATGGTGTTCGACCCGATGAAGGCGCCCGCGCCGATGGTGGTGTGATGTTTCATCACCCCGTCATAATTGCAGGTGATCGTGCCCGCGCCGATGTTGCTGCGCGCGCCGACGGTGGCGTCGCCGATGTAGCTCAGGTGGTTGACCTTGGCCCCTTCGGCGATCTGCGCATTCTTCACCTCGACGAAATTGCCGATGCGCACGTCTTCGGCCAGTTCCGCGCCGGGGCGCAGCCGGGCGTAGGGGCCAACCACCCCGCCGCGTGAGACATGGCACCCTTCGAGATGCGAGAAGGCGCGGATGGTGCTGCCGGATTCCACGGTGACATTCGGGCCGAAGACGACATTCGGCTCCACCACCGTATCGCGCCCGATGAAAGTGTCGCGCGACAGGAAGACGGTTTCGGGGGCGACCAAGGTCACGCCGTCTTCCATCAACAGATCGCGGGCGCGGGATTGGAACGCGGCCTCGGCCCTCGCCAGATCGGCGCGGGAGTTGACGCCCATGGTCTCGGCCTCGTCGCAGGTAACGACCGTGGCGCTGCGGCCCTCGGCGCGGGCGATGCCGATGATATCGGTGAGGTAGTATTCTTCCGAGGCGTTGTCGTTGCCGACCTTGTCGATCAGATCGAAGAGCAGTTTGGATTTGCAGGCCACCACGCCGGAGTTGCACAGAGTAATAGCGCGTTCTTCGGGGGTTGCGTCTTTGAATTCGACGATCCGCTCCAAGGCGTCGCCCTGCATCACCAAACGGCCATAGCGGGCGGGATCGGCGGCCTCGAACCCCAGAACCACCACATCATGTGTCGCCAGCGCTTCCTGCATCTTCTCAAGCGTCTCGGGCTGGACGAAGGGCGTGTCACCGTAAAGCACCAGCGCCATGCCCTCGAACCCATCCAATGCCGGGCGGGCCTGTGCCACAGCATGGGCCGTGCCCAATTGCTCGGTCTGTTCGACGACCTGCGCGTCTTCGTCAAAAAGCGTGGCGGCGGCGCGGACTTGATCAGCGCCGTGCCCGGCCACCACGACCGTATGGCGCGGGCCGAGCATGGCGCCCGCGGCCATGGCGTGTTCCAGCATCGGGGCGGAGGCCACGCGGTGCAGCACCTTTGGCAGGTCCGAGTTCATCCGTGTCCCCTTGCCCGCGGCGAGGATGATCAATGCAGTTTCCATGTAAATCTCTTTGTCCTTCAGCTTGCATTCTCTTTACGCGCTTCGCACAAAGGCGCAAGGTTGCGGCCCATCAAACTAGGTTGCGGACTGCAACACGATGCCATTTTGCAAGGCGGGGTTCCGCCCAAGGAGTATCCAGTGAAGACAGTGGTTTTCGATCTCGACGGCACCTTGGCCGATACCTCGGGCGATTTGATCGCCGCTGCCAATGCCTGTTTCCGTGACATGGGCGAGGGCGATGTGCTGGTCCATGCCGAGGATGCGGGCACCGCGCTGCGCGGCGGGCGGGCGATGCTGACCTTGGGGATGCAAAAGCTGGGCCGTGCCGATGATGCGGCGATGATCGACCACTATTACCCGATGCTGCTCGAAGCCTATGGGCGGGACATCGATACCCATACCATCATGTACCCCGGCGCGATGGAGGCTGTGGCCGCGCTCAAAGCCGCGGGCTACCGCGTGGCGATCTGCACCAACAAACCCGAGGCTTTGGCGGAGTTGCTGCTGACCCGTCTTGGCGTGCGGGACGCATTCGGTGCGATGCTGGGGGCCGATACGCTGGCCGTGCGCAAACCTGACCCCGAACACCTGTTCGAAACCGCCCGCCGTGCCGGGGGCGATCCGGCGCAATGCGTGTTGATTGGCGACAGCGACACCGACCGCAAAACCGCCAAAGCCGCAGGGGTTCCTTGCGTGCTGGTGACCTTCGGCCCCTCGGGCGAAGACATGGCCGCGCTGGAGCCCGAAGCGCTGTTGGACGATTTCGCCGACCTGCCGGAGGTCATCGAACGTTTAATCGGCAAAGCCGCCTGATGGCCGAGCGGTTTACCGGTAGTTTCACGCAGCAAGAGCCGATCCCCGAAGATGCGATCGAGGCGGCGGTGGCGGTGATGCGCCACGGCCGGTTGCACCGCTATAACACAGCCCCGGGGGAGGTGGCCGAGGTTGCCCTGCTGGAGCAGGAATTCGCCGCGATGACGGGGGCGAAATACTGCCTCGCCGTGGCCTCGGGCGGCTATGCCATGGCCACGGCCCTGCGCGCAGTGGGGGTGAAACCGGGCGACCGGGTGCTGACCAATGCCTTCACACTCGCCCCGGTGCCGGGGGCGATTGCCTCGCTCGGCGCGGTTCCGGTTTTTGTCGACGTGACTGAACGCTTGGTGATCGACCTCGACGATCTCGCCGCCAAGGCGGATCAGGCCGATGTGCTGCTGCTCAGCCATATGCGCGGCCATCTGGTGGACATGGACGCTCTGATGGCGCTTTGCGATGCGCGCGGCATCACGGTGATCGAAGATTGCGCCCATACGATGGGGGCGGCGTGGAACGGCAAGCCCTCGGGCACGCAGGGGAAACTGGGGTGTTATTCCTGCCAGACCTATAAACATGTGAACGCGGGCGAGGGCGGGTTGCTGATAACCGATGATGCCGAGGTTGCGGCGCGGGCGATCATGCTGTCAGGGTCTTACATGCTCTATGACCGCCACACCGCCGCGCCGGGGCCGGAGGCTTTTGAGACGATCCGCTATGAAACGCCTAATATTTCGGGCCGGATGGACAACCTGCGCGCTGCGGTCCTGCGCCCGCAGTTGCGGCGGCTGCCGGAACAGGTGGTCCGCTGGAATGAGCGTTATCGGGTGATTGAGGCGGGGTTGCGCGACACGCCGGGGCTCACGGTCATCGACCGGCTCGAGGCGGAGGGCATCGTCGGGTCGTCAATCCAATTCCTGTTGAAAGGTTGGTCGGCAGAGGATGTCGAGGCGGTGCTGGCGCGCTGCGCTGCGCGCGGGGTGGAGTTGAAATGGTTCGGCAGGGCCGAGCCTATGGGTTTCACCAGCCGTTACGACACATGGCGCTATGCGCGGGCTGAAAAAATGCCCGCCAGCGATGCGGTGCTGGCGGGGTTGATCGACATGCGCGTGCCGCTGACCTTTTCGCTGGAGGATTGCGCCTTGATCGCGCGGATCATCCGGGCCGAGGTCAGCGCCGTTTTTCAGGGGGGCTAGGCTTAGAAACGGATGGTGCCGTGTTTGCCCATGTCGGGATTTTGGCCGGTCATCTGCGCCTTGCCGATCTCATAGAGGAACTTGAACCCACCATCGGTCGCCCAAACCTCGGCTTCGGTGAGGTCAAAGCGGATCAGCTGCACATCCGGGTCTTGCTTGCCGTCCTCGAACCATGCGCCCGCGATGGCGTTCCAAATCTTGTCCAACTCAGTCGGGTTGGTCACGGCGGAAACATGGCCGTCGATCCGCGCCCAGAGGGATTCGTCCTTGCTGGCGATCAGGTATTCAGCGGCGGCGCGTCCTTCGGCGGATTGCGCCAGATCGGTGCCTTTGGCGGTGATGAACCACAGCACGGCGGCGCGGTCGTCTTCGTCGATGTAATGGGTCATCGGGATCGCGCGGGCGGTCTTGGTCATCAGCATCCCGGCGCGGGTGTCGTCCAGACGGTCCCAGAACTCTTTCTTCAGATCATCGCTCATTTGCATCTCGCTTTGTTGTAGTGTTCGCTTGGTCGCAGGGCCAACCCGCCGCGGCGCGGGGCGGTTCCACATCGCGCCGCTTGACGCAAAGCGGGCGGGGCGGTAGGTAATGAACAAGCGTTCAATAAATCGGGGGGAGAAGCCGTGTTCAACGCAAGTATGCAGTTTGATCTGGGAGAAGACGTCGCGGCCATGCGGGAGATGGTGCACCGCTGGGCGCAGGAGCGCATCAAGCCGATGGCCGCCGAGATCGACAGCAAGAACGAATTCCCCGCCGAGCTTTGGCAGGAAATGGGCGAGTTGGGCCTGCTGGGCATGACCGTCGAGGAAGAGTTCGGCGGCTCGGGGCTGGGCTATGTCGCCCATACCGTCGCGGTGGAAGAGATTGCCCGGGCCTCGGCTTCGGTCTCGCTCTCCTACGGGGCGCATTCCAACCTCTGCGTGAACCAGATCAAGTTGAACGGCACCCCGGAGCAAAAGGCGCAGTTCCTGCCCAAGCTCTGCTCGGGCGAGCATGTCGGTGCGTTGGCCATGTCCGAAGTGGGCGCGGGCAGTGACGTGGTCAGCATGAAGCTGCATGCCGAGAAGCGGAACGACCACTTCCGTCTGAACGGCAACAAGTATTGGATCACCAACGGCCCCGACGCCGAGACGCTGGTGGTCTATGCCAAGACCGACCCCGAGGCCGGCTCCAAAGGCATCACCGCCTTCCTGATCGAGAAGTCGATGAAGGGGTTCTCGACCTCCAAGCATTTCGACAAGCTCGGCATGCGCGGCTCCAACACCGCCGAGTTGATCTTCGAGGACTGCGAAGTGCCCTTCGAGAACATCCTCGGCGAAGAGGGCAAGGGCGTGCGCGTGCTGATGTCGGGCCTCGATTACGAGCGCGTCGTGCTGGCGGGCATCGGCCTCGGCATCATGGCCGCCTGTCTGGACGAGATCATGCCCTACATGGCCGAGCGCAAGCAGTTCGGCCAGCGCATCGGGGATTTCCAACTGATGCAGGGCAAGATGGCGGATATGTACACCGCGATGAACTCGGCGCGGGCCTATGTCTACAGCGTGGCGCAGGCCTGTGACCGCGGCGACGTGACCCGTCAGGACGCGGCGGCCTGCTGCCTCTATGCCTCTGAGCAAGCCATGGTGCAGGCGCATCAGGCGGTGCAGGCGATGGGCGGCGCGGGCTACCTTTCCGATAACCCGGTGGGCCGCATCTTCCGCGATGCCAAGCTGATGGAGATCGGTGCGGGCACCTCCGAGATCCGCCGTATGTTGGTGGGCCGTGAGATGATGGGGGCGATGTGATGCGCGCCCTCCTGCTGGGCTGCGCGTTTTTGGCGGGGCCGGTATCCGCGCAGGACATCACCTATTCCGATGCCGCCACGGCGGACTGTCTGGCCGGGGCCGAGGAGTTCACCGACCAGCGCGCCTGCATTGGCCTGTCGGCCAACCTCTGCATGGAGGGGCCGGGCGGCTATTCGACCGTCGGCATGGGCGGGTGTCGCGATGCTGAGTTGACCTTTTGGGATGGCCTGCTGAACGAGAATTACCGCGCCCGCATGGTGCAGGCGAAATCCGCCGATGAGGAGAATGCCCTCTACCAACCGCAACTGCCTTCGCAGGCCGAGGCGCTGCGTGACATGCAGCGCGCGTGGATTACCTTCCGCGATGCCGCCTGCGATTATGAACGCAGCCAATGGGGCGGTGGCACAGGCGGCGGACCTGCAACCTTGGCCTGCCTGATGCAGATGACGGGGGAACAGGCGCTGCGTTTGGGGGCGGCCTATTAACCGCGTCTCGCTGTGTCGGCCAAACAGGACGGAGGGATCAGGATGGAAAACCTGATAGAACTGGAGACAGAAGGCGGTGTGATGCACCATTTTCTGCCTTGGCTGATCGAGGGTTTCGAGATCCTCGCCGCGGTCATCGACATTGCCGCCATCATTCTGCTGCTGATCGGGGCGGCACGTTTCCTGACCGGGGTGACGATCGCCGAGATCGCCCAGAAGGGGCCAGAGCGCGTCCGCCGCACCAACCGCGAGCGGATCGAACTGGGGCGCTACATCCTTGCCGGGCTGGAGCTTTTCATCGTCTCGGACGTGATCCACACCGCCATCAGCCTGCGGTTTGCGGACCTGCTCTTCCTTCTGATGCTGGTCATCATCCGCTCCATCACCTCCTACTTCCTTGACCGGGAACTGGAGCAACTGAAGAAGGAACTTGGCCGTGACTGATTATTCCGATCTCAATGCGCTCTACGTCAACTGCTCGCTCAAGAAGACCCCGGGCGACAGCCACACCCAGCTCTTGATGAACGCCAGCGCGGGCATCATGGAGGCGCAGGGCGTGGGTGTCGAACATCTCTACTTGCTGGATTACCAAGTGCCACCCGGCGTCTATCCTGACATGACCGAACACGGCTGGGACCGCGACGACTGGCCCGCGATCTGGCAAAAGGTGCTGGCCGCCGACATTCTGATCATCGGTACGCCTTTGTGGCTGGGCGAGGAA